>NZ_JBFTJF010000002.1:0-421175 GCF_056395305.1 Variovorax sp. 10L426 | reverse complement strand
GGCCACGGTGAACAACCCGGAGCTCTTCAACACCGAGTGCTCGGTGATGCCGCTGGTGGCCTACCTCTCGGACCACAAGGCCGAGACGCTGCAGAAGGTGCTTGCCGTGGTCGAGAACTTCGTGAAGGACCATCCGACCGATCCGGCGCTGGTGCAGATCCTGCCGGCCGCGGGGTCGGCGGGCATCGAGGCTGCGACCAACATCGTGGTGCATCAGGCCAACAGGACCATGCTGCTCTATGTCTACGCCGCCGTGATCGCGCTGTGCTTCCTGACCTTCCGATCCTGGCGTGCGGTGCTGGTGGCGGTGATCCCGCTGGTGGTCACCTCCATCCTGTGCGAGGCGCTGATGGTGTGGCTGGGCATCGGCGTGAAGGTCGCAACGCTGCCGGTGATTGCGCTGGGCGTGGGCATCGGCGTGGACTACGCGTTGTACCTGCTGTCGGTGCAACTCGCAGGCCAGCGCCGGGGCCTGACCTTGGCCCGCGCCTACGGCGATGCGGTGATGTTCACAGGCCGTGTCGTCGCACTCGTCGGCGTCACCCTCGCCGCCGGGGTCATCACCTGGGCCTTCTCGCCCATCAAGTTCCAGGCCGACATGGGCATCCTTCTGACCTTCATGTTCGTCTGGAACATGGTGGGGGCGCTCGTGCTCATCCCCGCGCTGTCGCACTTCCTGTTGAACGACAGGCATTTCAAGCAACCGGGCCTGGCATTTGCCGCAGTGCCGGCTTGACAAGGAAAGAAGAACAATGAACGGACTCATGATGCAGCAGTCGCTGCTGATCTCGTCGCTGCTGGTGCACGCCGAGCGTCACCATGGCGAACAGGAAATCGTGTCGCGCCGCGTCGAGGGCGACATCCATCGCTACACCTTCCGCGAACTGGCGGCACGCTCGCGGCGCATGGCCAATGCACTCGCGTCGCTCGGTGTGACGCAGTCCCAGCGCGTGGCGACGCTCGCGTGGAATGGCCATCGCCACATGGAGCTGTACTACGCGGTCTCGGGGTCAGGTGCCGTGCTGCACACGCTGAACCCGCGCCTGCACGCGGACCAGGTGGTGTGGATCGCGGACCATGCCGAAGACCAGGTGCTGTTCTTCGACCTCACGTTCCTGCCGCTCGTCGAGGCCATCGCCTCTCGCGTGAAGACGCTCCGCCACTTCGTCGCCTTGACCGATCGCGCGCACATGCCGGCCCAGAGCACCGTGCCGGGCCTGTTGTGCTACGAGGACTTGGTGGAACAGGGCAGCGAGCACTTCGAATGGCCCGATCTCGACGAGAACACAGCCTCGTCGCTGTGCTACACCTCGGGCACCACGGGCAACCCCAAGGGCGTGCTCTACAGCCATCGCTCGACGATGCTGCACACCTTTGCCGCTGCCTTGCCTGATGCGCTGAACTGCTCGTCGAGCGATGTGATCCTGCCGGTGGTGCCGATGTTCCACGTCAATGCATGGGGCCTGCCCTACGTCGCCTGCATGGTCGGCGCCAAGCTGGTGTTCCCCGGACCGGGTCTGGACGGCAAGTCGCTGCACGAACTGTTCGAGGTCGAGGGCGTCACGCTGTCCGCGGGCGTGCCGACCGTGTGGCAGGGCCTGCTGGCGCACGTCGAGGCGCACGACCTCGCATTTCGCACGATGCGCCGCACGATCATCGGCGGCTCGGCCTGTCCGCCCGCGATGATCCGCACGTTCCAGGAGATCTATGGGGTGGAAGTGCTGCACGCATGGGGCATGACCGAAATGAGCCCACTCGGAACGGTGTGCAGCTTCAAGCCCCGGCACCAGTGGCTTTCCCAGGAGGAGCGCTACGCCGTGCAGGCCAAGCAGGGGCACGCGCTCTTCGGCGTCGACATGAAGATCGTCGGCGAAGACGGCGGCGAGCTGCCGTGGGACGGCAAGGCCAGCGGCGACCTGCTGGTGCGCGGGCCGTGGATCGTCTCGCAGTATTTCAGGGGCGAGGGCGACTCGCCGCTGGTGCATTCGGACGGCCAGGGCTGGTTCCCGACGGGCGACGTCGCCACCATCGATGCCGACGGCTTCATGCAGATCACCGACCGCAGCAAGGACGTCATCAAGTCCGGGGGCGAGTGGATCGGGTCCATCGACCTCGAAAACATCGCGATGGCGCACCCGCAAGTGGCGATGGCGGCCTGCATCGCGGCGCATCACCCCAAATGGGACGAGCGACCGCTGCTGGTGGTTGTGAAGAAGCCGAACCAGCCGCTCAGCCGCGAAGAGCTGCTGGCCTTCTATGAAGGAAAGATCGCCAAGTGGTGGACGCCGGACGACGTCGTCTTCGTCGACGCGATCCCGCTCGGCGCGACCGGGAAGATGCTCAAGAACCGTCTGCGCGAGACCTTCAAGGCGCACATCCTGCCGACTGCCTAGAGCTGAAGATGAAATCGCTGTTTCGCGCGCAGTCGTCGAAGTCGCTGAGCGTTCCGTCGCCGCTGCCTCCCATGTCGCTTCGTGATCGTCCTTGCAAGCCACCGCAGGCGCTCACGTACGTGGCACTACGTGCGCGCCCGGATGGAGCATTCTCGGCGCACGAACAAGAGTTGGAGACTGCCGGACATCGAAAGGGTGAGCTGAACGGGGCGCAGTGTGCCTGCATGGCCCGGATGTTCTTTCCGCCACTCATTCTTCGTCAGGAAGGAAGCGAGCGACGATGAGCGTCACATCGCCGCTGACTGGGACTCGTATGCCTGCGGGAATCGGCTGACCCCCCACGCCGTCGATGGCCAATTCGAAGCGGTAGGTCCCTTCGGCGGTCGGCGTGCCCGACACGTGCCCGCCCGGACCGAGCTGCATACCAGGAGGCAGTGCCCCGCTTCGCACCGACAGCCGGATCGCGTCACGGCAGCGTTCCGGTGTCACCGTGGAATGCACCGTGCGCTCCTCGCCCAGCAACAGACCCAGAGTCCGGGTCTCGAAGTCGATCTTGATCGACTTCGCTTCCATGGCACAGGCCTTGTCCCCCGGGTCCCACGCCGCCAGGGCGGCGAGGGAGACGGCCACGCAAGCCAGCGCGAGCAACGGCCGCCTGAAGGTCATGGCGTCGAGCCGAACTGCACGTCAGCGGCCTTGTAGACTTCGCGTCCGTCAACATAGGTGGCCGCGACGCGGACATTCTTGATCTCGGCCTCGGGCACCGTCATGAAGTCGCTCTTGAGCGCAACGAAGTCGGCCAGCTTGCCGGCTTCGATGGAGCCCTTGCTGGCGGCTTCGTTGTTCAGCTTCGCGAAGTTGATGGTGAACATGCGCAGGACTGCGACGCGGTCGACGCGCTGATTGGCGCCGTAAACGCCGTCGTTGATGGTGTCACGCGTGATGAAGTGGTACATCGAGACGAAGGGATTCAACACCAGCGGCGAGTCGGATCCGCCGGTGAGCGTGAAGCCCTCGTCCATGAAGGTCTTGACCGGCGTGACCTGCTCAGCCCGCGAGCGGCCCCACTGCTGGGCAATCACCGGCGCTGCGTAGTACAGGTGCGTCTGCACCGACAGCTTCACCCCGAGCGCGCGCATGCGGGCGTACTGGTCGGGCCGCACAACGAAGGCGTGCTCGATGGTCCAGTCTTTCACTGCACCCGGCTTGGCCCGGTCGAGTTGTTCCCACACACCCAGCACTAGATCCAGCGCCGCGTCCCCCACGACATGAACTGCAACGCGGTAGTTGTTCGCCGCCCATTCGCTCACCACATCCTTGTGCTCCTGCGCAGTGACGAGCGGCAGTCCGGAGTAGGTGCCGCCCTTGCCATACGGCTCTGCATAGGGCTGCGTCATGAAGCCGCCTTCGAAGCCGCCGTCGATGTAAGTCTTGACGCCCCAAATTCGGGCCCAATCGTCGCCTGAACCCGGCGGCAGGTTGGCCGCGGTGCGAATGGCCTGCGCCTTTGCAGCGGTGTCGACGCGCGAGTCGAGCAGCAACTGGAAGCGCAGGTTCAACTTGCCATCTCTTTGCAGTTGCCGGATCAGGCCGTGCACGGTCGGAACGTCGGAGCCCGTAAAGGAACCCGGAACACGCACGCTGGTCACGCCCAGCGCATTGAGCTTGGCCTGCCATATCTGCAGTGCGGCGGCATCGAACGCCGGTGCCGGCGGCAGCGTCACCAAGTTCTGCGCGGCATTGATCAGCACGCCGGTGAGGTTGCCGTTGATGTCCTTGTCGATGATCCCGCCGGTCGGCTGGGGCGTCGACGCGGTGATGTTGAACTTCGCCAGCGCGACAGAGTTCAGAATCGACGTGAGGCCGCCGCGATGCACCACCAGCGGATTGTTGGGTGCCACGCTGTCGAGTTCTGCCAAGGTTGGCATGCGGCGCTCGTCGAGTTGCGCGTGGTACCAGTCGGGGTTGGTTTCCAGCAGTTTCCCCGCCGGGGCCGCGGCCACTGCGCTGCGGATGGCGTCGAGCAACTCTGCAATCGAACGCGTCTTCGACAGGTCGATGTTGGGACCGCCGCCAGCGTCATGGATATGGCCGTCGACGAGGCCAGGCAGCACAGTTCGGCCACCCAGGTTGACGACCTTGGTTGCCGGTCCGACGCGGCTGAGGATCTCGGTGTTTGCGCCGACTGCCACGAAACGCCCGTCCTTCACCGCAAAGGCCTCGGTGACAGAGTTCTTGTCGTCGACCGTCACCACGTTGGCGTTGGTGTAGACCGCATCCGCGGCGTCCACCGGCAGCGTCGCGGAGCCGTCGCTTCCACCCCCGCAACCCGGGATGGTGACGAGCGCTGCGATCGACGCGGCGATGCAGATGGCCAGGGCATTTCTTCTCGGCATGAGCATGCGAACTAACTCCTCTAGTTGTTGGTTGAAGCGAAGGTCGCCAAGGTCGATTTGCAATCCTTGGGCAACCATCGCTGCGGACTCTAGGGAGCGCAGTGCGCAACGTCTAATGCATAATTTCTTTGATTAGCATGAGTTTTTTGCAGACTTATCGGCTCGTGCGGCTATGCCTCAATCGCGCATCAATTCGTCCATCAACTGCCGCAAGATGGGCAGCGCGGGTGGTTCCGACCGCCGGCGCAAGGTGATCAGGCCAAAGCGCGCGGCGGCGTCGAGCGGGGGCTGCATCTTGACTTCGACCAGGTCGGGTGCCGAGGCGCGGATCGCCAGCAGCACGGCATCGCTGCGGCGCACGACGTCGACCAGGCTGGGCAACTCCTCGCACTCCAGCGAGACGCATTTCGAGGGGTGCGCGTCGGGCCCATAGCGTTCCATCAACTCGCGCGAGATCTCGTCGCCCAACGGGGTGGACGCGATCGGGTAGCGGCTCAACGTCTCGAAGTCGACGCCGCCGAGTTTGCGCGCCAGCGGGTGTCCCTTGCGGCACATGAAGGCGCCGCGCATGTCGCGCAGAAGGGTGGTCTGCAGATCTGTCGCCGGACGCAGTGAACGGGCTTCGAGCACCACGGCATCCAGCGTGCGCTCGCGCAGCGCCTGCAGCAGCAACTCAGTGCCGCCGCGCGCCACTTTCACACGCAGCTTCGGATAGTGTGTGGCGATGTGCATCAACAGCGGCGTCATCAGGATGGCGCCCGGGCCGGACGCCATTCCGACGCGTATCGTGCCAGCCTGGCCGGCGCTCATCAGGCGGCCGCTTTCGCGCAGGTCGCCGGCCTCCAGCACCAGATCCTGTGCGCGCGCCAACACCTCGCGACCGAACGGGGTGAGTTCGCTGCGGCGGCCCACTCGGTCGAACAGTGGAAGTTCGAGTTCGTCTTCCAGCGCGCGGATGCTGCGGCTCAGTGCCGGCTGCGTCAGATGCAGCAATTCGCCGGCCTTGCTGAACGAGCCGGATTCGGCGAGGGCTATGAAATGTTTCAGTTGTACGAGGGTCATCCGGGTCGTCGGCGATGTCTGACTAAAACGCATCATAAGAGAAAAATCTATGCATTGGACGTTGGCCATCCGCGTTCCTACGATGCGTTGCCATGACAAGCGCCATCCTGCTGAATGACGATGAGGTGAACGCGATGACCGAATGGCGTCGCGCCATGCATCGCCATCCTGAACTGGGCTTCGAGGAGCTGCGCACCGGCGCGCTGGTGGCGCAATGCCTGCGCGATTGGGGCTATGAGGTGACAACCGGCGTTGCCGGCACCGGGCTGGTGGGGAAGCTCTCTTTCGGCCCGGGCGAACGCAGGCTGGGCCTGCGCGCCGAAATGGACGCTCTGCCCATCCACGAGAACACCGGCTTGCCCTGGGCCAGCGAGTTGCCGGGAAAGATGCACGCATGCGGCCACGACGGCCACACCGCGATGTTGCTCGGCGCGGCACAGGCGCTGGCGCGTATGCGCCGCGAAGGTGCAGCATGGGGCGGTACCTTGCACCTCATCTTCCAGCCGGCCGAGGAACTCGGCGGCGATGGTGGTGCCAGGCGCATGCTTGAGGAAGGCCTGTTCGAGCGCTTTCCTTGCGACGCGGTGTTTGCGATGCACAACCACCCAGACCAGCCTGCACGGCAACTCTTCTTTCGGCCCGGGCCCTTCTTGGCCTCATCTGACAAGGCACGCATCCGCTTTCGGGGTCGTGGCGGCCATGGTGCCATGCCGCATCGCGCGATCGATCCATCACTCCCTGCCGCTGCCACGGTGCTGGCGCTGCAAAGCATCGTCGGGCGCAATGTCGACCCGCAGGATGCCGCAGTGGTCACCGTGGGGCGCCTCCAGGCGGGACAGACCTACAACGTCATTCCCGAAACATCGGAGCTTGAGCTCAGCGTGCGCGCGCTGCGGCCCGACGTGCGCGACATGCTGGAGCGACGCATCGGCGAGATTGCGCATGGCCAGGCCACCAGCTTCGACTGCGAGTGCAAAATCGATTACGAGCGCGGATACCCCGTGCTTGTGAACAGCGAGCGGGAAACGCTTTTCGCGGCCGACGTGGCGCGCGATCTGTTCGGCAACGCGCAAGTCACTGGCGACGCCACGCCCTTGTGCGCGAGCGAGGACTTCGCCTACATGCTGCAGAAGCGCCCAGGCTGCTACCTGATGATCGGCAACGGCGACAACGGTCATGCAGAGGGCACAGCCTGCGGGCCCTGCAGCGTGCACAACCCGCACTTCGATTTCAATGACCGTTGCCTTGCCACCGGCGCCACGTTCTGGGTGGCCCTGACGAAGGCTTTTTTCACCCGTGACCTATGAGTACAACCCCATGAAGACCACTCGCCGGCTCGCCCTTTCCCTTTTGCCTCTCTGCCTCGCCCTGGGTGCGGGCACTGCGTCTGCGGCCGACCCGTATCCGTCGAAGACGGTGACGCTCCTGGTCCCGTACCCGGCGGGCGGACTGTCGGACTCGATTGCGCGCTCGCTCGCTGCGCCGCTGACAAAGGCCCTGGGCCAGCAGGTAATCGTCGACAACCTGGGTGGCGTCAGCGGCGCGCTGGCTGCGCAAAAGGTGCTGAGCGCGCCGGCCGATGGCTACATGCTGTTCCTTGGCTCGCCCACCGAGGTCATCCTCGCTCCGCTGGCCAATTCCGCGGTCAAGCTTCGCGCCGAGGACTTCCGGCTCGTCACGCAGCTCACCATCAACCCTCTGATGGTTGTGGCACGAAAGGATCTCCCCGCCAACACGATCGACGAACTGGTCGCGTTGGGCAGGAAGCCCGGCGCCGCGCCGCTCAACTACGGCAGCGTCGGCATCGGCTCGATGTATCACATGCTCACCGAAGCCATGGCGGCGCAGACGGGGATGACCGTGACGCATGTGCCGTACAAGGGCATGGCGCCGTTGATCCAGGACATGGGTGGCAACAATGTGGACTTCGCTATCCTGCCGTATGCAACGAGCTTCCGCGGCTTGGCGGACACCGGGCGCATGAAGATGATCGGCTGGGTCAGCGAAACACGCAGCCCGCTCGACAAAGATGTGTCGGCTTTCGGCGAAGGCAAACAACTGCCGACCTTCAGCCACCGCACGTGGGCTGGCCTCATGGTGAAGAAGGGAACGCCCGACGATGTGGTGAAGGCGATCCACAAGGCCATCGCCGAAGCGATGCGCGACCCCGAAGCGCGCAAACAACTCGCTGCCACCGGCTCGGAGATCGCGCCCATCAATGCGCAGGCGGAGGCCGACGAATTGCTGGTCAGCGAGACCGCCAAATTCCGAGTCATCGCCAAGAGCATCAACTTGCAGCCGCAGTAAGGCTGCTCACCTTCAGTAGTCCGCGCTGTTCGCCAGTCATCGTTTCGGCGCGCAAAGGGGTCGGCGCGGCATGTGCGTCGTCCGGTCACCCGACGCGAGTGTGGTCGCACGAGCTTCCAAGTCGGCGACTCGCTTGCGCTCATGGGCAGTTACGTCAGCTCGAGACTTCGATTGCTGTCGTTCACGCAGAAAGCGCTCCGTTCTTTCTCAGTCAATGAACCTCGTCGCATCAGACCTTGAATCCGGAGATCGGCGAGTGATGTCGGGCGTTGCTCCCGCCCGCTCCGCTCGCCGAACGCAAGGAGCAACCGTGGTCGTCGCTTGGTCACTGCGTCCGTTGGTCGAGCAATGCGAGCGCCACCTACAATTTCCACCCGCATGGCAAAGCTTCACAAGCACACATCTTCGACCCCCTGCATCCGCGTGGCGCCCAGCGGTGTCCACGGCCTCGGCGCCTTCGCGACGCGGACCATGCCCGCTTTCGCATTGCTGGGCCTGTATGAAGGCCGGCGCTACTCGCAACAGGAAGTTGCGGCCAGGGCCTGGGACGACCAGTTGACTTACCTGTTCGGATTGTCGAATCACGAGACCATCGACGGCGCCAAGGGCGGCAATGGCACTCGCCACCTGAATCACTCCTGTGACCCGAATTGCGAAGCGATCGAAGAGTACGACGACGCAGGCCGGTTGCTGCTGAAGTTTCAGACGATCATGTCCGTGGAGGCGGGAGACGAACTGTTCATCGACTACTGCCTGACAGCGGACGACGGCTCACCGCCCTCGGACTATCCCTGCCATTGCGGCGCTACGAACTGCCGCGGCACGATGCTCGCGGCGGTCGACGCGGACTGAACTCCGCGAGGTGCGCCGCCGCGGCGCTGGATCTCGCCCATGCGCTTTCTCAAACATGCGCTTGGGGTGGCCGTCATCGGAGTTAGTGGGCCGCCCGAGCAGGTCTTCAACGCACGCGCGGCGAAACGGACGCGACTTCCTGGGGCATCTCGGCTGGAACGGCTGAAGGTGGGCGCCGCAGCCGCTGCGTTGAGGCGGGCGCATCCGGCACCTTTCAGGTTCGGGGTCAGTTCGCTTGTGCGTGCGAAACAGCACCTTGTATCCATGGTCGCGACATTGCGTCCGCGCTACTGCAAATCGAAAATGGCGCCACCAAAACGCACTGCGGAGGATCACGTATCGGGAGATCAAGGTTGCCAACGGTGTGCTGTTGGCAACCAGGTCGCATTCAATTGATCGATTCGCTCAGCGACCTTTGGCACCGGTCAACCGCGAGGTCGTCGACGCGTTGGTGAAGATCGCGGCCCTCACTTCATCACGGACAACAATGAAAAAGTATTCCTATTTCGTACCAGTTGCATGCGCCTTGCTCGGCCTGACCGGCGTCGCACACGCGGTCAACATCGACATCAATGTGGGGACGCCTGCGCCGGTCTACGTCGCACCGCCGCCCGTGTACGTTGCCCCGCGACCGGTGTACGTGCCTCCGCCTGCTCAGGTGGTGGTTGTGCCCGGCTGGTATGGCGAGCGCTACTACGATGGGCGTCGCTATTGGAGCCGACACGATTGGGAGGCCCGCGAGCACTACGACCGAGACCATCATCACCACGAAGGCAATCGCTACCACTGCCCGCCGGGCCACGCCAAGAAGGGCGAGTGCTGACCAGTCAGCTCAATCCCTGCGTTTCTTCGCGCTTGTCGACACCGTGAGCACGTTCATTCGAGGGCAATCCCGGCCTTGCGCGTCACCGTGCGCCAGCGCGACAAGTCCGCTTCGAGTTCGGCTCGGAATTCCGATGGCGTGTTGACGACCGGATCGACCCCTCGAGAAGTCATGGCCTTTCGTGCCTCCTCGCTGCCAAGCCCCTGAACCAATGCCGCATGGATCTGGTTCGTGATCGTGCTGTCCAGGCGGGCAGGCGCGAGTACGCCGAACCATGTGGTCGGGCTGTAGTCGGCGAGGCCGGCTTCCCGCATCGTCGGCAAATCGGGTGCGACGCTCGCGCGGTTGGCGCCGGTGACGGCGAGGCCGCGCAGTTGCCCACTTTGGATGAATGGCAGCGAGGAGGGCAGGGTGTCGAAGTACGCCTGCACCTGGCCGCCGATCAGATCCGTGATGACCTGACTGCTTCCTTTGTAGGGGATGTGCCGCAGGTTCGCCCCTGTGGTCTGTACAAACAGTTCAGCCGCCATGTGGGTGATGTTGCCGATGCCGGCCGAGCCGAACAGGATCGGCTCGTTGCTGGCCTTGGTGTACGCGATGAATTCCTGCACCGTTCTTGCGGGCAGCTTGGGGTTGATGACCAGAACCAGCGGCGTCAGTCCGACCATACTGATCGGCGTGAAATCGCGCATTGGGTCGTACGGCGGCTTGGCCATCAGCACCGGGCTGATCGACTGGCTGGCCGTCACCCCTAGAAGCAGGGTGTGGCCGTCTGGCTGCGATCGCGCCACCTCGGCGGCTGCGATGGTTCCGTTCGCTCCGGCCTTGTTTTCAACCACCACATTGGCACCCAGTGCCTGGCCAAGGTACTGGCCGACCAGTCGAGCGACCAGGTCGGCGCCGCCAGCTGGCGGAAATCCGACAAGCAACCGGATCGATCGGTCCGGAAATGATGCCGCTCGGGCGGGAAGGCTGGTCGCAGCGAGCGTTGCCAGCGCGGCGATCAGTGCTTGCCTGCGTTTCACGTTCATGTTGTCCACGAGTGTCTCCTGTTTCGGGCAGGTGACCGGTGCAGTGTCATGCCCCCGGTCGCTGGGTGGGTCGATGCAGATGCGGCCAGAGCAGGGCGACCACGGGACCTTCGGCCGCATAGGCCAGGCAGCTGTCGACCTTGGCCTGACGTTGCGTCTCGTTGACGGGATCGTTGATGCGGGCCAGGCGAAGCGGTGCCAGCCCCTGGTAGGCTGCGGTGGCCATCGGGCCGAGCAGTTCCACGATGTGCGTGCATGAGGCCTTGCGACCCAGCAGTTCGCGCACGCGCCTGTTCCAGCCGCCGCTCATGGTCAGGCCGATCAGCGGCTGGAGGGTGGTCTCCGCGCGCCGGCAGACATCGAATGGCGTGGCCTGCATGCGGGCGGTTGCCTGGTGGATTCGGAGATGCTCATCGGCGACCAGGTTCACGACGATGTCATGCAGGGGCTCGCCGGCGGGAAGCTCTTCGTCGGCGAGTTGTCGTCGAAACGCATGCGTCTTCCGGTCGAGAAGCGCTCCCTCGACCTCGTAGAGCCCGTCCGGGCGGGAGAAGAACCGGAGGTCGATCTGCCGGTGGTGGACGAGCTTGCGCCCGGTGTCCGGGGCATTCATGACGCCTCCAGGATTCGAAGCCTGCGCGAGCGCGACATCTCGGCCGAGCCTCAGGCTGCCTCGCGCACCGGGGTCCAGCCGAATGAGCCCGGCCTTGCGGACATCACCGCGCCGGAGGCCAGCAAGGCGTCGTACTGCGCGCCCGAGATGCCAGCGGCCTTCAAGACCTCGGACGTGTGCTCGCCCAGTTCGGCAGGGGGCCGGGTCGGGATCTCGGCGACGTCCGCATGCAGGCGGGGAAATTCGGGTGCCTCGAAGTCCAGTCCACGGAAGCGCAGCGACCGCAGCGTGCCAGGTTCATGGGCCTGGGGTGCTTCGAGGACGCGCTCGAGTGGCAGCACTTCGGTGCAACCAACGCCTGCTGCCTTGAGTCGCTTTGCAACGTCGTCGAAGTGGTGGGCTGAGATGGCCCTCTTGACGATCTCTTCGACCTGCTCGCGCGCCTTTTTCCGCAGGCGCAGCGTGGCCAACGACGGGTCGCCCGCCTGGGGGAGCTGCATGGCCTCGCAGAACTTCAGCCAGTGCCCGTCTGTGAGCATGAGCAGGTAGATCCAGCGTTCGTCCGCCGTGCAGTAGGCGCCGTAGCCCGGCATGCTGAACTCGCCATGGGGCTCGCGTTCAGGGCGCCCCAGCAACTGGGTCTTGAGCTGCACGCCCACCAGATCCCTGGAGGCGACATGCAGGCCGGTTTCGTAGAGGCCCACTTCGATATGTCCCGCGCTCGCATCCTTGGCCGACCCAAGCATCGACGCCAGGATGCCGATCACCGCATAGGCGCCGGCGAACTGGTCGTGGTACGAAGGGCCGAGGCGGCTGGGCCGGCCGTTGATCCGATTCGCATCCATCACGCCGGTGGCGGCCTCCGCGACGGGATTGGAGGCCAGATCGTCGCCCTGCGGCCCGTTGGCGTAGCCGCGGATGTGACAGTAGATCAGTGCCGGGTTGATGTCCGCACACGCTTGCCGGGTGACACCGAGCTTGCGCGCGGCGCGCGGGGCCAGGTTGTGGACCAGCGCGTCGGCGCCTGCCAGCAGCTGTTTGAGCGCCGACTGGCCGTCGGGCTTCGACAGATCGATGCAGACGCTCTTCTTGCCGTGACTGTAGGCGATGAAGGTGCCGCTGGGGCCGCCGCGCACCAGGGCGCGCGTGGGATCGCCCGCAGGCGGCTCCACCTTGATCACTTCGGCGCCCAACTGGGAAAGGATGTGGGTGGCGAAGGGGGCGGCCAGCATGGTGCCGAGTTCGATGACCCGCTTGCCGGCGAGGGGAGGTTGTTTCATGCGTCGACTCCTGAAGAATGCATTTTATATGTCGACAGGCCGGCGCATTTATCGAGTTTTACCAAGGAAAACCCTAAGAAGATGGCATGACTCGATACTTATAGAATGCATTCTTGAGCGATTTCGCAAGGTCGACTCTTTCTTTCAGAACAGGAGACATTCATGCGCAGAAGGACATTCCTCTCGACGGGTGCGATGGCGGCCTCGGTGGCGCTGCCCCACTGGGCCCAGGCTCAGCAAGCTTCCCCTGGCATCGACCTCGCGACCAAGACAGTGACGGTCGGCGCCTTCACGCCGATCACGGGACCGGTGCCCTTCTACGCCATCCTCACGCACGCCGCGGAGGCGTGTTTCAAGTGGGCGAACGAGACCAACGCACTGGACGGCTGGAAGGTCAACTTTGTGACCTATGACGATGGCTACGAACCCGCCCGCAGCGTGGCCGTCGCAAGGCGGTTGGTCGAGGAGAACAAGATCTTCGCGCTGGCGGCGCCCGTGGGAACCGCCCAATCGGTGGCGGTGATTCCGTATGCCAAGGAGGTCGGCCTGCCGATGATCGGCCCCATCGGCGGCGCCACGGCCCTGTTCTCGGAGCGCCTGGTCTTTCCCCTGCTGCCGGACTATGGCTGGTCGGCCGCGGCCAATGTGGACTATGCGCTCACGGACCTCAAGGCCAGTCGCGTGGCGCTGCTGTGGGAAAACGACGAGTTGGGTCGCTCGGCCAAGCGCGGCTTCGATCTGCATCTCGAGACCGTGAAGAAGGAGGCCGCCGAGTCGATCCCCTTCGAGGTGCGCAATACCGATTTCACGCCGCACATCCGGCGCCTCGCCAATTCCAAGGCCGACGTGGTGGTCCTCTTCGGCTCCAACGCCAATCTTGCCGCGGCGCTGAAGGCTGCGGACCGTGTCGGTTACCAGGGCAAATGGATGGCGCCGTTCTTCACGGCCGACCCGACCACGCGCAAGCTCGCCGGCAACCTGCTCGACGGTGTGTACTTCTCGTCGTGGCTCATGCCCGTAACGGCCGACGACCCTGATATCAAGGCCTATCGGGACAACGTGGCGAAGTACTACCCGTCCGATCCCGTCGGCGTCTTCGGCCTCAACGGCTGGAGCAATGCGGCCCTGTTCATCAAGGGGTTCAAGGCACTTCTTGCCAGCGGCAAGCCGCTCACGCGTGCGAATCTGGTCGACGTGATGGAGACGATGGCGGATCAGACCGTCGGCGGCGCGCGCAAGGTCACTTTCAAGCCCGGCGACCATCGAGGGGCCCGCCAGGAGGCCATCATCGAAGCCGCGCCCGACGGCAGCTTCAAGCTCGTGCGCGACTTCCGGCCGTATCCGGTCGCGGTGTTCGACGCCAAGATCTCTTGAGGAGCGCCAATTGACGGTTTCCTACGAGGATTGGATCGACCGCGAAGAGGAGCGCACCGAGCGCATTCTCGCCAGCGCAGTCGACGCGATGGCAGCGACGCTTGACCTCGAGCGCGCCCCGCGTCCCGGCGAAACACTGCCTGCGGGTTGGCAATGGATGTTCTTCAATCCCGCGGCGCCGCGCCGTGGGTTGGGTGTCGATGGCCATCCGCGGCGCGGAGGATTCCTGCCGCCGATCGAACTTCCACGTCGCATGTGGGCGGGCAGCCGGATTCGCTACCTGGCCGATCTTCCGATCGATGCGCTCGCAACCAGGAAGAGCCGTATCCAGAAGGTCGAGAACAAGGTCGGCAAGCGCGGCTCGCTGTGGTTCGTGACCGTCGAGCACACCACGGTCTGCGAGGGCCAGGCCTGCATGGTCGAGGAGCAGGACATCGTCTACCGCGAGGCGACGCCGCCTGGCAGCGTAGCACCGAGGCCCGAGCGCTATGAGGTCGAGGCCGAATGGGGGCAGGAGATCGTCCCGGACACCACACTGCTCTTCCGCTATTCGGCGCTGACCTTCAATGGCCATCGCATCCACTACGACCAGACCTATGCACGCGAGGAAGAAGGCTATCCCGACCTGGTCGTGCATGGCCCGTTGACCGCGACGTTGCTGCAGCAGTTGGCGGTGGCAAGGGGCGGCGGAAGATCGCTGGGACGGTTCGACTTCCGCGGCGTCAACCCGCTGTTCGTCTCGAGGACCTTCCGCCTCGAAGGGCGACAGTCTGGAGCCGGAACACTCGCCCTGTGGGCGCGTGGGCCCGATGGCGAATTGGCCATGTCCGCGACCGCAGTCTTTCGTTGAATCGCCACCTATTTCAAGCACGACATCACAGGAGACAGAGCAATATGGCACAGCATTTGAGCGGTCCCGCAAGCCTGGAAGGCCAGGTCGCACTGATCACGGGCGGAGCAGGTGGCATGGGCCGCGCGATCGCCAGTGCCTTCAAGGCCGCGGGGGCGCTCGTGGTCGCCACCGATCGGGCCGAGAAGGAAGACCTCGGATCGGGCATTCAGTACCGCCGCTATGACGTGACGTCGCGCACCGCCACGGACCAGGTGATCGATGCCGTGATCGCCGAGCACGGAAAGGTCGACATCCTGGTGCTGTGCGCCGGCATCATCGCTCGCACCCCGCTGGGCGACAGCAGCGATGAAGAGTGGGACGCCATCATGCAGGTCAACGTGCGGGGTGTCGTCAATCCGGCCCGCAAGCTGTTCCCGCTCATGTGCGAGCGTGGCTACGGCAAGATTCTCGCGGCGGGCTCGATTGCGGCAAAGAACGGTGGGGTCGCCTCCGGCCCGGCCTACGTGGCATCCAAGGCAGCCGTGCACGGGATGATGCGCTGGATCGCCAAAGCAGGCGCTGCGCATGGCGTGTACGCCAACACGCTGGCCCCGGGCCCGGTGGAGACCGCGATGTGGGCGAACGTCACCGGCAACGTGGCGCCTTCGGCCAACGCAACCGTTCCGCTGGGCCGCTATGGCAATGCAGAGGACATTGCGCAAGCTGCGCTGTTCCTGTGCTCGCCGGCCTCCAACTGGATCACCGGCACGTCGCTGGACATCAGCGGCGGCATGTGGATGGACTGAAGTCGCAAAGGACAAGCCATGACAGAGCAAACCGTACCGGCAATCGGCTTCGTGGGTCTGGGGGTGATGGGCGGCGCGATGTGCCGCAACATGGCACTCAAGCACGCGGGTGAGGTCCTGGCGTTCGACACGAGCGATGCCGCATTCGAGGCGGTGCAGGGCACCAAGGCGCGCCGGGTGGGGAGCCTGGCCGAACTGGCGGCACGGGCGGACATCGTCTTCCTGTCACTGCCGGGCGGCCCCGCGGTGGAGGCCGTATGCCTCGGCGAGGAAGGCCTCACGGCAGGCGCGCGCCGCCCGCAGGTGATTGTCGACCTGAGCACCACCACGGTGGCCACGGCGCGCGGCGTCGCGCAGCGGCTCGCACAGCGCGACGTTCAGTTTGCCGACGCTCCGGTGGCGCGCACGCGCGAGGCGGCACAGCGCGGCGAACTGAGCATCATGGTGGGCGCAGCGGCACCGCTCTTCGAGCGGATCGAACCGTTGCTGCGCTACATCGGCTCGGATGTGACCTTGTGCGGTGACGTGGGCTGCGGCCAGGTGGTCAAGCTGATCAACAACGCGCTGGTGTTCGAGAACACCGTGGCGCTGGCGGAGATGATGGTGCTGGGCGAGCGTGCGGGCGTGAAGTCCGAGACGCTGCTCGATGCGGTCTCGAAGGGGTCGGGCGACAGCTTCGTCCTGCGCAACCATGGTCGCAAGGCCATGCTGCCGCGCCAGTTCCCCGAGAAGTCGTTTCCGCCCGAGTACGTCCTCAAGGACATCTCCTACGTGCTGGAACTCGCGGGGCAGACGGGCGTCGCCGCCCAGGTCACCGAACTCGCCGAGCGTTATTACGCAGCAACGGCGGCCAACGGCTTCAGCGGCCGCTATTTCCCCGCGGTGATCGAGGTGATCGATCGCAACCTCGCGCCATCGGCCGGGAAGGTCTGAAGCCATGGCTGACGTCCTGGGTCTTGTGTGGGCGGGTGTGATCAGCGGCTGCCTTTACGCGATGGGCGCGATCGGGATCGTGCTGATCTACAAGAGCTCGATGGTGGTGAATTTCGCGCACGGCAACCTCGCGGGACTCGCGGCGTTCCTCGTGTTCGGGTTCACGGCAGGCCTCCTGGGCAACATGGCCTGGGGCGCAGCCGTGATGTTGGCGCTGGCGATCATGGTGGCTGCGATGGCGATGACGTACCTTCTGCTCGCGCCGCTTGTGTTCAAGTCGGACCTGACCAGCACCATCGCGACGCTGGGCATCGGTCTGATCACCCAGGGGATCACGCAGCTGATCTTCGGCTCCAACGTGGTGTCGCTCGAATTGCCGCTTCCCGCGTGGCGCGCGCAGCTCGGGCCCTTGAGGATCTCGTCCTATGACCTCGCCGTGCTGGGCGTCACGGTGGTCGTGATTGGCGTGCTCTACCTGTTGATCGAGCGGACCCGCGTGGGCATCGCGTTCCGTGCCGTCTCGGCCAATCCGTTCGCGAGCCGGGTCTGCGGGCTGAGCTTGCGCAGGATCCATCTGTTCTCCTGGGTCGTGGCAGGCCTGCTGGGGCTCGTGGCCGCCTTGCTGATCGTGCCCACGACGTTCCTGTCGTCCACGAGCGTGGCGTCCTTCATGCTGCAGGCCTTCGCCGCGGCCGTGGTGGGCGGCTTCACGAGCCTGCCCGGCGCGGTGGTCGGGGGCATCTTCGTGGGCGTTCTGATGAACCTGCTGTCGTTCTACGTGACGGCGGAGTTCAACAACACCTACATGCTGGTGATCATGCTGCTGGTGCTCAACCTGTTTCCCAAGGGTGTGCTGGCAGTCCGGGGAGGTGCCCGTGTCTGAGGCGGCCGTGATGGTTGCGGCACCCGTGGACTCGACGGCACCGGCGACGACCTCGGCGCGCCGGCTCCCCTGGGCCGGCATCGCGATCGGCTTGGCACTGGCGGTGCTGCCGCTGGTGGCCGCGGGTTACTGGACGTTCACGCTGGGCCTGTGCTTTGCCAACGCGATCGTGATCCTGTCGGTGAGCCTTGTGGTTCGCTACGGTGGGGAAGTGTCCATCGGCCACGGGGTGTTTGCCGCCGTGGGCGCCTACGTGGTGGCGATGGTGGAGAAGTACCTGGGACTCTCGCTGCTGGTGAGCCTGCCGCTGGCCGCCATGGCTGGTGCCGTTCTGGGCATTGTGTTCGCCTATCCCTCGCGCAACCTGTCGGGCATCTACCTGGCGGTCGCGACGATGGCGCTGGCGCTCGCGTTGCCCGAGGTATTGCTGTACTTCTCCGGTGCGACCGGAGGCTACGAGGGCCTGTACGTCAAGCTCGATGCGCTGCCGGGCGTCTCGCGCGAGTTGCAGCGCTACTACCTGCCGCTGGCGGGCCTGGCGGCCGTGGTGATGCTGCTGCGGCACTTCCGCCGCTCTCGCCAGGCCATGGCGCTGCTGCTCATCCGCACCTCGGCACCGGCGGCCGAGTCCTTCGGCGTGCGGCGCAGCTGGGCACGACTGTCCTGCATGGCGCTGAGCGCGGCCATCGCGGCCGTCGGCGGGGCATTGCTGTCGTTCAGCTCCTCGACGGTGTCTCCGAACAGCTTCACGCTGTGGACGTCGATCTTCCTGCTGGTGGGTTCGGTGGTGAGCCTGTATTCGCTGACCTTCATCGGCAGTTTCATCGGTGGCCTGTTCCTCACGCTGATGCCGCTGCTGTTGGCAGGTGCCGGCGACTGGGTCCCGATCCTGTACGGCGGCGCGCTGCTGGCGGTGGTGCTGGGTGTCAATGCACTGCCCGCATCGTTGCGCCAGCGCCTCGAAGGAGGCCATGCATGAGCGCCGCGCCGGGCCGCCCCAAGCAAGCTCGCACCGCAGTGCGGAGCACGAAGGTTACGCAATGAACGCCGCGGTGATGGAGGCGGTGCCATTGAGGGTGGAGGGCCTGTCGCTCTCCTTCGGCGGCAACCATGTGCTGCAGGACATCAGCCTCGCGCTCATGCCCGGGCAGATCACGGGCCTGATCGGTCCCAACGGGGCTGGCAAGACCAGCTTCTTCAACTGTCTCACGGGGCTCTATTCACCGCAGGGGGGCAGCATCCGGCTCGGGGAGGTGGGACTCAAGGGTGTGCCGCCGACAGGACGCGCGGCACTGGGCTTCTCGCGCAGCTTCCAGCATGTGGCGTTGTGCCCCGAACTCTCGGTCATCGAGAACGTCTCGATCGGGCTGGACCGTCAATCCAGCGCCGGGTGGCTCGATGCGTTCCTGCCGTTGGCCCGGGGCAAGGCCGAACGCACCCGCCATCGCGCGTTGGCACTGGCCGCACTCGCGCGGCTGGGAATCGCGCAGGTCGCCGACGCGTCGCCTTCGCAGTTGCCACCCGGTGTGCTGCGGCTGGCCGAGATCGCACGTGCCATCGCGGGCAAGCCGCGCGTCCTGCTGCTGGACGAACCCGCTGCGGGCCTGAACTCGGTGGAAACACGTGACCTGTCCGACGCGCTCAAGAAGCTGCGCGCGCCCGATCTGGTGCTGGTGGTGGTCGAGCACGACATGGACCTGATCATGGAGGTGTGCGACACCATCCACGTGCTCAATGTGGGTAGGCTTCTGGCCTCGGGCAGCCCCGGGCAGATCCGGGGCAATCGCGAGGTGGTCAAGGTTTACCTTGGAGACGATGATGAGTGAAGCCGGCGCCGAATTGCTGCGCATCGAGGATCTCAGCGTGCGTTATGGCGCGGGTCCGGTGGTGCACGGCATCTCGCTGGCGATGGGCGCCGGCTCGGTGGCCGCGTTGCTGGGCGCCAATGGCGCGGGCAAGTCGAGCACGCTCAAGGCCATCGCCGGGCTGGAGCCCGCACGGGGCCGCGTGATCTTCGATGGTCGGGACGTTTCGCAGTTCAATACCGCGCAACGCTTTCGTGCCGGCATCGTCTACGTGCCCGAGGGCCGCGCCATCGTCACCGACCTGAGCGTGGCGGAGAACCTCACGCTCGGTTCGTACTTCGTCGATGGCCGCACGCGGGCGCAGCGTCAGCAGATGGTGCTCGACTTTTTTCCCGAGATCGCCAATCGGCTGAAGGCGCCAGCGGGGCTGCTCAGCGGCGGCGAGCAGCAGATGCTGGCCATCGGTCGCGGGCTGATGTCGGCGCCGCGCCTGCTGCTGCTGGATGAGCCCTCGCTGGGCCTGGCGCCGCTGCTGGTGGCGCGCGTGTATGAGCGCCTGGCTGCGATCCAGAGGGAACACAAGCTCAGCGCGCTGCTGGTGGAGCAGAGCTTTCATGCGGCGGCCAAGCTGGCCACGCGCGCCTGGGTGATGCGCCATGGGCACATCGTGGGCGAACTCGACGAACAGGCCCTGCGCAGCCGTGAAGGTCGCCAGCGCGCGATCGACGCCTATCTGGGCGCGCGCGAAGAAACGGCGCAGGCGGCGCATGCATAGCCATCAAGGAAGAGCGATGAAGCAATTGAAGCTGCAAGGTCGTGTGATCGCCGAAGGGCTCCGATTCCCCGAAGGGCCGGTCGCGCTGCCCGACGGCAGCGTGCTGGTGGTGGAGATCGAGGGTGGGCGGCTGATGCGCGTGCAGCCGGATGGTGCAGTGCAGGTCGCGGCGGAGCTCGGAGGAGGTCCCAACGGCGCTGCGCTCGGGCCCGATGGCCACTGCTACGTCTGCAACAACGGCGGCTTCAGCTGGCGCACCGACGCGGGCTTCACGCGGCCCACGGGGCCCGCGGCCGACTACGAGGGTGGCGCGATCCAGCGCGTGAACCTTGCCACGGGCGCCGTGGAGATGCTGTACACGCACTGCGACGGCATCCCGCTGCACGGGCCCAATGACATCGTCTTCGATGCGCGGGGCGGATTCTGGTTCACCGACTTCGGCAAGACCCACGAGGACCGGATGATGCGCGGTGCGGTGTACTACGCGCGCACCGATGGCCGCTTCATCCGTCGAGTCGCGCACCCGGTGCTCACGCCCAACGGTGTCGGACTGTCACCGGACGGCCGCACGCTGTATGTGTCCGAAACGGAGACCAGCCGGCTTTGGTCGTATCCGGTGCTCGGACCCGGCGAGCTGGGCCATGAACCCTGGCCCTCGCCCAATGGAGGGCGGCTGGTGCATGGCCTGCCCGGCTTCCAGCGCTTCGACTCGCTGGCGGTCGAGGAAGGCGGCAACATCTGCGTGGCCACGCTCGTGCGCGGCGGGATCAGCGTGTTCTCGCCTCAGGGTGAATTGCTCGAGTTCCATGAGGCGCCCGAGGGCTACTGCACCAACATCTGCTTCGGTGGTGAGGACCGGCAGACCGCCTTCATCACGCTGTCGGGCTACGGCCAGCTCTTCGCTGCCCGGTGGCCTCGCCCGGGCCTGGCGCTCGTGGCCTGAACAACGGGGAATGACAGTCATGACAATGACCGACCACACGCCCCGCGTGCATCGCCGGGGGCTGCTGCGCGCCGGCGCCGCGATGCTCGCCGCATCGGCGGGATCGATCGGCTTTCCGGTCATCGCCCAGCCGAACTGGCCCGACCGGCCCATTCGCGTCATCGTGCCCTACGCGGCAGGTCAGGGCGCGGATGTCCTGACCCGGTTGCTGGCGCAGGAGCTGCAGAAGACGCTGAATCAGCCCTTCGTCATCGAAAACCGCGCCGGTGCGGGTGGCAACATCGGCGCGGCCGCCGCGGCCAAGGCGGTGCCGGACGGGTACACGTTCCTGCTTGGAACCAACGCCACCAATGCGGCGAACGAATTCCTGTTCTCGAACCCGGGATTCAGTCCAGCCACGGACCTCGAAGCGGTCGGGATGATCGGGCTGCTGCCGATGGTGTTGTGCGCCTCGGCGCCGGAACTCCCTGCCAACGGCATTGCCGAGCTGATTGGACGAGCTCGCGCCAAGCCCGATACCCTGAATGTCGGATTGCCGAGCACGACTGCCCAGGTGGTGTTCGCGCAGTTCGTCAAGGACGCGCAGGCACCGCTCTTCGCCGTCAACTACAAGGCTTCGGGTCAATCGATGACCGATGTCCTCGGGGGACAGATTCCGCTGGTCATCGACACCGTGACGGCTTCGCGGACCTACATCGCGAGCGGCAGGCTGCGTGCGTTGGGCATCACGTCCCTGCACGCGAGCGAGATGCTGCCGGGAGTCAAGCCGGTCGCCGAACAGGGCGTTCCCGGCTTCGACGTGGTCGCTTGGGATGCATTCTTTGCCCCGAGAGGAACGCCGCCGGAGGTCATCCGGAAGTTCAGCGCGCACATGCAGCGTGCGCTGCAGCGGCCCGAGGTCCGTCACCGGCTCTTGGAGATCGGCGTCGAGCCCCAGTACATGTCGCCCCCCGAACTGGCCGGCTTTGTGAAAGCCGAGCGCCAAAAGTGGGGAGCCATCATCCAGGCCGCCGGAATTCGCAGCGAATAAGAGACCAGCCACTCAGGGATCATCAGCTTTTCAAAAAGAATGCATTCTGCATTTGTATTTCAACCCGCCCTTTAGGAGCAACACCGTGAGCACTGCCATCGCAACCCCTCCCCAATCCGACGTCGGCAATCGCCCTGCAGAGGGCGTCATCACCGACGAGGCCATCGCCGCAGCCAAGGCGATGATCGGCTTGCATCTGCGCCCCGAGGGGCCCTACCTGCAGGACGCGTCGGCCGATACGCTGCGCAACTGGTGCAACGGCATCGGCGACCTGAACCCGCTCTACCGGGAAGCCGGCTATGGCCCAGCGACCCGCTACGGATCGATGGTGGCCCATCCGATGTTCCCCATGGCCTACGGCTGGCTCGGCCGCACCCGCTGGGGACTGCCGGGCGTGCACGGTTTCTACGCAGGCAACGACTGGGAACTGTTCCGTCACGTGCGTCCGGGCGACCGCATCTCGGCGATCGAGCGGGTGGTCGGCGTGGAGGAGAAGGAAAGCAAGTTCTCGGGGCGCCTGGTCCTGCAGTACGTCGAAGCCTGCTACTACAACCAGCGCAGCGAACTCGTGGCTCGCGCCTTGGGGACCTGCACGCGCCACGAGCGCAAGGCGGCGCGCGATACCGGCAAGTACAAGGACATCGAGCAGCACGAGTACTCGGACGAGGAGCGCGATCGCATCGACCAGATCGTCCTCGACGAGCCGAAGAACGTTCGGGGCGCCAACGTGCGCTACTGGGAAGAGGTGCGGGAGGGGGAAGAGCTTCCGACGATCGCGCGCGGTCCGCTGTCGCTGATGGACACGATGGGCTTCCTGGTCGGCTGTGGCCGTGGCCACACGCATGGCGTGGTCCTGCAGGCCGCGGTCAGGCACCCAGGGCATTTCTTCCGCAACCCCGAGGCTGGCGGTGGCGTCGAGTACACGGGCATCGGCCACCATCGGGAATCGGTTGCCAAGGAGGTGGGGGTGCCTGGCACCTATGACTACGGCCCGCAGCGTTCGGCGTGGATGTGTTCGCTGGTCACCAACTGGATGGGCGATGCGGGCGTCCTCAAGCGCGTGCGCACCGAGATGCGCCGCTTCAACATCGTCGGCGACACCACGTATTGCAAGGGCAAGGTCGTGCGCAAGTACGTCAAGGACAACATCGGACTCGTGGACATCGAGATCGCCGCCGTCAACCAGCGCGGCGAGGTCACGACACCCGGCCTCGCGACCGTCGCGCTGCCGTCGCGTGACGTGAAGCGGCCCGCGTTCATCGATGGCTCGGGCGTGGACCTCGAACTGCCCGTGGTTCGCTGAGACTCAACGCCAAGGCAGGAAGTGCGCATGCAATCCAACGATCTGTCGTCCCGGGAGGGCCTGCCGCTGGCGGGCTGCCGTGTCGTCGAGCGATCTCGCTCGGTGGCAGCAGCCTACGCCGGGCGCCTGCTGGCCGCCATGGGAGCGGAGGTGGTGATGCTGGAACCTCCGCAGGGCTCGCCACTGCGTCAGGCGCCACCGCTCCTCGACGGCTCGGGCGACAGCGCACTCTTTGCCTACCTCGCGCTGGGAAAGCGAAGTCTCGTGGCCGATCTGCAATCGAGCCGCGGAGTGGCGATCCTTGCTCGCGAGCTGTCTCGCGCCGACATGTTCATCGACGACACGCCGGTGCGGCAGCGTGACGCGCAGGGCCTCGATCCGCGCGAGCTGGCCGAGCGCTTCCCTCGCCTCGTTCATGTGAGTGTGCTGCCGTTCGGCGCCAGTGGTCCGAAGGCGCAGTGGTGCGGCGAGGAGGTCAACCTGTTGCACGCGGGAGGCGAGGGCTTCCTGTTGCCCAACGGGCTGTCGAACGAGCTCTTCCCCGACCGCCCGCCATTGAAGATCTATGGCCATTTCGCGGGTTACCAGGGCGGCAGCACCGCCGCGATGTGTGCGTTGGCGGCCTGGTGGGCCGTGCCGGAATGCGGCGGACAGTTCGTGGACGTGTCGGTGCAGGACGCCGTGCTGGCCGTGGGCGCGTTCGCGCTGCAGCGTCTGGGCGACGGATCGCTCGAACACCGAACCACCCGGCGATTCCGATACGGCGGCGTGTTCGAGACCCGCAACGGCTACCTCGAACTGCTCACCCTGGAAGACCGGCAGTGGAGCGGCCTGGTCGAGCTGATGGGGCGGCCTGAATGGGCCCTCGACGAAGCGCTGTGCGATCCGCTCGAGCGCAGCCGTCGCGGCGACGAACTCAATCGCCATATTCGTGAATGGATGGCACTTCACTCGGTGGAAGAGATTGTCGAAAGAGCGCAGGAGCTCGGCGTGCCCGCCGCCAGGTACCGCAGCCCCTCGGAGGTCGTCGATGGCGACCACGAGTCGGCCCGTGGACTCTTCGGACGCACGACGCTCGAAAGTGGCCGCGAGGTGGACGTGCTGGTCGCGCCATTCCAGTTCCGCTGCACGCCGCTCGAGCGAGGCGGAAAGGTGCCGGCGCTGGGCGAGATGAGCGAAAAGGAAATGGCATGAAGCAGGCCCGAGCCCCCTTGGCGGGTGTGCGCATCGCCGATTTCACAATTCACGCGGCAGGTCCGTTCTGCACGCACATGCTGTCGCAGCTGGGGGCGGAATGCATCAAGATCGAAAGTCGCACGCGGCCCGATGCCTTTCGCAAGCCCCATGCCGTCTACGGCCGTATGCAGGCGGCGACCTTCGATCAGGTCTCGGCCAACAAGCTGTCGGTGCGGCTCAACCTCAAGCAGCCGGAGGCTGTGGTGCTGGCCAAACGCATCGTTGCGCTTTCAGACATCGCGGCCGAGAGCTTCAGGCCCGGCGTGATGAAGCGTCTGGGCCTCGACTTCGAGACGCTGCGCGAGGCCAAGCCCGACATCGTGCTCCTGTCGCTCTCGTCGAGTGGCCAGAGCGGCCCCGATTCCCACTTCGCGGGCTATGCGCCATTGTTCGGCGCGTGGGGCGGACTCGGATGGATGACGGGCTACACAGACGGGCCGCCCGTGGAGATGCGACACGTGATGGACCATTCGGCCGGCATGCATGCGGCACTGGCCACGATGGCAGCGCTGCATCAACGGCGCCGGACAGGCAAGGCGCAGCACGTCGACCTGGCCGCACGCGAAGTGGCCTCGGCGATGATCGGGGATGCGCTCGTACAGGCGAGCGCTGGGGACCAGCCGATTCGATCGGGCAACGACGATCCGGTGATGGCACCTCACGGCATCTATGCGACGGCCGAGCCTGATCGTTGGTTGACACTGGCGGTGCGCGATGACGCGGATTGGCTTGCGCTGCAACGAGTTCTGGGCTGCTCGACGGACGACCCTCGCTTCACGAGTGCCGAGGGACGCAGAGCGCACCGCGCAGCGCTTGATCAATTGGTGGAGACCTGGCTGTCCCACTGCACGGCGGATGGGACCGCGGTACGGCTGCAACAAGCGGGTGTGGCCGCACACGTTTCCTGGAACATGCAGGACATCGCCGACGACCCTCACCTTCGCAGCCGTGGAGCGCTCGTCCCCGTCAGTGCGCCGGACATCCCCACGCGGCTTGCGGTCGGGGCGCCCGCAACGTTCAGCCGGACCAACGAGGTCGGCATACGCCGCCTGACGCCCACCCTCGGCCAGGATGAGGACTACGTGTTCGGGGAATTGCTGGGCCTCACCAGCGCGCAGCGTGGCGATCTCGAATCGCGTGAAATCATTCTTTGACCGGCCGGGCGTGACCCGCGCTGACCTGAACGAAAGGAGCATCTCTTGAAGGATTCCATCTATCTCGTGCTCGACATGGAGAACGATCTCGTCCATGCGGACGGGCCGAACGGCAAGGCCGCCTACGGCGAACAGGTGCGCGCAAGGCGCGTCATCGAAAACACGCGTGACGCCGTGCGCAAGGCGCGCGACGCCGGAGTGCCCATCGGCTTTGTTCGGGTGGGTTTCTCGCCGGACTACCGTGAATGCCCGCCCAACTCGCCGATCTTCTCGGGGGCCCGCAAGAACGGCATCTTCAAGCTCGGAACCTGGGGCACCGAAGTTCACCCGGAACTCGGCATGCAGCCGAACGACTTCGACATCGTCAAGCATCGCGTGAGCCCGTTCTACAGCACTTCGCTGGAGGCCGTCCTGCGCGCCCACGGGATTCGGCGCATCTACTGTTCGGGAATCTCGACGAACGCGGTGGTGCAGGCGATGGTGCGCGAAGGCCATGACCGCGACTATGAAATCGTGGTGCTCGAGGACTGCTGCTGCGCCCTGTCGACCGAAGAGCACGATCAGGCGATTGCCGGGCTCAAGCGGTTCTGCCGGCTGACCACATCGCAAGACGTGACGTTTGAGTGAGGGGAGCAGGATCATGTCGCGCACGGATCGCAGCTTCCTGTTCGTGCCGGGGCACCGGCCGGATCGATTCGAGAAGGCCGAGGCTTGCGGCGCACACCAGGTGATCCTGGACCTCGAGGACGCCGTCGCACCGGACGCCAAGCCCGCGGCACGCGATGCAGTGGCCGGGTGGCTTGCCCGAGGGAGCCGCGCCCTCGTGCGTATCAATGCCGCAGACTCCGAGTGGTACGAAAAGGACCTGGACATGCTCCAGGGCTTTCCGCACGCGGGGGTGATGCTGCCCAAGGCAGATCGCCTTTCGTTGGCCCACGCGGTGGCGGCGTTGCCGGAACGGCCTGTCGTCGCCTTGCTCGAGACGGTGGCTGGTTACATGGATCTTCACGAGCTTTGCAAGGTCAGAGGCCTTTCCCGCATCGCATTTGGAAGCGTGGACTTCGGAGTCGACAGTGGCATGGCCGACGAGGGGGATGCGATGACCTCCGTTCGCGTGCAGATCGTGTTGCAGTCGCGTGCGGCAGGACTGTCGGCGCCGATCGACGGGGTCAGCGTCGGCTTCTCCGACCCGCAGCGCATGCGCTCGGATGGGCTGCGGTCGCGGCAGCTCGGTTTCGGCGGCAAGCTCTGCATCCATCCCGCGCAGGTCGGTGCGGTGAACGAGGCCTTTGCACCCTCGGAGGAGGAAAGAGCGTGGGCGCAGCGCGTCCTGGCTGCATTCGAGTCCAGCGGCGGGGCCGCCACGGCGCTGGATGGCAGGATGATCGACCGTCCGGTGGTGGAAAGGGCGCGTCAGATCGCCGCCAGCGCCATGGGACATGCACCCGCTTAGAATCGGCCCGAGCCGAGCGATGCCGAGGCCGTTCAGAGGGAGCGGGCCATGAGGCATCTGCTTTCCGGCGACACCTACGGAGAAACTTCGTTCGGCTTCGGCGGGACGGCCGGGCGGCTCGAGATGGAATACCGAACCAAAGAAGAACAGGTCGCAGACTACCTCCGGGAGCGGATCATTTCCGGGGTCTATCAGCGTGGCTCGCGCCTGAAACAGGCAGAGATCGCGGAGCAATTGAACCTGAGCATCACCCCGGTGCGCGAGGCGCTCAAGCTGTTGGAGGCAGAGGGCTACGTGAGCGGCGATTCGTATCGTGGCGCCCGCGTCGTGCCGTTCGACGCCGCAGCCTCCGGTGAGATCCTGAGCTTGCGCCTGATGCTCGAGGCGCAGTTGGTGCGCGGCGCGGCCGAGAGAGCCACGTCAGAAAACCTCGCGGAGTTGAGAAGTCTTGCCGACGAGTTCGCCAATGCTTTTGCAACCGGCGATCGCGCGACTGCGCGCGGCGTGAACTATCGCTTCCATCGACGCATGTATGACATCGCCGCGATGCCTCAAACGCTGCATTTCGTCCAGATTCTCTGGGCTCGCTATCCCTTCGACCTGATCAACGCCGCTGAAGGGCGCGGTGGCGATGCCGTCAAGGAACATGATGAGATCCTCTCGGCGCTTGCGTGTGGAGATGTGTCCGCCGCGGTACTGGCAATGCGCAAGCACATCGAGTCCGGGTGGACAGTACTGAGGGCAGTGCAGCAGTAGCCGCCCCAAGCCCCGATGCGAGTCTTCGATCGGCCGGGCGACGACCTGCTTGCACGTGGCCTGTTCCTGGACATGCCGCCGTGGGGGCATCACGTTTTCGACGTACAGTGGCTCGCATGACGTTGCCGAAAGCAGCCGAGCCTGCTTACCTCACCGAGGTGCTGCGCAAGGCTGGGGTACTCGACGAAGGTCGTGTGGCCGACGTGACGATCGAGACGTCATTCGCGACCGTGCTCTCGCACATCTTCAGATTGCGCCTCGCGTATGCCGACGCGGCCGCCGCTGCGCCCACAACGCTCATCCTGAAAGCCGGCCTGGCAGACCGCCCGGGCGGTCCATGGTTCGGAGGCCGGCACGAAGTCGCGTTTTATCGGGACCTTGCGCCTGCGATGCCCGCGGGCATCACGCCGCGTTGCTTCGACGCCCAATCGGATGCCGACACCGGCACCTGGCATCTGCTGCTCGAAGACCTCACCGACTCGCACGTCGTTGCGACCCGCTGGCCCGTGCCACCGACCTTTGTACAGTGCGAGGCCATCATCCGCACACGCGCCCGATTCCAGGCCGCATGGTGGGACGACCCGCGACTCGGCGTGACGATCGGCTCCTGGCAGGATGCGGGCGCTGCCGACGAAGCGACGAAGAATCTCGCGGCGCAATTTGCGCGCTTCGCCGACGAAATGGGCGATCGGCTTTCCGATGATCGGCGCGCGCTCTACGAGCGCCTGTTCGACGCCGCGCCGCGACTGGCCGCGCGCTATCAAACGCATCGCCACATGACCATCATCCAGGGCGACGCGCACGTCTGGAACTGCTTTCTGCCGCGCGATGACGCAAAGGATGGAGGCAGGTTGTTCGACTGGGATGCCTGGCGCGTCGACATGGGATCGGATGACCTGGCATGCATGATGGCCCAGCAGTGGTACCCGGAATTGCGGCAACGCTTCGAGACGCGCCTGCTCGACAGCTTTCATGATGAATTGACCGCGCGCGGCGTGCGGGGCTATGACCGGCGCGCGTTGCAGGACGACTACCGACTGTCCGTGCTCTGGCTGATCGCAACCCCTGTCTGGCAGCATGCGAACGGAATTCCTCCCGTGATCTGGTGGAACAACTTCGAGCGTGTTCACCTGGCCGTCGAAGACCTTGGCTGTCGCGAACTGCTGGGGTAGGTCGATGTTCAACGTCACGAAATCTTGGGTCGTGGGCTTTCTCATCGCACTGGCTTCGCAGGTCCAGGCGCAGACCACGGAGAAGGTGGTCGATATTCCCACCCGGCCCGGGGTGACGCAGCGAATGCTCGTGCTGTCGCCGCCCACGACGAAGGCTGCCGTGGTTCTGTTTGCGGGTGGACACGGCGGGCTGCAGATCTACCCGAATGGTTCGTTCAAGTGGGGCGCCGGGAACTTCCTCGTCCGCGCGCGGCAACTGTTCGCTGACCAGGGGCTCATGGTCGCCGTTGTCGATGCCCCGTCCGATCGCCAGAATCCGCCTTACCTCGGCGGCTTTCGCCAGAAGCCGGAGCATGTGGCGGACATCAAGGCGGTGATTGCATGGATGCGGGAGCAATCGAAAGTGCCCGTGTGGCTTGTGGGCACCAGTCGCGGTACGCAATCCGCGGCGTACATCGCCACCGAGCTTTCCGGCCCGGAAGGACCGGACGGCATCGTCCTGAGTTCGACCATCCTCGTTGACGACAAGAGCCGACCTGTCCCGGCAATGCCGCTGGCAAAGATCCAGGTCCCCGTGCTCGTCGTGCATCACGCGCAAGACGGCTGCGCGGCCTGTCCGTATGCCGCCGCGCCCTCACTTGTGGCGAAGCTCGAAAGCTCGCCAAGGAAGGAGCTATTGACCATCGAGGGCGGAGAGAACAAAGGCGACGCTTGCGAGGCCATGGCCTATCACGGCTTCAATGGGCTTGATCGCGAAGTCGTCCCGAAGATCGCTGCGTGGATTCTTGCCAGGTAGACAGCTGATCAGTTCGCCGAGTGGCCGCCGTCCACCTCCGGCTTGCTCGCCGAAGTGGGGGCGCTCATCCGCACGAAGTGCAGCAGCGGCGGCGACATTCAACGGCCTGGTCCACCGCCGCCGCCGGGTCCGCCGCCGCCACCGGGTCCGCCGCCGCCACCGGGTCCACCACCGCCAGCGCCGGGTCCACCGCCACCTGGGCCTGCACCACCGCCGCCTGGGCCCGCACCACCGCCGCCTGGGCCCGCACCACCGCCGCCTGGGCCCGCAGCAGCACTAGCACTAGCACCAGGAGTAGCAGCACCGCCACCGCCGCCGCCGGCCGCCGCGCCGGCCTCAGGGCCAATGGCGGCCGCGAATCCGCCTATGGCGGCAAGGCCTTTCGAAATCGCAGTTCCCCGTTGGGCCTGTCCAGGAGATGCGCCGTTCGTCCCGACCTGGGACTGTGGCACCTGTCCTGAAGGCTGAGTCACGCTCATACAGACCGCTTCGCCGAACGGGTTGTAGGGATCGCAATGCGCCGTGCCGCCCATCGCAGGCCGGGCGGAGGCTTGAGACAGCGATCGCGCACGAGGTGAAGTCGGGGGGCTGTCCACTCGCGGCCGTTCGACGGGAGACGGAGGTTGCGCTTCCAGAGACATCGCCACGGGTACTCCCCGACGCTCTGTTGCGAACGTGCGAGGTTTGGTGCGTGCGATCTCTTGCTTGACGGAAGGCGATGTATCGGCATCCACACGATGTCGAGGCCGAGCGTTCTGCACCGCTGCAGTGGGCGCCGGTGCTTGTGCTTGTCTCTCCGTTGCATCGTCGGCGGCAACCTCGGGCCGGGCCTGTGTAGGCTCGACGGGGTTCGGCTCAGGCCGGGCCTCGCTCTGCAAAGGTTCCGGCTGCACCGTCGGTTCGTCCTTCGATGCGGTCGGCGCCGCCGCAGCAGGTGCCGGCGTCGGAGGTGCAGCCGTGGCCGGCGATTGGAAAGATGCCTGCCGGGCCGGCGGAGGAATGTAGTCCGCGGTGCGGTTCCAATACCAGAGGACGAACGCGGCACTCGACAGGACGATGACGATCAACATCAGAACGACGGGCGCATCCAGGCGCGTCGACAGCTCAATCCGTCGGATGGGTTGGTGGTTCGCGGCGATCTGCCACGAGGCGGGGACGTTGGCCAGCGGCTGCCGGCGTGGCATGGCCAGTGCCGCGCCAACAACAGGTGTGGTGGGGCCGAACGCGCTTGCAAGGGTGCGGATGCCCGAAAACTTCCCTGCGCACCCGCGGCAGTACTTGGCGCGGTCCCTGTTGGGCGTGTGACAGGATTCGCAGAACTTTGTCATTTCTCGACTCCAGCCGAGCCAGGCGATTCACGGGATCGATATGAACGCCGTGACGACCACGAGCGAAGCGATCACGACCGAGAACGCCGCGAAATCGATCGCCCATTCACGCTCAGGCGCACCGAGAACGGGCCACATCGACACCGCGTGGCGCGTGCGCTTGGCGCCGTTTTCGACCGCATAGAACGCTGGCAACTTGTGCGAGCAGCATTTGCAGAAGCGTGCAGAACGCGCGTTGATGGTGTTGCATGCGTCGCAGACCTCTGCCGAGGGGCTCCAGATTTGGATCCGCGCGAGGTCGACGATGCTTCCAAAGGCGATGTCGTTCGACCGGACCGGAGATTCGACGGGAAAAATGGCGGCGGTTGTCACGGACGTTCTCCTCGAGACGGAATGGATCTGGATTCATCGCGCCGGCCCGCCGGCGCACGAACCTTGCACCTTGGCTTTGCCGAAGCCACGCTTCAGTCGCTGCTCGTGAACGGCGAGCCTTGCGAACAATTGCAGATCGAGGTCGGTAGGCCCCGGCCCGAGGCCCTCGATGCTTTGGCGGAACGCGCAAACGATGCGCGCGTGAACGGCCTCCCTCGCACGCATCGCGGCGACCCGCGCCCTGCGCGCGCTCATGGCACGCGGAGGCAACGTCTCCCGCGTCTTCGCGCTTCTGTGGCGCGCATCGCGGGCCGAATGCTTCGTGCGTCGACTCATCAGCTTGATTTGGCGTGTGACAGGATTTGGCATCGCATCCTCCGGTGAGAAAAATGTGAAAGCTTCACAGTTGTAATCCTCTTGTCCTATAGTGGGTAGAGCCTGGGTGTCAGACAGGGGCTGAAGTCGCTGTCCATCGGTAACCGGTGGTTAACGGCATCTGGCCTCGACGAAGAACATCGCGTTGTCGGAGGGCAACTCGGCTCCAATGCCATGGTCATGAAACGGACTGCATCGAAGAACGCCACGCACGATCGGGCCCGGCGGGTGCTGCGACAACCCATGGTTCAAGCCAGGGAAGGCCAGCTCACTTGGGTATTGGAGGCTTGCGCGCGCGTCCTGCATCCATTGGTCAGGCTTGCGCTGTCTTTTGGCGTGAAGCACGCCCACTTGGAGGAAGTGCTGCGCGACGTCCTGGTCGACGAAGCGCGCCGCGCGTGGCTCGCGAAGGGGACAGAACCCAATATCAGCCAGTTGTCCGTCACGACGGGCTTGAACCGCAAGGTGGTGACCACTTGGGTGCGCGGTGCGGAGGAGGCCTCCTTGCCGCAAACCGAGATGTCCGTGGAAGCCAAGACGTTGACGTTGTGGCTGGAGATGTTCTCGAACGACCCGACCTGCCGGTCACTGCCGATCGCATCGCAAGAAGAGTCCAAGCCATCGTTCGAGGCCGTTGCGCGACGTGCCAGCCGCGGCAACGTCCATCATCGGGCCATATTGGACGAGCTGGTGCGCCTGAACATGGCGATCGATCACGACGATGGAACCGTGGAGTTGGCTGTCGCTGGCTTCGTGCCGGCCAGCGACTTGAAGGCCATGCTGGCATTCCTGGGCGACAACACGCGTGATCACCTGCTGGCCGGCGTGTTGAACACCGTCGGCGGGAAGCCGCCGATGCTCGAGCGATCGGTGTTCGCGGCCGGCATCTCGCGGGAGGAATGCGAGCGCATTCATCAACTCGCGCGCGAACGCTGGGGTGGCCTTCACCACGAGTTGACTCAGGAGATGAGACGCGCCTTCGAAGCTGCGCACAAGCGGGATTCGGGGCGCATTCGGGTCGGCATCTACACCTTCTATGAAGACGCGGCGGCCGAGGGCGTTGCCGCGTCGCCCGATGCCTCGAAACCATCCGGACGAAAAGCATGACGAAATTCCTTCTGCGCCATGGCCTGCTGTCGTTGTTCGCCGCGCTGCTGCTTTCATGCGGAGGAGGCGGTGGCGGGGGAGCAGGCTTGAGCGTATCGGCGCTCGGGAGTCCTGGCGCCGGCGCGACCGACCCCGTCGGCGGTTCGAGTATGGACGCGAGCGCCGGAGGCAACGGTCTTGGCGGCATTGCAGCCAGCGCGGACAGCAGCACGACGACCGCTTCGGGCGGTGATGAGGGATCGGGCGTCGGCTCCGGCGGCACCGGCGTGACCACCGCCGATGCGGTCGGCGTCGGTGCGGTCGACGGCGCGGGAAGCATCTTCGTCAACGGCCTTCGCTATGACACCAACACCACCGTCGGCGCTGTCGAGGACGCTCAAAACGGGATTCAATTGGGCATGACGGCGAAGGTGACCGGCCCGGTCGACGCGGCTTTCGCGAGCGGCATTGCCCGTCGAGTCGACTCCGCCGCGGACGTGCGCGGTCAGGTCGAATCGCTCGACCAGGCACAGGGAAGCTTCGTGATCCTCGGCACGCGTGTCACAACGGACGACGCCACCGTCTGGGCTGACGCATCCGGGCTTGCCGCCATTCCGCTCGGCAAGACGTTGCAGGTCTGGGGCCTGCCGGCGGGGCCTGGCGTGATACGTGCAACACGCATCGAGCAACGCGATCCCTCCACGCCCATTCTCTCGGGCACCGTGCAGAACCTCGACGAGATGGGCCATACCTTCATGCTCGGCGGTCTTGTGGTCGACTATGGAAGCGCGGTTCTGAGCGGAAGCCTGGACGGCCGTCCGCTCGCCAACGGAACCATCGTCCGCGTGCGCGCGGACGTTGCTTCGCCGGGTCGCCTCGCTGCCACGCTGGTGCAGTGGTGGTACCCCGTGCCGATGGCGAACGCCACGACCGCCCACCTGGAAGGGGTCGTCACGGACTACGCGGGACTGGGCGCGTTCAGCGTACTCGGCTTCCCGGTCGACGCGAGTGCGGCGCAAATCACGGGCGGGCCTGCCAAGGGGATCGGCAATGGGGTGAAGGTGATCGTCGGGGGCGTGGTGTCCAACAGCGTTCTCAAGGCAACGACCCTCAAGATCCGCAACGTGCCAGGTACCGGCGGCCCGGCATCGTTCAATCTCATCGGTCCCGTCGGCGCCTACAAGTCGCCTTCCGACTTCCGCGTCAAGGGGCAACCGGTGAATGCCGGCGGCCCCGGCGTCGTGTTCTCCAACGGCACGGCCGCAAACCTGGGCAATGGCGTGAAGGTGAGCGTCCAGGGCACACAGGTGATCGACGGGGTGCTGATTGCCAACACGGTCAGCTTCCCGTGAGCGTCTTTGGGTCGACCCGAGTTTCGCGACCCTGACCGGGTTCTGACTGGTCTCCGGGGCTGCTACGACAACCGCCGGTTGTCGTCAACACGCGAGGTTGCCTTTGCGGGATCGCTTCCGCCGCCTAGGATGGCGAGTCCGTGGAGGACCTTGTTTCACTGCAACGGAGATTTGATCCATGTATGCCTGCGCATCCTTGACAGACGACACGGTGGTGCGGCGCGCCGTCTGTCTTTGCCATCGCCCTGAAATCCAGACGCTGACGAATCGCATCAACGCGGACCTGTCGCGCCGCGGATTCGTGGTCGGCATGGCGGCCTCGATCGCATCGCTCGGCCTTCCGTTTCGTGCGCTGGCGCAATCCGCTTCGCCTGCGGCGCCGCGGCCCGTGATGTTCACCAATGTGCGCCTCTTCGACGGCAAGTCAGCTTCGCTGCGCGATGGCATGTACCTTCTGGTCGAGGCCAACCGCATCAAGGGCATCGGCACGGGCACGCCGGCGGCGCCCGAGGGCGCCCAGGTCATCAACGGCGGTGGCCGCGTGCTCATGCCGGGGCTGATCGACGCGCATTGGCACGCGATGTTTGCGGCCTTGCCCTTGCCGGTCCTGCTGCAAGGGAACATCGGCTATATCCATCTCGCCGCCGCCGGGGAAGCCGAGCGGACGCTGATGCGAGGGTTCACGACGGTGCGCGATCTCGGTGGCCCGGCTTTCGCGTTCAAGCAGGCGATCGACGAAGGTCTTGTCGTCGGGCCCCGCATCTACCCGAGCGGCGCCATGATCACGGGCAGCGGAGGCCACGGCGACTTGCGTCCCTTGTCCGAGGTTCCGCGCGCTCCGGGTGTCCCGAGCTTCGTTGAAAAAACGGGTGCCGCCGCGATCGTCGACAGCCCGGACGAGATTCGGCTGCGCGTGCGCGAGCAACTGACGCAAGGCGCATCGCAGGTCAAGCTCGTGGCCGGCGGCGGTGTCTCTTCGCCGCGCAGCCCGCTGGACCTGACGACGCTCTCCGAGGCAGAGTTGCGCGCGGGCGTCGAGGTTGCGCGGGACTGGAACACCTACGTCGCCGCGCATGCCTACGCGCCGACCACGGTCCAACGCGCCCTCGCGGCAGGCGTGCAATGCATCGAACATGCGCACCTCATGGACGAGACGACGGCGAAGATGATGGCGGACAAAGGCGTCTGGCTGAGCATCCAGCCTTTCCTGTCCGAAGAAGATACGGGCGTATTGACCGGACCCAATCGCGTTGCAGCGCTTCAGGTCTTCGCCGGCACGGACAACGCCTACAAGCTGGCCAAAAAGCACAAGATCAAGACGGCGTTCGGTTCGGACATGTTGTTCGCGCCTGCGCTGGCAAGGCGGCAAGGCACGATGCTCGCGCACCTGACGCGGTGGTACTCCAACAGCGAAATCCTCACCATGGCGACTTCCGTCAATGCGCAACTGCTGGGGCTGTCGGGGCCACGCAATCCCTATCCGGGAAAGCTCGGCGTCCTCGAGGAAGGCGCCTATGCGGACATGTTGCTCGTCGATGGCAACCCGCTCGACAATATCGCGCTGTTGGCGACTCCCGAAACCAGCCTTCTCATCGTCATGAAGGACGGCAAGATCCACAAGAACACGCTGAAGGCCTGATGCCGGATGGCCGAGAGCCCTAGCTTTTCTTGGAAGTCTTCGCGAAGAACTGCGTCGGCTGGTGCTGAACGGTTTCGCTGCCGCACTTGGGGCAACGCAGTCGAGCCGTCTCATGCTCGGCCACGTGCTCGACGTGCTCGAAAATCTCACCGCATTTCGCGCAACGATACTGGTAGGTGGGCATGGCGCTTCTCCATTCGGACTGCGCATCCTAAGGCGAGGCCGCTGCCGGGGAAACCCCTTCGGCGCAAAGGGCCGCGCTCGGTCCGGAATCAGATGACCCACTCCACTCAACCGCATCGCGTACCTGGCCGCCTCACTTCCTATTTCTGGAGTGGCGATGCCATCCGCAGTCGAAGCGTGAGCGATGTCGTGCTGTCGGGCACGGTCGACATACCTGCTCCCCCTGCAAGGCTGGTGGCGGATTGGGAAAGAGAGATATCACTGCGAATGAGCCTGGAACCCGGCGACGTCGAGGCCCTGCCTCTGGCGCGTGCGCGCATGCGCTGGCCGGACTATCGGCACTGCGTGCATGCGGTGTCTGAATGGACGCGTTCGCTCGGTCTGCAGGAGGTGCTCGTCACTTCCGACGTCGCCCTGATGGCTTGCCGCGGCGCGAAGTACCACCATGACGGCGAACACTATGGTGGTGCGGCCTTCTGCAATCTATTCCTGAGCGAGGACAAGGGGCTGGACTTGCACTACCCCGCGACCGGTCATCGGATCCCCCTTGCCAGGGGCACGGCCGTGATCTTCGATACCGGCCAGCCGCACGCCGTCATCAAGCGCGGCGGCGGCGGCTTTGATGCGGCCGATTTCGGCCCCGATCGGGACTGCACCCAGGTGTTTCTGACATGGGAGCTTCCCATCGAGGACGCCCAGGTCGGACGCGCACTCCATGTCGCCTTCGACATCGACCCTTCGACTTCGTCGCAATTGGAGGAAGAGCAAGTCTGGCTTGACGGCGCACGGGCCAATGTATGGCCGGATTCTGGTCGGTGGCGCCGGGCTGACCAGCCGTCGTAGGCTCAATCGACGTCGACAACCATCTGATATGAATGGCGCTTGCTGAAAGCGACCACGACATTCACTCGGGCACGGCATCACTTACGGATATTGGGGGCTCAAATTCCTGTCGCGCCCCAACTACAACTTGTCGAGTGCGGCACCATTTCTGCACTTTTGCCGCATTGTGAGAATGGCTGTTCCTTCGGATAGCCGGCTCAAGCTCCGACGACGAGGTGCGCGGCCCTGGGGTCGCCGGGTTGGCAACTCCCCCTTAGACTTCCGAATCCGGCCACCACCGGTCATTCGACGCGGGCGGCTACTGAGGAGACTTTTTCGATGGCTTGGGTTCGAGACGTCAACAGCTTGTACAACTTCATCGGGTACGTCGTGCTTCGGGCGCCGGACCGGTTCCCGCGAGAAGACTACTTGCGCGACGATGAGCAATTGACACTAGACAAGGCGTTTGAGGAGCTGCGAGCCGGTGTCAGTCTCGTACAAGCTGACTTTCCTGAGCGCCACGTCTCCGGCGAACTGCAGCTCATCCTCGACGAGAGCCTGGCGCTTTACCGGTCAGGCGAAAGGGTCGCGGCGGCACGTCGTCTGCAGGATTTCTCGACCGCAATTTTCAACGAATGACCGGCGCGAGAGCCAACAGGCGGCCACAACCGGTCAGTCGCACCTGACTTCCAGCCAGAGAACCTAGAACATCTATGACTGCATCCAGGCAGAAGGCACTTGCATTGGCCAAGTCGTTGGGCCTTCCCGTGAATAACCGGCTGCCGCCCGTCGATGGGCGCCTTCGGCCGCTTTCCGCCATCATCGAACGTGCGCTATGCCTCAATGTCGTCGCGGCCGTCTCGTACGGCCTGCTGTGGCAAGCTGGCCGCAAATGGGTTGAGCGCGAGGGCCTTTGGTTGTCGCTGACACCCGCCGAGCGAGAGTTTCTCACCGGGCCGGGACTTAACGCGACCAACTTTCGTGGTGCTGTGCAGTCCCTCTATGCCCTCGCATGGGTCTTAGGCTTGGCGACGCCGCTCTCGCCTACTTCGCCGGTTCCGCAGGATTTCTACAAGGTGTTGCCCGACCTGAAGTCGGGCGAGTCGAGTGAGCGATTTCGCGCCAGAGTTCATGGCATCACAGAGAGTGAGGCACTTGGGGCGCTGGACATCTTCTACTGCGTTCATTGGGGGGTGCGAGAGGCAGGGTTTTCGGGTTCTCCTGCGCGCTTCGAAGGACTCGACGAGCGGCGACATGCACTCGAATGGGCGATGAGCACGGTGGCGTGGGACGAGGTATCGCTCGACACCTGAGGGCGAGCAACTCTAACTGTCACGTCCGCCCGAGCGTCCGCTTTGCAGTGCGATCCGACGGCCGGTATGGGCCCTAACCCGGCCTACAGCAGACGTCGAAACTGCCCGGAAGCGGCCGTTCTCGAAGCCGTGCGACACAGAGGCGGAGATCCAGTCTTCCCGCTGCCTAGCCTTTAGGCACGAATTTGGACACCTTGCCCGAGGCGGCTGAACGAAGGTGCGCCAATTCAAAGCGCACGGCCTCAAGCGGTGAAGGCGCCACGGGCCTCAGCTCGTACTCCGCCGATAGAACGCCAACGACCCTGCCAAGGCCAGCAGCGCGGCGCCGCACGAGCGGTCCAGCCACAGCACCGCCCGCTGGCGCAAAAGCCGCACGGCGCGGGCGCCGATGACCGCGTAGCCGAGCATCACCGCGAAGTCCAGCCCCGCGAAGATCAGGCCGATCACGACGTATTGAGGCCATTGCGGCGCAGATGCGTCGATGAACTGCGGCAGCAGTGCCGTGCAGAACAGATAGCCCTTGGGGTTCGTCACGGCCACCAGAAAAGACTTCGCGAAGACGCGGCGAGCGATGGCTTCCACCGGCGCCGCTCGCGCCTGCGAAAGATCCAGGTTGCCCTTGGAGCGCAGCAGCCTGAGACCGATCCATGCAAGGTAGGCCGCGCCCACCCATTTCACGACGGAGAACCAGAACTCCGACGCCGCAAGCAGCGCACCGAGCCCCAAGGCAACAGAGCCGACGAGCACGAAATCCGACAGGACCGCCCCGAACATTCCGGGAAGCGAGCGGCGCACGCCGAAGCGCGAACCGTTCGCGAGTGCCAGCAACACGGTGGGTCCCGGTGTCGCAATCGCCACCAGGGCGACCAATGTGAAGACGGCAAGGGTAGTGAGGTTCATGGACGTTCCTGGATGTCCAGATAGGCATCGACGGCTTCGCCGAGTGTCGCGTAAAAGGTCTCTGCGCCAAAGCGCGCGAAAAGGCCGAAGCGCTTGAGCTTGTCCTTGACCGGGTCCTTCATCTCGGCAAAGCACAGCTCGATGCCCTGGGCATGCAGGGTGTCGTCCAGTTCCGCCACGATGTCGGCGGCGGTCACGTCGACGCTCGTCACGGGCTCGGCCGCGACGACGACCCATCGAACCGGCGCGGGCGCGCTGGCGACTGCCGCCGTCACGCGGTCCCGGAAGAGTTCCGCGTTCGCGAAGAACAGCGGCGCATCCCACCGGAACAGCACGAGGCCCGGAATGCGCTCCGCTTGCGGGTATCGCGTGATGTCGTGGTAGCCCCTCACGCCGCGTACGCGCCCGAGCACTGCCGAATGCGGACGCCAACCATCCCACAGAAACTCGATCACCGCGATGGCCACCGCGATGCCGATACCCTGGATGGCACCGAACACCACGACGCCCGCGAAGCAGATGATCGACAGCCAGAACTCCCATCGCTGGATGCGATAGATGCGGCGCAGGTCGGTGATCTCGATGAGTCCGATGGCCGAGGCGATGACGACCGCCGCGAGCGCCGCACCGGGCAGGTTGCGCAGCAGGTTCGGTGCGACGAGCAGCAGCGCCGTGATCGCGAGGGCGCCGACGATGCCGGTGAGCTGGGTTCGCGCGCCGGCGGCTTCGGCGACCGGCGTGCGCGACGAGCTGCTGCTGATCGGAATGCCCTGGAAGAAGCCCGATGCGAGATTCGCGGCACCGAGGCCGATCATTTCCTGATTGGGATCGACATTCGTCTGCGTTCTCGCGGCGAAGACGCGCGACAGCACGCTCGTGTCGGCGAAAGAGACCAGTGCGATGGCCAGGCCGCCGAGCAGCACGGGCCCGATGTCGTTCACTCCGATGATCGGCACCGAAACAGCCGGCAGGCCTTGGGGCAGGGGTCCGAGCACCGACTGGCCGACGCGCGTCGACAGATCGAACACGCCGGCGACCAGCGTGGCGCCGACCACGCCGATCAACACGGCCGGCACGCGTGGCTTCCGTTGCAAGACCAGGATGGTCGCGAGCGTGCCGGCGCCGACGGCGAGCGTCGCGCTATTCGTCCGTCCCGAGAACACGCCTTCGATGAACGCCCAGAGCTGCCGAAGCGGCCCCTCCGATTCGACGGAGAACCCGAAGAGCTTCGGCAACTGGCTCAGCAGGACCGTGAACGCGATGCCGTTCATGTAGCCGTAGCGGATCGGCTTTGAAAGAAGCTCAGTCACGAAACCCAGTCTCGCGATGCCTGCAGCGATGCAGACCAGCCCGGAGACGATGGCCATGGCGCTGGCAAGCGCGATGGCGCGCATCGGGTCGCCACCCGAGAGCGGAAACACGACCGCGAGAATCAGCGCCGCCAGCGCCGAGTCCGGACCGAGCACGAGGATGCGGCTCGGACCGAACAGTGCGTACGCCAGAAGGGGCACGATGGTCGCGTAGAGGCCGTAGATGCCGCCGACGCCCGAGGCCTCGGCATACGCGATGCCGACCGGGACCAGCATCGTCGTCAGCACCAGTCCGGCAACGATGTCGTGGCGCAGCCAGGTCCGGTCATAGTCGCGCAGCGTGCGCCAGCCCGGAAGCCAGCGGGAAAAGGACCTGCCGGACGTCACAGCAGCCATTCGATCGGGAGCTTGGCGCCGATGTCGACGACGGCGCGCTCGAACCATCCGGTCTTCGGATCGACGGTGAACACCTTGCCGTCGGCATCGAGCCACGTGACGTTCCCGTCCTTGTCGATGTTGACGCGGTACGCCAGCGAAGGGTAGGCGTGTTCGACAACGGTATGGAGCTTCGCAGCGAGCGTGGGGCTGTCGATCACGAGGCCCATCTCGGTATTGAGGCGGGCGGAGCGCGGATCGAGATTGAACGAACCGACGAAGATGGCTCGACCATCGACCGCGTAGGTCTTGGCGTGAAGCCCGGCCTTCGATCCTCGGCCGATCTCGCTGGCGCGGCTCATGATGGGAGCCGCTTCAGGCTTCAGTTCGAAGAGTTGCACGCCAGCCGCCAGGAGTTCCTTGCGATGCTTGATGTAGCCGGCATGCACCGACTTCTCGTCGGTCGCGGCGAGCGAATTCGTCAGCACGCGCACCTGCACGCCTCGCTTGGCCAGGTCGGTCAGCGCCTGGGTGCCGGCATCTCCGGGCACGAAGTAGGGCGAGATCAGATCGAGCGACTTGGCGGGTTTGCCGAACGCCGTCTGGAGCCTCGGCAGCAGGAGCAGTTCCGGATGCTTGCCTGCGCTCAGCGTCTTTTCGGGATCGTCGTGCACGACGGTCGCCGTCGTCCATTCCGGATTCACCGTGCGGGCCAGCAAGCGCTGGACGATGTCCGTGTGGGCGATGGCCTCGGCGTACTTGGCCGTCACCGGATCGTCGCGCACCGTCTGCGCGCGACGTGCGAGCGCCTCGCGGGATTCCGGTGTGACGCCGGCGAGGATCTTCGTCGCGGGGTAGGCGGAGGCACTGTTCCAGAACAGGTCGAACTCGGCCGAGACCGACCGGACCACGTCGCCGATCGCGATGATGTCGAGGTCGACGAGACCCGTTTCCGCGCCCGCCTCGAAATACTCGTCCGCGATGTTGCGCCCACCGACGACCGCGACCACGTTGTCGACGGTGAACGACTTGTTGTGCATGCGATGGTTCAGGCGCGTGAAGTCCGCGAGGAAGCCGAGCGATCGGGCGCTGCGTCCGGCGAAGGGGTTGTAGAGGCGCAGTTCCAGATTCGGCTGCGATGCGAGCAGCGCAAGGGTCGGGTCGAGCCCGGTGGTGTTCAGGTCGTCCAGCAGGATTCGCACGCGCACGCCGCGTTCGGCAGCGCGCATGACTTCGTCGAAGAGAAGCGTGCCCGTCGCATCGTTGTGCCAGATGAAGGTCTGGATGTCGATCGACCGTGTCGCGGCCTGCGCGAGCGCTGCCCTGACGCCGAAGGCGACGTGCCCGTCGTTGATCGCGACGACGCCGGTCTTGCCGGGGTGCGCCTTCGCCTGGGGTTCGATGGCACGTCCCAGCGGGCTGTCGGCGGAAGGGGCGAGTGCGTAAGTCGCGGGGCGGTCCTGCTGGGAGGGCAGTCCCGCGCAGCCGGTGGCGAGCACGAGCAGCAATGCGGCGGCGCCGGCGCCGACAGCCCGCAACGCACTGCTCAGGAGGGGACGAGCGACGTGACGATCAGCTGTGTCGATGGGGTTCACGTGTCTTCTCCGGGTTGCATGTCGGCCGGGCGGCGAATGCTCCCATCATGCCGCGCGATGCTGGCGAATCAACTGAGATGCGAAACCGCATTTCCATAGTACAAATCAGCAAAAGGCCGCGAAAGGCCGGGAAGCCAAGGAGACAAGACCATGTTGGGACTGATGCAGGATCGGCCGTTGCTGATCTCTTCGCTGGTGGAGCATGCGGCCACCTTCCACCCGGCGACCGAGATCGTCTCGCGCCGGCCCGAGGGGGGAACACACCGCACCACCTGGCGCGGCGTTCGCGACCAGGCCCGCCAGGTCGCCGGCCTGTTGCGCGACCTGGGCGTGCGGCAGGGCGACAGGGTGGCCACGCTGGCCTGGAACTCCGACCGGCATCTGGCGCTTTACTACGGCGTATCGGGCTCCGGCGCCGTGCTGCATACCGTGAATCCACGGCTCTTTCCGGACCAGATCGACTACATCGTGAACCACGCAGAGGACGGGGTGCTGTTCTTCGACGCATGCTTTGCGCCGCTCGTCGAAAAGCTCGCGCCTCGCTTCAAGACAGTGAAGCACTTCATCGCGCTGTGCGGGCGCGAGCACCTGCCCGCGACTTCGTTGCCGAACCTGCGCAGCTTCGACGAACTCGTCGCCGCGCAAAGCACCGACTACGCCTGGCCCGAATTCGACGAGCGCACCGCCTCGTCGCTCTGCTACACCTCGGGCACAACCGGCAATCCCAAGGGCGTGCTGTATTCACATCGCTCGACCGTGCTGCATGCGCTGATGGAACTCGCGCCGGACACCTTCGGCATCAATTCGGGCGAGACGCTGATGCTGATCGTGCCGATGTTCCACGCCAATGCCTGGGGCGCGCCGTATGGTGCGGCGATGGTCGGCGCGAAGCTCGTCCTGCCGGGCCAGTTCCTCGACGGCAAGAGCGTCTACGAGCTGATACGCGACGAGAAGGTGACCTTCTCTCAAGGCGTGCCCACCGTCTGGCTGATGTTCTTCCAGTACCTCGATGCCAATCCCGATCTCGATACGGCGGCGCTGTCGCTGAAGCGCGTGGGGATCGGCGGCGCGGCTGTCTCGCGAGCGATGCTGGAGCGCTTCGAGGGCCAGTTGGGCGTAGAGGTGGTGCAGGGCTGGGGCATGACCGAGACCAGCCCCATTGGCGTCATCAGCAAGCTGCTGCCGAAGCAACAGGCGCTTTCCGGCGAAGCGCTGGTGAAGGTCAAGCTCAAGCAAGGTCGCGGTGTGTGGGGCGTCGACCTGAAGATCGTCGACGACGAAGGCAAGCCGCTGCCGTGGGACGGCCAGGCCTTCGGCCACCTGCGGGTGCGTGGGCCCTGGATCGCCAGCGGCTACTACAGGTCCGAGGGCGGCGTGGTGATCGACGACGAAGGTTTCTTCAGCACGGGCGATGTCGCGACCATCGACCCCGACGGCTTCCTGCAACTGGTGGACCGCGCGAAGGACGTGATCAAGTCGGGCGGTGAATGGATCTCGTCCATCGATGTCGAGAATGCGGCCATGGGCTGCCCTGGCGTGGCCGAGGCGGCGATCATCGGCGTCGCGCATCCCAAGTGGGGAGAACGTCCGCTGCTGCTGGTCGTCAAGCGCCCGGGCGCCGATGTCGGCAAGGAGGCTGTGCTCGAATTCCTCGCCGGCCGCATCGCCAAGTGGTGGCTGCCCGACGACGTGGTGTTCGTCGACGAACTGCCGCATACCGCGACAGGCAAGCTGCTCAAGACGAAGCTGCGCGAGCAGTTTCGCGACTACAAGCTGCCCACGGCCTGAGCCTGCAGCCAGCCGATCGCGCTCAGCGCGGCGAACAGACGCTGACGACCATCTTGCAAGGCTCCGTCGGAAGATGGTTGTCGCACTCGGTCACGGCGGCCTTGCCGGCGGCGCTCGCCGTCGGAGCGACGGCCGTGCCCCATTCCCCAAAGTTGCCCGTCGCGAGCGCGCCGCATGTGCGATCGAAGTACGCGCGGACGACGCAAGTGTTGGCACGGCCCGCCGCGCGGTCGCATTGGGCGCGTGCCGCGCGCTCCGCCGCTTCGCGAGAAGGGTGGTTGTACGAGAAGCCGTACCACCCGGACATCGCCGCGATGGCGCCCCAGCTGGGGTTGGAGCCGGGATCGGCATGGGCTGGAGTGACGGCGATGTCGGCCAGGCCACAACTGAACAGGAACACCAGCACGGCAAGGACGCGGGCGGCGCGAAATCGAAGGTTCATCCCTGAAAGCTTAGCGCCTGGCGGATCGCGCGCAGTCGTTGAATCATGGTGAAGAAGTCCTCGGCCCGGGTACGACGGATTTCGAGGGATCCATCGAACTCTCGCGACGCGCAACCGAAGAATCCGCGTGTTGGGCACCCGTCGAGCGACCATGGTCGATCAAGGCGACCGCGATTGCCGCTATCACCGCCGGGATCGCAATCGCCATGAAGTTCTGCTGCAGGGGGAGTGCCAGGCCGACAAGGCTGCCGATCACGATCGGGGCGAGGATGGCGCCACTTCGCCCCACGCCGGAGGCCCAGCCGATACCTGTGGCACGCACCGCCATCGGATAGAACTGGCCCACGTAGGCGTAGGTCACGATCTGCGTTCCGATGGTCGACGCGCCGGCCAGGCCGACGAGCAGGAACAGCGCTTCCGTCGGAACGCGATAGCCCAACAGCGTGATCGACACCGCCGCCAGCGCATACATGCCTACCAGGACATATTTGATGTGAAAGCGGTCGGCGAGCCAGCCTCCGCCCACCGCGCCGATCATGGCGCCGAAGTTCAGCACGAGCACGAAGGTCAGGGCCGATCCGAGGCTGTAGCCGGCGGTGGCCATCAGCTTGGTCAGCCACGAACTGAGGGCGTACACCATGAACAGGCACATGAAGAACGCGATCCAGAACATCACGGTGCTGAACCCGCGGCCTTCCTGGAACAGGCGACCGATCGGCGCGCTCACGGCCTTGTCCTCGCGCGGCAGCGCGAAATTGTCGCCGGCACCTGGCCTGTAGGTCGGATCGAGGCGCGACGCGAGGCGCTGCAATTCGTCGAGTCGATTCGCCTTGATGAGAAAGGGCATCGACTCGGGCATCGATTTCAGGATCGCGGGGATCAGCAATATCGGCAAGCCTGCCGCAAGAAACACCGACGACCAGCCATAGGCTTCGATCAGTCCCTTGCCGAGCAGCGCGGCCAGCATGCCGCCAACGGCATAGCCGCTGAACATCAGCGTGACCATCGTGCTGCGGATCTTGCGCGGTGAGTACTCGGTCATCTGGGCGACCACGTTCGGCATCACGCCGCCGATGCCGAGCCCGGCCATGAAGCGCATCACGCTGAAGCTGACGGGCTCGTGGGTCAGGCCAGCGGCCGCGGTGAAGGCGCTGAACAGTGCAATGCAGATGACGATCGCGCGTCGCCGGCCGATCTTGTCCGCGATGGTCCCCAGGAAGACAGCGCCGAACATCATGCCGAACAGCGCGGAGCTGACCATGAAGCCGGCGTTCGTCGGGCTCACGCCCATCTCCTTCATGATCGAAGGCAGCGCAATGCCGGCCACCGCGAGGTCGTAGCCATCGAAGATGATGATGAGGGCGCACCAGAAGAGAACCAGCCCGTGGAAGCGATTGAAGCGGGCCTCGTCGGCCAGCTTGTGGAGATCGATGTGGCGCATGGTTTGTCTCGATGTGTGGGGTGAATAAAGACCGTCGCGGCGTCAGCCGAGATCGCCGCCGGCGACCGGTACGACAGTTCCCGTGATGTAGGAGGCATCGTCCGATGCCAGGAACAGGATGGGCCCGACCTGCTCGTCGATCGTCCCGTAGCGGTGCATGAGGCTGGAATCCACCGTCTGATCGACCACGCCCTGGTACCAGGCGGTCTCGCGCGCACTGGGCTTGGCCTGGGACTGGTTGCGCGGCACGCGACGCGGCGGCGCGTCGGTTCCGCCCGGCGCGGTGGCGTTGATACGGATGCCGTTGCGCGTGTGCTCCATCGCCAGCGATGCGGTCAGCGCATTGACGCCGCCCTTGGCCGCCGAATACGGCACGCGGTGCACACCGCGCGTGGCGACCGACGAGACATTGACGATGACACCGCGCTTCTGCTCGACCATGAACGGCAGCGCGGCGCGGCAGGCCCAGAGCGTCGGGAACAGCGAGCGTCGGATCTCGGCTTCGATCTGCGCCTCTTCATAGTGCTCGTAGGGCTTGGCCCAGATCGTGCCGCCGACGTTGTTGATGAGCACATCGAGGCGCTTGAACCGAGCCAGGCATTCCGCCACCATGGCCTGCGCACCCGCGAAGGTTTCGAGATCGGCCTGGAAGGCCGCCGCAGTGCCGCCGCCCTCGTTGATTTCCGCGACGACCTCCTCGACGATCTCGGCGCGGTCGACGGCCAGCACGGTCCCGCCTTCGGCCGCCACGCGCAGGGCGACACCACGGCCAATGCCTTGCGCCGCGCCGGTGACGATGACGACCTTGTTCTTGAAGCGGTCCGGGTTCATGCTTCCACCGCTTCGTTGGCCGACGAGAACTTCTCGAAGTGGAAGCTCCTGGGCGTGACGCCGACACCGGACATCCATTTGCGCACGCCTTCCACCATCGGCGGCGGGCCGCACACGTACACATCGACGTTGCCGTCGTGCAGGTCAGCGCTCGAGAGGTGATGGGTCACATAGCCTTGCCTGGGATGCCCGCTTTCCTGGTCGACCACGCAGGTGAAGAACTCGAAGTTCGGCAGGCTCGCCTTCAGCTCGGCCAGGGTCTCGAGTTCGACCAGGTCGTCATTCGTGTTGACACCGTAGGCAAGGCGAATCGGATGGTCCGTCGGGTTGTCCTTCAACCAGAGCAGCATCGACAGGAAGGGCGCAAGGCCGGTGCCGCCCGCGAGCATCAGGATCGGGCGCACAGCCGGGCGCAGGTAGAAACTGCCATAGGGGCCCGTGAACATCATGAAGTCCTCGGGCTGCGCCTTCTGGCGCATGTAGGTGCTCATGAGTCCGTCGGGCACGTCGCGGATCAGGAAGGCCAGTTCGGACTTGTTCGGTGCGGAACTGAAGGAATACGAGCGCGTCTCCTTGCTGCCCGGCACCATCAGGTTCACGTATTGACCCGGCAGAAATGCCAGGGGGCGCTCGGCTTTCAGCTCGAACGAGACGGTCGTTGCCGAATCGCGTTCGATCCGCGTCAGCTTGCCGCCGTGCGCGCCGACTTCCGTCTTGCACGCCGCCGACGATGCCGGCACACGCACTACGCAATCGGACGTGGGCCTCATCTGGCAGGTCAGCACATAGCCGTTCTCGGCCTCGTCGTCGGCGAGCGCATCCTCGATGTAGTCGCCCATGGTGAAGCTGCCGCTCTCGCAGTGGCACTTGCAGGTGCCGCAGGCGCCGTCGCGGCAGTCGAGCGGGATGTTGATCTTGGCGCGGTACGCGGCGTCGGCGACCAGTTCGTTGGGCTCGCACGGGATGATGCGCGAGACGCCGTCCTCGAACTGCAGGGCGATGTTGTACGTCATGGTTGTCTCCTTGACCCTTGAAAAGCTAGATGTGATAGATGTCGAGCAGGTGGTGGATGTAGTCGTTCTTCAGCACCACGTACTTGCGCTTGATCAGCGGCTTCTCGCCCCGCGTGTCGAGCGTGTATTGCGAGCTGCCGAAGTAGACGTCGACGATGTCGTAGCGGAAGCTGTGCGTGGTCCAGTTGAAGGACACGACGCATTGCTCTTCGTCCTGCGACAGCACCTCGAGGTTGTTGATCGCATGGCCCGTTCGTGTGTCAGGCATCGTGGCGCTGGAGCGCTCGGTCTGGATGCGGAAGACGCGGTCCTCGAGGCCCTGCTTGTCGGGGTAGTAGATCAACGAGACCTCGTTGTGCGGATCCGTCGTTAGCTTGTCGTCGTCATCCCACGAGGGCATGAAGAATTCGGCGTCGTCCGCGTAGTACGCAAGCCAGTCGGCCCAGCGGTGTTCGTCGAGCGCGCGGGCTTCCGAGTAGACGAAGGCCTGGAGTTGCTGGTAGGTCAACATCACTGGCCTCCTGCGGCGTGTTCGGCAACCACGGCCTTCTTCATCGTGTCGAGCCAGTACTCGTGCTGTCCGATGTAGAGGCCTTCGTCCTCGGTCTTCACGCAACTGAGGTCAGGCTTGAGGTCGATCAGGTCGGCGGTGGCATCGGGCCCCTTGATCCAGTGCGTGGCGCCGCGGCTCATGTCGTTCCACTTCACAGCGCGCGCGCCGTAGCCGTGCTGGCAGGAGCGGAACTCCTCCAGGTCGTCGGGCGTGGCCATGCCGGTCGCGTTGAAGAAATCCTCGTACTGGCGCAGGCGCCGCGTGCGTGCTTCCGGCGCCTCGCCCTTCGGCGCGATGCAATAGATCGTCACTTCCGTCTTGTTGACCGAGATCGGCCGCACGATGCGAATCTGCGAGCTGAACTGGTCCATCAAATAGACGTTGGGGTAAAGGCACAGGTTGCGGGACTTGCCCAGCATCCAGTCGGTGCGCGCTTCGCCGAACTTGCCGATCCACTCGTCCCGCTTCGAGTACAGCGGACGGTCTTCCGGGTTCGCCCAGTTCGTCCACAGCAGCAGATGGCCGTGCTTGAAGGTGTAGGAGCCGCCGCCTTGCTGCGCCCACTTGCCTGCGTTCATGGCCTTCACGGTGTCGACCTTGCCGTCGACGCTGCGGCGGCTGGTGGTGGCCGCGTAGTTCCAGTGCACGGACGACACGTGGTAGCCGTCGGCGCCGTTCTCCGCGCCGAGCTTCCAGTTGCCGTCGAAGGTGTAGGTGGAAGCACCGCGCAGCACTTCGAGGCCGTCGGGCGACTGGTCGACGATCATGTCGATGATCTTGGCGGCCTCGCCCAGGTGTTCCTTCAGCGGCACGACGTCAGGGTTGACGCTGCCGAACAGGAAGCCGCGGTAGTTCTCGAACGCGCCGAGCTTCGCCAGGTCATGGCTGCCTTCGCAGTTGAAGCTCGAGGGGTAGCCGGCCTCGGCGCTGTTGTCCTTGACCTTCAGCAGCTTGCCTGCGTTGTTGAAAGTCCAGCCGTGAAACGGACAGGTGAAGCTGGACTTGTTGCCCTTCTTGTGACGGCACAGGATGGCGCCGCGGTGTGTGCAGGTGTTGGCCAGCGCGTTCAGCTTGCCGTCCTTGCTGCGCGTGATGACGACCGGTTGCCGGCCGACATACACGGTCAGGTAGTCGTTGACATTGGCGATCTGGCTTTCGTGCGCCAGGTAGACCCAGTTGCCTTCGAAGATGTGCTTCATCTCCAGGTCGAACAACTGCTCATCGGTGAAGACGGAACGGTCGAGGCGGTACTTGTGTTCGACCGGATCGTCTTCGAGCAAGGCGTCGAGCTTGGCGAGGTTCGGCGTCGACGGGACGGGGTAGATGGGGATCATGCGTGTCTCCTCGGAGGTAAGCGAATGGGAATTCACTGAAAGGCGGTCGTCGCCAGGCCGAAGCACGCTGCTTCACGCATCGACGATCGGTATGGAAATGGGCTGGAATGGACTCCTGGCCGGCCAGCCCTGCCGGCTCAGGAGCAGCAGCGTCGGATCAGCCGACGGCGCGGGCCACGCGGGCCTGGGGAGAGGCCTCGCTCTCGTCAACGGCCGGCTGCATGACGAAGTCGAACGGCACACGGGTGAAGGGTTCGTTCACGCCGAGCGATTCGTAACCCTTGGCAGGCGTGTTCTTCTCGAGCTGGAGGATCAACCCGTCACGCGTCGCGAAGGCGAAGTCATCGTCGATGAAGCTGTCGCCCGGAACGTTGACTTGCGTCGTGAGCGTGCGCAGGCCCGGTGCGACCACGAGGAAGTGGATGTGCGCCGGACGGTTGCCGTGGCGTCCGATCGCGGTGAACAACTCCGAGGTCGGGCTGTCCGGGGGAATCGCATAGCCCGGCGGCAGGAAGCTGCGGAAGCGATAGCGGCCTTCGGCATCGGTCTCGATGCGGCGGCGCAGGGCGTACTCGGCCTGGTCCGGATCGAAATGCGAATAGCGGCCCAGTTCGTTGGCGTGCCACACATCGACGATCGCGCCAGCCACGGGCTTGCCGTGGATGTCGAGCACGCGGCCTTCCATCACCATCGTTTCGCCGCGTTTGGCGTCGCCTTCTTCATCGACGCGCACTTCGTACTTGGCGAGCGGCGCTCCGGCGATATACAGCGGCCCTTCGATGGCGCGCGGCGTGCCGGCATTGCGGCCTGCGCGTTCGTCGGCTTCGTCGAGGCGGATGTCCAGCAGGCGATCGAAGCCGAGGCCGGCGGTGATCAGGCCGGCCTGGCCGCTCGATGCCAGGCGCGAAAGCCAGTCGACGCCAGCCCAGAACTCGTCGGGCTGGATGTCCAGGTCGTCGATCGCCCGAAAAAGGTCACCGACGATGCGCGCCGTGATCGTCTGGACGCGCGGGTTGCCGTTGGGCCGGTTCGAGTGGGTGACTCTTTCCAGCAGCTGGGTCTTGCTCATTTCGTTCATGGCTTTGTCTCCGTGGGGTCGTGGGGGTGGGTTGAAGAAAGATGGAAGTCAGCGGTCGTCTTGATGGATGGACGAGGCGTGACGGCAGAGCGGCCGCACCTCGATATCCATGTAGGGGAACAAGGGCAGCGTCATCAGCGTGTCGTGCAAGGCCGCGTTGTCGGCGACGTCGAAGATGCTGACGTTGGCGTAGCGCCCGGCAACGCGCCACAGGTGGCGCCAGACGCCGTCGCGCTGCAGGCCTTGCGCAATCTCCTTCTCACGCGCCTTGAGCTGGTCGGCTTGCGCCGGTGGCATGTCGTGCGGGAGGCAAACGGTCATTTCGACGTGGAACAGCATGGTGAGGACCCTCAGGCGGTGACGGCGACGGACTGCGAGGCGCGGTCGCGGCGATAGAAGTTGAGCTTGTCGAGATCGAGTTCCACGCCCAGGCCGGGCACTTGCGGCAGTTGCAACTCGAAATCGCGGTAGTCGGGACGCTTGACGACGATGTCGTCCTTGAGCAGCAGGGGTCCGAACAGTTCGGTGCCCCAGGTGAGCGTCGGGCAGGCCGCAAACACATGGGCGGCGGCGATGCTGCCAATGCTGCCTTCGAGCAAGGTGCCGCCGTAGATGCCGACGCCGCCGGCGTCGGCAACGGCCGCGGCACGCAAGGTCGGCCAGAGGCCGCCCGCTTGCGAGATCTTGAGCGCATAGACGTCCGCAGCGGCGTTCGCGGCCAGGTCGAAGGCATCGATGGCGTCGTGCACCGCTTCGTCGGCCATGATGGCCACGTCGAAGCGGGAAGCGAGCCGCTGCAATGCACGGCGATTGCGGCGTGCCACAGGTTGCTCGATGAGGCCGACGCCGATGGCTTCGAGCGCCGCGATACCTTGCACGGCGGTGGTCTCGTCCCAAGCCTGGTTGACGTCGACGGTGAGCATCACGTCATCGCCAAGACCGCGTCGAATGGCTTGCACGTGGGCAATGTCCTCGGCCAGCGGGTGGCTGCCGATCTTCAGCTTGAAGACCTTGTGGCGGCGCGCCTCGATCAAGGCAAGCGCCTCGTCGACATCGCGTGTGGCATCGCCGCTGGCGAGCGTCCAGAGGACAGGAAGCGCACTGCGCATCGCGCCGCCCAGCAAGGCGTGGACGGGAAGGCCGAGGCGTTGGCCCTGCGCATCGAGCAGTGCGGTTTCAATCGCCGACTTGGCGAACGAGTTGCCTTGCACGGCGGCCGACACGCGCTGCATCGCGACGTTGACACCGGTCGCGTCCGTGCCGACCAGCAGCGGGGCGAGGTAGTTGTCGATCGCGCTCTTGATGCTTTCCGGGCTCTGGTCGCCGTAGGCGAGGCCGCCGATGGTGGTGGCCTCGCCGATGCCGGTGAGGCCGTCGCTGCAGACGAGGCGAACGATCACGAGCGTCTGGCGCATCATGGTGGTCATGGCCAGCTTGTGCGCGCGGATGGTCGGCAGGTCGACCAGGACGGCTTCGATGGATTGAATGGTGGGGCTCGTGTTCATGGGTTGAATGTTCGTCTTCACGATGCCTTTGGTCCAATATCGATTGGGTCCGGCAAAATACCTTCAAGGTATGGAGACATCGGGTTTCCACTGACCCGCGCATTCTTCGAACAGGAGATTCCATGCACCTCGAATTGCGTCACTTGCGCTATTTCTGCGCGGTCGCGCGCGAACTGAACTTCAGCCGCGCGGCCGAGCAGTTGCACATTGCACAGCCGCCCTTGAGCCGACAGATCCGCACGCTCGAAGAGGAACTTGGTGCGGAGCTGCTGGACCGCAGTTCGCGGCCGCTGCGTCTCACGCCGGCCGGTCGATTCTTCCAGATCCAGGCGCAGCAGATGCTCGATCGCATGGCGGAGGTGCAAGCCGCAACGGTACGCATCGCCGGCGGCCGGCGCACCTGGTACGCGATCGGCTTCGCGCCCTCCACGTTGTATGGCAAGTTGCCGGACGTGATCCGGCAATTCCGCGCAGCCCAGCCGACGGTCGAGTTGAACCTCTACGAGATGACGACGGTGCAGCAGGTGGAGGGCCTCAAGGCGGGCCGCATCGACGTGGGCTTCGGGCGGCTGAACTTCGACGACGATGACGTTGTTGGCGAACTGGTCCGCGAGGAGCCCGTGATGGTGGCCTTGCCCGTGAACCACCGCCTGGTCAAGCACAAGAAGATCAGCCTGGCCAAACTGGCGACGGAGCCGCTCCTGCTGTACCCCGCAAAACCACGGCCGAGCTATGCCGACCAGGTGCTGGAAATGTTCCAGTCGCGTGGATTGAAGCCCATGATCGCGCTGGAGGCCAACGAGGTGCAGACCGCCATCGGGCTCGTGGTTGCCGGCCTCGGCTATGCGCTGGTGCCGCAGTCGGTGCAGAACCTGCACCGGGAAGGCGTTCTCTACCTGCCTTTGAGCGACGAAGGCGTGACGACGCCCGTGATCATGAATCGCCGCCGGAACGATGAATCCGAGCTGACGACCTATCTGGCCGAGATGGTTCGGTCTTTGCCGAGCTCTGTACGCAGCATGGGCAGGCGGGCGGAATAGGGCGGCGGATCAAGGTCCGATCAAGGCTTGTTCTTGACTGGCCGACGGCGCGCGACCAGTTCGAGGAAGCCGGTCGCTGCATCATGCTCGCGCAGCAACTCCCAATCCGATGCCTGCACAAGCAGCAGTTCGGCCGTGGTCCTGACCACATTGCCGTACACGACGTGCCCGCCCCTGACATCTCCTTCCGAAGACGCGATGCTCATGTGCAGATGCGCGCCCTGTGGGGTCACGGTGCCGGTCAGGGTGAGGATCTCGAATGGGCCTTCGTAACACGCTTCGTCGCTCTCCCCGGCCAGCCGAAGTCTTGGATCGATGAGACTGCCGATGCCGCAAAGCACGAAGGCGCCATTCTGGAATTGATCACGGCAAAGCGTCTCCAGCGCGCGCCTGAGATCGCAGCCGGGCGGAAGGCGAACGGGCAGTGGGTGCATTCGCGAAGCGTACGGCGGGCTACGCACTGGAAACGACATGCACGCCCGCGGCCACCCAAAGCGCGGCGAGAACGCCGTTGCTGGCGGCAAACGCGGCCAGCCGATGCGGAACCCGGTTGTAGGTCAGGTGAATCAGGCTGTGAACAATGCGCAGTGCGACGTACGCCCATGCCAGCACGAGGGCCTGAAGCGTCACGCCGGAAGTGACGTACAACAGCAGGCACACGACATAGAACAGCATCGGCGCTTCGAGCAGGTTCATGTAGTTCCGATTGGGAATGCTCACCCGTGTCGGCACGGACGCCGATTCCCCGAACCTGAAGTCCAGGAAGGTGACTTCGCGCCGATGGCCCGCGCGAAATCGCGCGACGGGAATCAGCAACAGCACGAGGCCGGTCCAGGCCGCCAGCGCGAGAACCGGGTAGAGGATTTCAGCGGCACGCATCGACATCCGCGAATTGTCGGCCGCGAAACGCTCATTGGGGCATTGGCCGGTCGCCGCCAGCGGGCAGCACGATCGTGGAGCGGCCGTCGGGCGAGGTCACGGTGTCATCGTTGCCCTGGGGCGGCGGCGCGTTGTCCGGCATCACCACGGTCGAGCGGCCATCGGGCGAGATAACGTCGACGTTGGGGGCCAGGCCGCCGCGGGCCCGGTCCAGGGCCCTTCCTGCGTCGCGCACGCAGGCATCGCGCTCCGGACGCGGCAGGTTGGCGTTGTTGCAGTAGGCGATCGCGCGGTCATAGCGCTGCTGGGCGGTGGCTGGATCGGCTGTCTGCTGGGCGAGTGCCGCCGCGCTGGCTCCCCATGCGGCGCAGAAGATCGCGGCGCGCAGGCGACTTCGGGTCATGGTGCTGCTCCTCGATGGGATGACGAAGCATCATGCTGCCACGTTTGCGATCAGCCGCCAGCGGGGAAGTCGGCGCCGAGCGTGGTCGACTCCCACCGATCGAAGTCGCCGCGCATGAAATCGAGCTTCTTGCGTGCCAGTTCCAGCGCCGTCTTGCCCAGCAGCAGCCGCAAGGGCGGGGTATCGGAGAGCGCGGCGTCGATGATGGCCTGGGCCGCGCGAACCGGATCGCCCGCCTGGTTGCCGCTGCGCGCCTCGGTTTGCTTGCGGCGCTCGCCAGCGGTCGCGTCGTACGCGTCGATGCGCGTGGCGGACTGCTTGATGGAAGGGCCGGCCCAGTTCGTGCGAAACGGACCCGGCTCGACGATCAGCACATCGATCCCCAATGGCTTGACTTCGGTCGCCAGCGATTCGGAAATGCCTTCGACCGCGTATTTGGTGCCGTGGTAGTAGCCGGTTGCGGCAAAGCTCGAGAGGCCGCCAATCGACGACACGTTGACGATGAGCCCGCTCTTCTGCGCGCGCATGGTCGGAAGGACCGCCTTGGTCATGTCGATCAGGCCGAAGACATTGGTCTCGAACATCGCGCGAACCTCCGCGTCTTCGCCTTCCTCGATGGCTGCGAGATAGCCGTAGCCCGCGTTGTTGACCAATGCGTCGATGCGGCCGAAGCGCTGCTTCGCCTGCGCGACGACGTCGGCGATCTGTTCAGGTCGGGTCACGTCGAGCGGGAGCACGAGGGCCCTGTCGCCATGGCCTTCGGCGATGTCCTTGACCTGTTCGGGCTTGCGCGCCGTCACGACGGCACGCCATCCACGCGCCAGCACCAGCTTGGCCAGTTCACGGCCGAAGCCGGTGGAGCAGCCGGTGATCAGCCAGACAGGTTCGGATCGATTCATCATGAGGAGGCTCCTTTGAACGTTGGTGAAGCAATGATCAGGAGAAAGCCCGTTGTCAGGGCGCGAACCCAGCAGTCTAGCCATGCGATCGGCAGGCCAGCGTAGGACCTCGCCGATGGCAGTCCATCGCACTCAGCCGTTGCGAAAGAGGAAGCTGTAGGCGTTGAGGGCCGGCACGCCGCCAAGATGCGCATAGAGAATCTTCGAGCCCGCGGGAAATTCGCCGAGCCTCACCTTCTCGATCATCCCGTGCATCGACTTGCCCTCGTACACCGGGTCGGTGAGCATGGCCTCCATGCGGGCGCTCAGACGGATCGCTTCGAGCGTTCCTTCGTTGGGCAGGCCGTACTCCGGCCCACCGAAGCGCGTGTCGAGCACCACGTCCTTCTCCGTGATCTCGCGGCCGAGACCGACCAACTCGGCCGTGTGCCTCGAGATGCGCAAGATCTGGTCGAAGGTCTGCTGCGGCTTGGCCGATGCGTCGATGCCGATCACGCGATCGGCGCGCCCGTCGGCCGCAAAGCCCACCACCATGCCGGCTTGCGTGCTCCCGGTGACGGAACAGGTGACGATGTAGTCGAACTTGAAGCCGAGCTCCGTTTCCTGCTGTCGCACTTCTTCCGCGAAGCCCACGAAGCCGAGCCCGCCCTTCGGATGCTCGGAGCAGCCCGCGGGAATCGGAAACGGCTTGCCGCCGGCCTGGCGCACGCTGTCCATCGCGTCTTCCCAACTCTTGCGGATGCCGATGTCGAACCCGGCGGCATCGAGCCGCACGTCCGCGCCCATGATGCGCGACATCTCGATGTTGCCCACGCGGTCGTACACCGCATCTGAATAGTTGACCCAGTTCTCCTGCACCAGCACGCATTTCATGCCGAGGTGGGCCGCCACCGCCGCGACCTGCCGCGTCTGGTTCGACTGGATGCCGCCGATGGACACGAGCGTGTCGTATCCGCCTTCGATGGCCTCGGGGATCAGGTACTCGAGCTTGCGCGTCTTGTTGCCCCCGAAGGCCAGGCCGCTGTTGCAGTCCTCGCGCTTGGCATAGAGCTCGACCTTGCCGCCCAGATGCGCGCTGAGCCGCCGCAACGGCTGGATAGGCGTAGGCCCGAAGGTGAGCGGATAGCGCGGAAATTGGTGCAGGTTCATTGCGAATTCCTTGTTCAAGAGATGAAGTGAATCGTAGAAAGAATCGCCTGAACGAGGGTTGCAAAATCATGGCGATTCACGACACTAAGAATCGCTGATCGAACAAACGACCGAGATTCATGCTGCGAAAGGCGCCATGAGCACAACAAAGTTGCAAGACAAGAATGGACTGGACCGAACCGATCGCGCCATTCTTCGGGCGCTGCAACGCGATGCTTCGGTGTCGAACGTGGCGCTCGCTGCCAAGGTCAACCTGAGCGCGCCGGCCTGCCTGCGGCGTGTCGAGCGACTCAAGTCGCTGGGGCTGATCAAGAAGGTGGTGGCGCTGCTCGATCCGGCGGCGCTGGACTTCGGCACGCTGGTGATGATCGGCGTGGTGCTCGACCGCTCCACGCCAGAGTCGTTCGCCAGTTTCGAAAAGGCCGTGCAGAAAGTGTCGGGTTGCCTGGAGTGTCACGTGGTCACCGGTGAGTTCGACTACTTCATGCTCGTGCGCACGCGCGACAACGACAGCTACAACCGCTTGCACGCCGAGCAACTGCTGTACCTGCCCGGTGTGCGGCAGATACGGACCTTCATGGTGCTCAAGCAGGTGATGTCGACGACGCAGTTGCCGCTGCAGGCATGAGGCAGTTGCGGGGGCGTCGTCTTATGCCGACAGGTTCACGCGCCGAATGATGGTTGACGGTGCCCGTATGGACCCGCGCAAATGCCCGCGAGACAGCGGCGCGATGACAACGCGTGCCGCCAAGCAATGAGGCTGTAGGCAGCCTCCCACGCGCAAAACTCCCCTGGGCTGCGGGAGCACAAGTCCGCCGCGGAACAGCATGGAGCCGCTACTGATTCAAAGTGCCCAAGCGCAGCAATTCAGCCTCAGGAGACCAAGCCATGGACAGGATGACCCCGCAGACCTTGACCGCGCTCGCCATCGTCGCGGCGGTCGTGTTGATTGCACTGGCTGCCTATTTGATCCGCCGCAGCAAGCAGTCGCATCGATTGCGGGCGCGCTTCGGCCCGGAATACGAACGTGCCGTCGAGGCACACGACAGCCGGGCCAAGGCCGAAGCCGAGTTGCTGCGCCGTGAGGATCGCGTCGGACGCCTGACCATCGTTCCGCTGACTCCCGCAGACGCCGCGCGCTTCAGCGCGGCCTGGACGGCCTTGCAGGCCGATTTCGTCGATAACCCGCGAGGTGTGGTCGACCAGGCCGATGCGCTCGTGCGCGAGCTGCTGGCCAAGCGCGGCTATCCGCTCGCCGATTTCGAGCACCGGGCAGCGGACGTTTCGGTGGATCACCCTTCCGTCGTGAGCAACTACCGCGCAGCGCAACAGATCCGCCGGCGCAATCTCCAGGGCGAGGTCGAGACCGAAGAACTGCGCAAGGCAGTGGTCCACTACCGCGCGCTGTTCGATGAGTTGCTGGAAGTGCGTGAGCAACGGCCGGGCGCACGGCCTGTGCAGTCAATCCGGCCTGCGCGGCCGATGGAGGTTCGATCATGATTTTCGATTCAAGACGCCGTCAGACAAGGGAAGCCGAAGCGGAGGCAGTGACGCTCGCCGAGGCACCCGATGTAGCGGGATCCGTCGCCCCAGACGATGTGATGACGACGACGCCTGTTGGCGTGAGCCGTCTCGCCGAGCGGGGTGCCTACCGGGAAGACGACCAGCCCACCGAGCGGATCGCGGACGCATGGGCCGACGAGCCGGTGGCTGAAGGTGTTGTCGAGCCCGCCACTGACGGCGCTGTCGAGAGGACCCGCATGAGGATCGATGACCGAGCCGAGGTCAAGCCGGACGACGGCGACGACCTCGAACCGCTGCTCTCGACCGAGGTCGCCGAGGATTTCCGCCGCGGCTGGGACGCCGTCCAGATCGGCTTCGTCGACGACCCGCGGCAGGCGGTGCGAAACGCCGACGAACTGGTGAACCAGGTCCTGCGAAGCTTGAGCGAGACCTTTGAAGAGGAGCGCAGCCGCGTCGAGGCGCAGGTTGCAAAAGCGGACCCGATCTCCACCGAGGATCTGCGCGTGGCCATGCGACGCTACCGCTCGTTCTTCCAGCGGCTGCTGTCGGTCTAGCGCCCTAAGTCAACACCGCGAGCAAGCTGACTACGCCAATCCCCACCGCGGCCAACGCATCGCCGGCGATCAACCCTCCGCCAAACAGCGAAGCGCTGCTCATGTCCTCCGGCACGTCGGGCCGCGCGGGCGCGCGCGCCGTCCACAGGCTGCCGGCGACGCCGCCCGCACCGAGCCACAGCGATGTCGGCAGGTTGACGAAGCCGCCGAAGGAAAGCGCATAGGGCGAAGGCAACACGATGGCGTCGAGCACGAAGCTGCACGGTCGCAGCCATTTGCGCAATACCTCCACGACCAGGCCAACCGCGATGCCCACGCCTATGGCGGTGCGCTGGAACGGCAGGTCATTGGTCAGGCTTCGCAGCACGCCGACGAACTTGTACGTCATGGCAGAACTCCACTCGGCCGGTTGCTGGTCGGCCTTCAGCACCGTCTGGTCCTGCAACAGCACCGGATAAGCCGCCATGAACAGTCGCGCGAAGACCACCGCCAGCGTGGCGCCCACGATGATGCCCAGCACCTGGTAGCGGAACTGCATGACGCGCGGGGTGCCGAGCCGCCAGCCGGTGGAGCGGTCCTGCTGCATGTCGCAGGCCACGCTGGTCGCCACCAGCAGCACCGCGCCGGCCATCAGGCCCACGCCGGGGTCGCGCAAGCCCAGCGCGGCAAGGATGACGATCGTCACGACGAAGGCGGAGGAGATCGGATTGGAGTCGCTGACGCCCACCGAGATGCCGTTGACCAGCGCAAAGAGAAAGACCAGTGCCACTGCCACGACGAGAAAGAAGAGCGGCTGTCCCAACAGCCAATGGCCGCAGGCCACCGTGGCGCCGGCCCAGAAAAGCACCCACCGGATGAGGCGCGTGCTGTTGATGCGCCGCCAATCGTCGTTGACCGGCGGCTCCGCATCGCGTGCAGCCTGAAGTCGCGCGCGCGGAAGGGCTCGCGCGAAGATCAGCGCCATGTCCACCAGCGCAGCGCCCATGATCGTGCCCAAGGCAATGAGGAACATGATCTTGCGCGGCGGGTCGCCCGGCTGCAACCAGCCGATCGAGACGAAGTACGGCTGCAGTACGACACCGATCAGACCCCCGATGACCGCGGGGATGCCGATGCGCGCGCCGATCACGAGCCCCGCGCCGAAGGTGGATGCGGACAGGCCGATGGCGCCCAGCAGCGGCACGCGGGCCGAAGCCAGGCCCGTCATCAATCCGACAGTGATGCCGCCTCCGAGTTGCCGCACCGAGCGCCGCAAGAGCGCGGGGTCGGTCAGCGCCCGCAGAATGTTGGCGACCGCCAGCCCGGAAGGAAAGGCCAGGCGCATCCTGTCCACCAACACCGGCGTGTAGAGCATGCCCACGCCGACGCCGAACATGCCGACGCAGGCGAGATACAGCACCATCTGCCAGGCCGGCGGCTGCGCCAGGCCCATCCACGCCATGGCCTGAAGCAGCACGCCCATACCGCTCATGCTGGCCACCGAGGCGGCGGCGGTCTGGATGTAGTTGGCGCCGTGGCGCCCCGGCGCGCCGTAGCCCGCGGTGACGGCGGAGCCGAGCAGGCCCGCCAGCACTTGCCCGCCCACAAAGAAGCCGAGCGAGAAGTTCATGTAGGCCGCGGTCACGCCGGCCAGCGGCCCCAGAATGAACATGCCCGTCCCGGCCAGGAGCAGGTGGTATCGCCAGCTGCCCTCGACGGGTAACCAGCGCCAGCGGGGGCCTTGGTGTGGGTGCATGGACGCGAATGATCTCGCACTCTTGTCCGCGTCGTCGGAGACTCTGCCTTGCCCTCGCTTCAGGCGGCCTTCAAGAGGCCGAGTTGGGTCAGCGCCTTCACGCCGTCGTCCAGACCGATCTCCTCGACGATCTTTCCGTCCTTCAGGCGCAGTACCGTCGTTCCGGTGAAGTGCATCTTCCGACCCGTGGCCGCCGGCAGTCCGCCGACCAGGAAGTCGTCGAACGCGGGACCCGTGTGCGTACCGCCGCCTTCCCACCGTCCGACCACGTAGTCACCTTCCGCGATCAGGTCCGCAGCGCCCCAGAAATTGAGATCGGGAAACGCCTTGCGGAAGTCCGTCATGAAGGCCTTGATGGCCTCCCGGCCACGACGCGGCTCGTGCAGCGAGTACTGCAAGAGCATGTCGGGCGCAGCGATTTCATCGACGATGCCGAGATCGCAGGTCTTGCCCCAGAAACTGGTGAACCAGCGGCCGACGATGGCCTTGTTGTCTTGCTCGATAGACATGAGAGTGCTCCTTCTTGAGAGTGGGTGATGAAGGGAGCGTAGTGAACATGTCCGCGAAGAACGATCCGTTTCTTGCGCTTGAACTCACACGGTCAACGCGATATCGATCGCAAGGACCGGAGTGACCCAATCCCCTTGCGTTCCTAAGCTGTGATCACTGCAACACCAACTTCACCTGCCCAAGCCTGGTAGCGAGGAACGACCATGAAGATGATCCTGAGTGACCTGACATCGCCCTTGGGTGCGATGCTGCTTGCCGCCGACGAACGCGGTCATGTCCGTGCGCTGGAATTCGCGGACCGACGTTCGCGCATGCATCGCAACCTGCGCGAGCAGTACGGCACGTATGAACTGATCGAAGGACCGGCACCGAAAGCCGTGGCCGAAGCACTGCAGCAGTACTTCGCCGGGCAACTGGACGCGCTCGGCAACATCGAAGTGGCGACGGCCGGTACCGAGCAGCAAGAAGGCGCATGGGCAGCGCTGCGCCGCATTCCCGCAGGGCAGACGACGACCTATGGGTCAGTCGGCAAGGCGATGGGCATCGATGACTGGCGTGCGGCTGTTGACGCGGGTTCGGCGGTGGGCGCGAATCCGATAGCCATCATCGTGCCATGTCACCGCGTTCTTGGCGCGGGCGGCGACCTCAAGGGCTATGCATGGGGACTGCACCGCAAACGGTGGCTGCTGGAGCACGAGAAAGGCATCGAGACTCGCCCTGCACCTACAGCCGGAACGACTTCGCCATCTCCACCACGGCCTGCTTGTCGAAGGCATTGACCTCGTCGATCAGTTCGTTCGTGAACAGACGATTCGGATCGCCCAGTTCTTCGCCCAGCTTCGGGTTCTTGCTGCTTTCGGCGGCCATCTCGATGTTGGCCTTCCACTCGGCCGGCGTCGACGCGCCCATGCGCTGGTCCGGATCGTCGGGGCGGCGCATCCAGCTGTTCTTGCGGTCCTTCAGGATGAACGACAGCTCCTTGCGTGCTTCTTCCTCGCTGCGGCCCTTCGGTCGGCTCTCGGGGTACACGGCCCAGTGCAGGTCGATGGCGGCGTCGAGGTTGCTGTTCGCGAAGATGGTGGACTTGGCGATGCCGCGAAACAGCGCCACCAGGTTCTTGTGCTCGTCCTTGAGCAGTTTGCGCGGCACGCAGATCCAGCCGGAACCCACCTGCGCAAACTTCGGCGTCAGCGGCACGTAGCGCAGCGGCGTGCCCACCAGTTCGATGCGGGCCGCGGCCGTGTCGAAGGCCACCATGGCATCGACACGGTCGTTGTCGATCGCCGCGCCGGCCGGCGCGCCGTCGCCGATGGCGATGTATTCGCACTTGTCGTCCTTCAGGCCGAGTTCGGCGAGCATGGTCCGGGTGATCACGATCCCGGTGTCGCCCTGGCTGCGCACGCCGATGCGCTTGCCCGCCAGGTCCGCCGCCGTCTTGATCGGGCTGCCCGGCTTCACCACGATCACGTTGGCATTGCGGGGCAGCCACTTGTACACGCTCACGAGGTCCAGCGTCGGGTCCTTGGCCATCGCCGGCAGCAGGATGCCGGGCACGGCTGGCCCGAAATCCACATGTCCGGCGCGCAGGCTTTGCAGCGCCTGCGTCATGCTCGACATGTTCACGTACTCCACATCCACGCCGCCGGGCTTGTAGAAGTCGAGCTTCGGGTACTGCCCCGCGGTCACGAAGCACTGCTGCGGGTCGTTGACCGCGGCAGTGTTCGCCACCTTCATCACGCGCAGGTTCTGTGCCATGGCAGGCAGGCCGCCGCCCATGAGGCCCAGGGCGCCGATGCCCAATCCGAAATCACGTCGTGTCAACATGGTCCGCTCCTTGCCGGCATCACGCCGGCGACGTTCGAGAAAAATCTAGACATTCACCGTGCGCTGCGAGGCGTCGGCGGGCATCCAGTGCAGCACCCGTCGTTGAATGCGGCGCAGCAACACCGTCAGCGCGATGCCGATCACCGAGAGAACGACGCACACTGCGAAGCTGCCGCCGGTGTCGGCCTGCGCTTCCATCTGCAGGATCAGCACGCCGAGGCCCGCCTGCGCGCCGACGAATTCGCCCACCACCGCGCCCACGACGCTGAAGGCCGCGGCCATGTTGAGACCCGCGAAGACGTAGGGCAGGGCGCTCGGGAACTTGGCCTTGCGGAAGATCTGCCAGGGCGTGGCGGACAGCGAGCGCAGCAGGTCGATGCGGTCCGGGTCCACCGCCTTGAAGCCCGCGATGCTGGTGACCAGCACCGGGAAGAAGGTCAGCAGGCAGATGATCATCACCTTGGAGCCGATGCCGAAGCCGAGCCACACCACGATGATCGGCGCCACCGCCACCTTGGGCACGCTCTGCAGCGCCGCCACGTAGGGTTCCAGCAGTGCCTCCACCTTGGGCATCTGCGACACCACGATGCCGATCGCCAGGCCGACGCCGCTGCCGATCAGGAAGCCCAGCAGGATCTCCGCGAGCGTGACGCCGCCGTGGTACCAGAAGCCGTCCTTGGCCAACGGGCCCGTGGCAAGGCCACGCCAGAGTGCGACCGCGATGTCGCTGACCGGCGGGACCAGGTGCTGGGGCACCTTGAACAGCCGCACCGCCGCCTCCCACGCGCCGAGCAAGGTGACCAGCAGCAGGATGGATTGCACGCGGGTGGACGCCAGCGGGTTGGCACGGCGCGGGCGCGGCGGCTTGGCGGGCCTGACGCCGGTGGAATCGGAATTCAACGTGGCAGTGGTCATGGCAGCACCCTTTCAATCGAACGAAGCGGCATGCGAGAAGCGCTCGCGAATCGAAGCGGCCGCCGATGCGAAGACCGGATGCGACATCGCTTCCATCGTCCGTGGTCGTGGCAGGTCGATGGGCAGCACGCGTTCCAGCGTGCCGGGGCGAGGCGACATCACGAACACCTGGTCGCCCAGGAACACGGCCTCGGGGATCGAGTGCGTGATCAGCACCACGGTCTTTCCGCTTTCCATCCAGATGCGCTGCAGTTCGAGGTTCATGCGCTCGCGCGTCATCGCGTCCAGCGCGCCAAAGGGCTCGTCCATCAGCAGGATCTTGGGGTCGTGCAGCAGGGCGCGCGCGATGGAGGCGCGCTGTTGCATGCCGCCGCTCAACTGGCGCGGCAGCTTGTGCTCGAAGCCCTCGAGGCGGACCATGTGCAGCAATTGCATGGCGCGTTCGCGTGCCACTTTCCTGTCCAGGCCGAGCACTTCGGCCGGCAGCATCACGTTCTCGATGATGGTGCGCCACGGCAGCAGGATGGAGCTCTGGAACACCACGCCCACATCGCGCCGCGTGCCGCGAACGGGTTGGCCGTCGAGCAGCACGCTGCCGACTTCATAGTCGAGCAGTCCGGCCAGGATGCGCAGCAGCGTGCTCTTGCCGCAGCCGCTGGGGCCGACGATGGTGACGAAGCTTCCCTGGCGGATCGTGCAGTCGATCTCCTTGAGCGCAAGCACGCCGTCGTTGCCGCCGCCGAATGTCTTGGAGAGTCCTGCGATGCGGATGTAGTCGGGTCTGCCATTCGTCGTGTTCATGCCTTGACTCCCGCGGGGCTCAGGAAACGAACCATGTGATGGGCGAGCACTTCCGGCGCCTGCATGGCCGTCACGTGGCCGATGGATGGCAGCAGGACGGCATCGGCACCGCGGATGCGCCCCGCCATGGCCAGCGTCACGCTGGGCGGCACCACGCGATCCAGCTCGCCGGCCAGCACGAGGGTGGGTGCCACGATGTCCGCAACGCCGTGGTCCAGCGTCGTAGCCACCGTGGCTGACCGCCGCGCAGCGCGAGCCGACACCGGCCGGGCATTCGTGAAGACGCGACGCAGTTCCGGACGCTGCGCAAGAAAGGCTTCGGGGAAGAACCATGTCGCTAGCTCTTCCGCCGTGCCGGGCAGGCCCTGCCGCAACTCGGCCAGTCGGTGTGCGTCCGGGCACAGCTCTTCATACGGACGCGGCAGCGGCCAGGTGCTCGCGAGCACGAGGTGATCGATCGACTTCGGATACAGCAGCGCCAGGGCCTGCGCCACGCGTCCGCCGAAGGACGAGCCGAACACATGCGCGCGCTTGAACCCCATCGCCCTGATGAACTGGTGCGCGTCGTTCGCCAGGTCCGCCAGCGTCGACGCGCGCTCGGGTGCCTGCGTGTCGCCGCAATCGCGCTGGTCGTACGTGAGCACGGTGAAGTGCTTCGCGAGATGTGGCACCAGCGCGGCGAACATCTGGCGCGAGGCCTCCGCGCCGTGCATCAGCACCAGCGCCGGGCCCCGGCCTTCGCGCTCGAAGGCGACACGCACTTCGCCGGCCTGGATGAAGTCGGTCATGTCGCGTTCCCTTCTTCCTGGCCCATCCAGAAGGTCATCTCGATCTTCAGCCCGCGTGGATCGTGGAGGAACAACTGATGGATACCCCATCCTGGAATCGGCGCCTCGGCAAACGGCACGCCCATCGCACCGAGGTGCTCGCGCATCTCCTTCAGGCCGTGCGAGCGGAACGAGATGTGGTCCAGGGGGCCGGTCACCGGCTGCGTTGCCGCGTCGGGCTCCGACAGATGCGCATACAAGTGCACGATCGGCTGGCCGTCCGCGTACAGCCATGCGCCGGGTGCAGGGATCTCAGGCCGGGCGCCGACTTGCAGGCGCATCACGCGCGTGTAGAAATCGACCAGCGGCGGCAACTCGTCCGGCGTGCACCGGATCGTGTAGTGGTGGAGTGCGGTGACGGGCATGGCATCAGTCCAGTAGTCGGGCGAGCGCGGCCGACAGCTCGGCGGCCGGATCCGATGGCGTCCATGGCATGCGGAACGCCACATGCCCGTCAGGCCGCACGAGCACCGCACCGCGCAGGCCGAGCAGCAGGCCGTCCTTCTCGTGCGAGTCGTCCAACTGGTGGGCCTGCACCGTGCGTCCGTTCTTGCCGGACACAGCACGCGCCGCCTCCATCCAGCCATCCGCCTTCGGCCCCGCCACCAGCACGAAGTCCTTGTCGAACCAGTCGAGCGTGGTGTGGCGCCGCGCCAGGTCCAGCCACAAGTGCGGAAAGCGCATGCCCGGCCGGTCGCTCGGCTCGTACCAGCGCGCGCGCATCACATGCTTGCCCGTGCCGTCTGGAATGACAGCACCATCCTCGTAGCAAAAGCCCAGCGACTGTCCGATGCTGTGGATGTGGTTGTCGCTGTCGCGGATCCAGAAGTCGATGCGGTCCGGGTTGCCGGAGCGCAGGGCCTCGTCGCACTGGATGAAGCGCGTCGCGTTGTGCAGGCTGAAGTCGGCGTTCGATTCCGCCACGGGGCGGCGTTCGCTCTCGTAGCTGTCCAGCAGGCGCGCGCTGGCGCGACCTGTGATGACGAAGGCCAGCTTCCATGCGAGGTTGTGCGCGTCCTGGATGCCGGAGTTCATGCCGTAGCCGCCGTTCGGCGGAAAGCGATGCGCCGAGTCGCCCACGAGCAAAACGCGCCCCTTGCGAAAGCTCGCGGCCACCTGGCGGCTCATGCGCCACACCGAGCGATTGATCACCTTCACATCGAGGTTGGGAACGCCCGAGATAGTGCGGGCGAGTTGCACCACTTCGTCATCGTTGCGTTCGCCGATGCGTTCGTCCACCTCGCGTCCCACCGGCAGGAGGTTCAGCCATCGGTCCTTGCCGTTGGTGTTGAGCACGGTCGTGATCGGGTAGGGCGAATCCTTGGCATACACGCGCCAGCCGGCGCAGGTGGCCGCGTCGCGCACGTGGGAGAGGTCGGCCTGCCAGAATTCGTTGGCCATCACGGCCAGCGTGGCGGGTCCGCGCATCTCGATGTCGGCCTGGCGGCGCACAGCGCTCGTGGCGCCGTCCGCGGCAATCAGGTACTGGGCGTGCCAGGTCATGGTCTCGCCGGTGTCGAGCTTGCGGCCGGTCACCGCAATGCCGCTGCCGCCCTCGTCGTAGTGCAGGTACTCGTGGCCGAACAGGAAGCGGCCGACTTCGCTCTTGCGTGCATGGTCCAGCAGCTCCGTCTCCACCGTGTCCTGCGACTGGATGATCTTCCAGCACGGCGAGTGGCCCACGTTGGGCTCCGGGGTGGTGCGGCCCCATTCGTGGCCCGTCATCGACTCGCAGAAGGAGAAGAAGTCGGCGCCGTCCGGCAGCGCATGGCGCTTCATCAGGCCGTCGATGCCCCACTGGCGAAAAATCTCCATCGTCCGCGTGTAGGTGCCCCGCGCCTTGGGGTGGGTCGTGGTCGTCGGGCTGCGTTCGAGCAGCACGAAGTCGATGCCGAAGCGCTGCAGCAGGATCCCCATCGAAAGGCCCACCGGGCCGCCGCCGACGATCACGACAGGTACTTTGCTTTGCATGGTCAAGCCTCCAGAGGATGGGTAAGGGATGCGCCCGCGAAGCGGTACGACAGGCCGATTGCGCGCGGCACCCAGCGCGCCGCGGCGAGGGCCAGCAGGCGGATGCCGAGGACCTCCTGCGGCAGCCAGTGCGCCCGCGTGCCGAAGACGTTGAAGGTGGCGTAGCAGAGGTTCCCGTGGAGCAGCGGCACGTTGATCACGCTGCGCAGGCCGTAGGGACGCATCTGGTCGAAGTCGTCGAAATGGCTTGCCAGCGTCTCCTCGCCCTCGCCGACGAAAACGCGGCCCTGTATGAAGAGGCACTCGGTCCACGGCGTGAGCGTCTTGCGCTTGGCGCCGTTCACCGGATAGTGCTCCGACACCGATGAATAGAAGCGGCGCAGCCGGATCTCGTCGACGGGGTCGCGTTCGGTCGTCACGTTCTGCTGGATGCTGAACACGCTGTCGCCGGCGATGAGGGTTCGGCAGCGGTCGACTTCGCGCATGGCGGCGTCGGCATTGCGCGCTGCTTCGAGCCCGTCGAGGAGCTTGGCCGTGAAGACCGTGGAGATCGATTCGGTGGCTGTCGTCGCGGAGGGCATGGAGAAAGTCTAGGCGCCTCAAATCACCGAAATGCATTAAATTCTGATTGACTGATAACCATGGAGTTATGGCTTGCCGACCGCCCGCGACCCCGCCGCCGACCTGCAGCACGCGCTGCTCTCTCGCCTGAAGCTGCGGCAGTTGTCGCTGCTTCAGGCCATCGACCGCCATCGCACGCTTGGCCGAGTGGCCGCCGAGATGCGGTTGAGCCAGCCGGCCATTACCAAGGCCTTGCGCGAAGCGGAAGACATCTTCGGCAGCCGACTCTTCGAACGCACGAGCCGCGGCCTGGTGCCCACGTCTTCAGGTGACGCGGTGCTGCACTACGCGCGGCGTTGGCTTGCGGAACTGGAAGCCACCACGCGTGTCCTCACCTCGCTCGAAGCTGGCCGCAGCGGGCGCCTGCGCCTGGGGCTGACGCAACAGGTGCCCCAACAGCTGCTGTCCGCAGCGCTCACCCATTTGCTGGATCGAAGCCCGCGCATGGCGGTGATGACGCGCGAAGGCACGACCGACGAACTCGTCGCCGGACTCATCGCGCGCGAACTCGATTGCGCCATCGGACGCTCTTATGACGGCGATGCGACAGGCCTCGTGCAGGAGGCGATCTACGAGCAGGCGCCTTGCCTGGTGGTGGCCGCCAAGAGCTTGAAGCGTTTGTCCCGCGGGCCGCTGGACTGGGCGCGATTGGCGCAACTCGACTGGATCCTGCCGCCGCCGAACACGCCCATGCGCAGGACCTACAACGCCATCTTCGTGGGCGCCGGCGTGCAACCCCCGGTCCCGATGCTGGAGACGACGTCGATCCGCAGCATGGAGACGGTGCTGCGGACGGAGCCGAACGCGATCTCCATCCTGGCCCGCGACGTCGTGGCCGAGATGGAGCAGGCAGGAAACTGCGCGGCGCTACCCCATCGCTTGAGCTGGAACTTGCCGCCGGTGAGTTTCTTCACGCTCAAGGAATTGGATGAGCACCCGATGGTGCAGTCCCTCAGGACGGTGGTGAGGGATGTCGCGCGGGGCATGCAGCGCAGGGCTGGATAACGCGTTGGCGCGATTCAGCGGTGGCGTTCGCCACCTATGAGCACTTGGGCGCGCAGACCAGATGGTTCTTGCCGAGGAAGCGGCGCGACGTCATCGAAGTGCGAATGACGAACTTGCCGCACTTGAAGCAAGACATCATGGATTCGGCGCGGGGCGTGGTGATGATCGAGCCTGGCGCCTTCTTGACATAGCGCAGGCCATCCTGGGTGAGTTGGGTATCGGTCATGGGGGCAGCATTTTACCCGGATTAATTCCAATCACCGATCCCTACGGGTATGTCCCAGCCTCAGATCCGCTTGCGCCGCGGCACCACGTTGAGTTGCAGAGTGGCCTTCGCAGGTGCGTCGTCGAGCATCACCTGGAGCGGCGCGATGTCGATGAGTTGGTCCGCGTGCCACACCTTGATCGACGCGGCGCCCTCGGGGACGTCGAGCGCGGCGATGCCGTCCGGGCCCGTCAGCGCCGCCCAGGGCGAGTCGCTCACGTAGACATGCCCGCGCATCGAGCTGTGCAGGTGACAGCCGAGCAGCACGGCGCCGGCCTTGTCGAAGGTGGCATCAGCGACCTTGCCGGGCTTGCCCTCTGGCTTGCCGGCGATCATCAGCTCGAAGCCGCCCCCCGGACCCACATCGAACTGCGCGACGCCGGCGGCGGAAGCGCGCACATGGTGCTCCCACGGGTCGTTGTTGACGAAGTGCGCCTTGGCACCGGGGGCGACCAGGCTCACGGCCGGCACGAAGCGCATCCTTTCCTGGCTGATCGTCACTTCCTTGGGCAGCGGCCGGGACGGTGCGGCCTTCGAAGCGGTGACCACGACGACCACCGCATCGACGACGGGTTGTCCGTCCTTGTCGAGGACGCTGACCTGCAGAGGCGTCGCCGCACAGAGCGCGCAAAGAAGGGCGCCGGCCAACGCGACGACTGAACTGCGCACGCCCGGCATGCGCAAGGATGAAGGGTTGCGCATGTGATCAGAGCTGGCTCGTCTTGATGACGTGCCAGACGTTGTCGTAGTTGTCGCCGTAGACGTCGCCGGGCTCCTGGTCCTCGGGCCAGGTGTAGAGCGGTTGACCCTTGAAGGCCCACTGCTTGCCACCATCGTCACGGGTGATCATCGACAGGCTGCCGCTCGGCTTGGCGCCTTCGGGGGCAATGACCGGCGGCCACGTCACGGCACAGTTGCCGTAGCAGACCGAGCGGCCGCTGTTCGGTGCGTCCTTGTCGAAGGTGTAGAGAGTGAACCCCTTGTCATTGACAAGCATGCCGTTGAGAAGCTTCACGGAGGAGACTTCCTTGACGGCGGTCGGCGCAAGCGTCGCGCAACCGGTGAGCAAGGTCAGGACGAAGGCGAGACTGGCAGCTGCAATACGCACGAAGTGGCTCCTTTGTGATCGCGAGGGGGAGTTCGCCACGTATTAAACATTTGGATACAGTCTTGTCGCTGCGTAATTTGTCACGACCGGAATGCTTTCGTCGAGCGGCCGGCGCGCGACGCGTATCGCCAGGCGTCCGCTCGTCGCTCAGTCGTCCCGCCCTGCGGCCGGCACGCGCGTCGCGAGCGGCGCACTCCGGTACTCGGGCCGCAGGTGGCAGCCCTTGCCGAATGCGGGCTCCGTCTGCGTGCACAGCTGCGCCACCTTTTGTGGCGTCGGGCGCTCGCCGAGCTCGACCCAGTCGAGCAGCGCTCGCATCAACGCGGGATATTCGGCATCGCTCAGATAGCTGTGCTCGGCCTCGTCGGCGAAGGTCTGCACCAGCCATTGCGAGGCGCCCGCGTTGTCGACGATCTCGCGGTAGGCGCTTTCGAGTTCGACGAACGCGGTCGGGTCGTGGATCGCATGCAGCGTCAACACCGGCAGCCGCAGCCGGCCGCTCGGACGGCTGTCGGCCGCCAAGGCGCCGACGGCCTGCGGATCGGCCTTGTAGCGCAGCACGCCGGCATTGAGCGCCGCATCGTCGCTCGAACCGCTGTAGACGACGTGCGCATTGCCGAAGGGATTGCGGTTGCCCAGGCGCTTCTGCGTCAGGTCCTGAAACAGCCAGGTGGCCCAGTTGAGGTGAGAGACCAGCGTGCGCTCCGGAATGCGCACCACCGACAGGATGGTCTTCAGATGCGCCTGCTGCTCGGGCGTGCGCTGCGCGGCCGGCAGGCCGACCCCGGTGCATTCCTTGACGCGCGCGACCAGCTCGGCGCGCGTGAGTTTCGAATCGAGCGGCAGGCCTTGCCACAGTGGGTACTGCGGCTCGTCGGGCCGCGGATGGTTGTGGCAGACGTACTGGTAGACCACGCGCAGGTCGAGCCGGAAGTCATAGGCGTTGCCGCCGCCGCCGAGCACGCCGCTGGTCAGCAGCACGCCGTCATAGGCGGGCCGCTCGCCGGGAACTGGGCCGTAGAGTTCCGCCGCCTTGGACGCGACGCCGCCGCCATAGCTCTGGCCGTGCAGGATGGTTCGCTCGGGCTGGCCGAAACGCCGCACGAACAGGCGGCGCAAGCGTTCCGTGTCCTCGGCCGCCATGGTCACACCGTAGCCGCCGCGCCGGTAGGTCGAACCGGCCCATGCGTAGCCGGCCTTCACCATGACGGACCAGCGCTTCAGATCCTCGGCGCCGCGCTTGAGCGTCGGCGCGTCGACCTCGGGGCCACCATGCGCATGCATGACCAGCACGTGGTTCCATTGCGCGGGAATCGCGATCCAGTAGAACGCGCCTTCGCGGTCGCGGCCGTTGTAGCAGTGCGCGTCGGCCGGGACGGTGGCGGGGCAGGTGGCAGTCTGCGGCTGCGTGGCGGGCTGCGCCGGAACGCCCGCGGCGAAAGCCAGCGACAGGGCGCAGCCGAGGCGCGCGATGAAATGGGCGGTGTTCACTCTCTGCCTCAGCTTGCCACGTGCGCGGTCTTTGCGTTGATAAGCGCTTCGGGCTCCTGCGCCTCGATCCAGTTTTCGTTGTTCAGCCCCGCCCGCAGGCGCTCCTCGTCCAGTTCGTTCGTCCATTTGGCCACCACGATCGTGGCCACCCCGTTCCCGATCAGGTTCGTCAGCGCCCGCGCCTCCGACATGAACCGGTCGATCCCCAGGATCAGCGCCAGCCCCGCCACCGGCACGTGCCCCACCGCCGAGAGCGTCGCCGCCAGCACGATGAAGCCGCTGCCCGTCACCCCCGCCGCCCCCTTGGAGGTCAGCACCAGCACCGCCAGCAGCGTGATCTCCTGCATGAGGGTCATCGGCGTGTTGGTGGCCTGCGCGATGAACACCGCCGCCATCGTCAAATAGATCGACGTGCCGTCCAGATTGAACGAGTAGCCCGTGGGGATCACCAGCCCCACGCAGGTCTTCCTCGCCCCCAGGTTCTCCATCTTCTCCATCATGCGCGGCAGCACCGATTCCGAGGAGGAGGTGCCCAGCACGATCAGCAGTTCCTCCTTGATGTACTTGATGAACTTCCAGATGCTGAACCCATGGAAGCGCGCCACCAGCCCCAGGATCACGAAGATGAACAACAGGCAGGTCAGGTAGAAGGTTCCCATGAGCTTGCCCAGCGAGAACAGCGAGCCGATGCCGTACTTGCCGATGGTGAAGGCCATGGCGCCGAAGGCGCCGATGGGGGCCAGCTTCATGATGTAGTTGACGATGGTGAAGAGCACGTGCGAGCCCTTCTCGATGACGTCGAAGACCAGGGTGCCGCGCCCGCCGAAGCGGTGCAGCGCAAAGCCGAAGAGCACCGCGATCAGCAACACCTGCAGGATCTCGCCCTTGGCGAAAGCGTCAACCAGGGTGTTGGGGATGATGTTCATGAGGAAGTCGACGGTGCCCTGCATCTTGCCCGGGCCGGTGTAGGCAGCGATGGAGTGGGTGTCGATGCTGGTGGGGTCGACGTTCATGCCGGCGCCTGGCTTCAGGAGGTTGACCATCACGAGCCCCACGATCAGGGCGATCGTGCTCATGACTTCGAAGTACAACAGGGCCAACCCACCGGTCTTGCCGACCTTCTTCATGTCCTCCATGCCGGCGATACCGACCACGACGGTGCAGAAGATGATGGGCGCGATCATCATCTTGATGATCTTGATGAAGGCGTCGCCGAGCGGCTTCATGGACTCGCCCACCGAGGGATGGAAGTGCCCCAGCAGCACGCCGATGATCACCGCGGTGATCACCTGGGCGTAGAGGGAGCGGTAGAGCGGCAGTTTGCGCGCGGGCGCTGAAAGGGACGTGGTCAATTGCGGACTCCGAGTTGAAGGACGGCGCCGGTGCCGCTGGCGGGAACGAAACCCAGCATGCCGGCGTTGTAGATGAAGTTGCCCGCGCTTGTGCCGGTGCTCTGCACCACGCCGAGCACGGGGCTGTCGTAGGCCAGCGTGCCGCTCGCGCCGCCGAGATTGAAGCTGCTGACGCTGACCGTGGCCTCCGACTGGCCGCCGTCGTTGTCGACGGTGACGAAGTGGCCGTCGGCCGTGCCCGGGCTCAGCGTCGTCTGCGGCGCATAGAGGCGCATGCCGTAGCTGGTGGCCGATTCGCGCACCAGCACGATCGGCACCGTGACCGCGCCGACCTGGCCGAAGATGGCCGAACCGCTCGGCGTGCCGCCGGTGGTCGTCGCGCCGCCGGTCGGCGAGGTGGCCAGCATGTCGAAGGCGTTGCGCGCGCTGTTGTAGCTGAGGTAGCCCTTGGTGGTCGATGCGCAGTTGGCGTCGTAGGTGATGAAGCCGCCGCTGATCGGGTCCTGGCAGGACTGGAAGGTGCCCGCATTGCGCACGCGCGACGAGGCCGTGTAGGCGCTGGCGGCGCCGGCGCTGCCGTACTGCACGCCCACTACGTTGAAGATGTTCGCCACCGGATTGAACACGGCCGGCGTCGACGCGTTCTGGAAGGTGTTCTGGAACGCGATCAGCGGCACGAAGCTCGCACCCGACGGCGCGGCGACGCCGCCCTGCACGGCGCCGCCCGCGCCGAAGGTGAAGCTGGCGCCGTTCTCGCCGCTCGCATAGTTGCAGTTGCCGTGGGACACCAGCGTGCCGCTGCGCTGCGTGCCGGCCGCGCGCTGCAGGCTCGCGTCGATGGTGACGGTGTAGTGCAGCGTGCCCGGGTCGACCGCCAGGCTGAGCTCCTCGCCGAACAGGTCGCCGCCCTTGTAGGTCGTCGCGCTCGCCGGCAGGTTCGGGCAGGCGAGCGGGTCGCCGACTTCCTGCACGCAGCTGTAGTTGACCGCCGCATCCATGCTGCCGCTGCCCTTGAACTTGGGCCAGGCAGGAAACTGGCACAGCGGCCGGGTGCGGCCGTAGGTGCCGGCCACGCTGTCGGAGACCACGCCGGTCGCGGGCGCGAGACCGTGCTCGACCCAGTTCTCCAGCGCCGCGAGCGAGTCCCAGGCCGGGATGAAGACGCCCGTCCCATGGCCCATGCCCGGCACGGTGTAGAAGCGGATGCCCTTGTCGACCGCGGCCTGGCCCATCGTCGCGATGAGGCGGTTGTAGTAGTCGATGGTCGAGTTGTTGCTGATCACCTCGTCGGCCAGACCCTGCATCATGATCAGCCGCCCGCCGTGCGCGAGGAAGGGCGTGAGGTCGGGATTGGTCGCATCGGTGATGGCCGAGACCGCGGCCACGCGCGCGGTGTAGGCGCCCGGGTCCAGGGGATCGAGCGTGAGCGTGTCGAAGGCCGCGTTGCGCGTCACGAAGTACTTGGCCCATTGGTCGCCGGTGACGTACATGTTGGCATCGGACGTGCTGGCCGGATTGCCCGGCACCGCGCGCGTGCCGAGGTCGCGCGAGGTGAAGGGCCCCGCCACCAGCGCGCCTTCGAGCAGGTTGTAGCCGCCGGCGCGCGTCACGCCGTTGGCCAGCGTGTAGTTCGTGAACACCAGCGGCGACTCGATCGCGCGGATGGTGGCGAGCTGCGGATCCGACAGGCAGGTGTCGCCGTTGTCGGTGCCCCCCGCGCAGCGCAGCGAGGCGAGGATCTGCGTGTTGAGCTGGCGGCAACTCTCGACATTGCTGACGATGCCGTCGGCCGCGCCGTCGAGCTTGTCGCAGGCGGCCAGCACCGTCTTCTGCACCAGCAGCGTCTTGGCGAGGTTGACCCAGCCCAAGCCGCCGTTGGCATACAGCGCGCGGCCGACCGCGACGTTCGACAGCCGCGTGCCGGTGTAGTTGAGCGCCGGCTCGTTGGCGATCACGCCGTCGTAGTCGTTCGGCCAGCGCTGGACGTGCAGCAGCGCATCGCGTCCGCCGGTCGAGGTGCCGAGGAAGTAGGCCTTGGCCGGTGCGACGCCGTAGCGCGCCTTCACCAGCAGCATTGCCACGTCATGCGTCTTCTTGAGCGACTGGCCGCCGTAGTTGGCCAGCGCCTCGTCGTTGGCGGCGAACTTGCCGTCAGTGATGCTGCTGCTCTGGTGGCCGCTGTCGTCGCCGAAGGTGGCGTAGCCGAGCGCCAGCGGCGTCGGCTTGTCAGGCGGGCCGAATCGCACGGGCTCGGTGCCGTCGATCAGGACGCCGTCGAAGCCGCCACCGCCGAAGTGGATCACCTTGCGGTTCCATGCTTCCGGCAGATTGACCGCGAAATTGATCGCCGGTGCCTGCGGGTCTACCGGTTGGATGGTGCCGCGCACCTGGCAGTAGTCACCCGACACGTTGCCGGCATCGGCAGCCGCGATGGTGGTGGCGCCGGTGACGGTGGCGCCCTGTGTCGGCAGGCCGATCTGGCCAGCGCCGATGGCCATGCCCGCGAGCGAGGCGCAACTCGCGACCGGCACGACGGGCGTATCGGGCGGCGTCATCGGCTCGTCCGGCGCGTCCGGCTCGGAGCCGCCCGCGGGCGGCGGGGTCGTGCCGCTCGGCGGCAGCGTCGCGAAGCCGTTGCCGTTGCCACCGCCGCCACAGGCCGCGAGCACCGCGGACAGGCCGAGGATGCAGAGCAGCGCGCTGGCACGGCGCGTCGAATGAAAGGACGAAGAAAGGCGCATGGTGTGTGTCTCCGGCGCGAGGCCTCGCAGGGCCTCTTTGAAAGTAGGGCGGGCCGAAGATAGTTGGCAGGGTGACTTAGCGTCAAATAAAATAAAGAGCCACTTTCGATATGAAAAAAATATGGAGATGAGACCGCTTCGCTACTTCGCAGCCGTGGCCGAGACCGGCCACATGACGCGCGCTGCGGAAAACCTCGGCATCCAGCAGCCGCCGCTCAGCCAGCAGATCAAGGCGCTCGAACGCGAGCTCGGCGTCGATCTGTTCCGCCGCCATCCGCGCGGCGTCGCGCTGACCGAGGCCGGGCGCCAATTCCAGATCGAGGCCACGCGCATGCTGCAGAACATGGAGGCCATGCAGCAGCGCATGGCGCGCGTGGCGCAGGGGCAGGAGGGTGCGCTGTCGGTCGGCTTCACCAGTTCGGCCGCGGCCCATCGCTTCATGCCCGAGGCGCTGCGCGCGTTTCGCCGCACCTATCCCAAAGTCGAGCTGCTGCTGCGCGAGAACAACGCGGCCGAACTCACCGATGCGCTGGTGGCCGGCCGGCTGCACTGCGGTCTGCTGCGCGTGCCGGTCGCACGGCCCGAGGGGTTGCTGTTCGAGACGCTGCTGCGCGAGCCGGTCGTGGTCGCGATGCCGAGCGACCATCGCTATGCGCTCGCCCGCGCCGGCAAACGCGCGCGGCCGCTGTCGCTCGCGCAGCTGTGCACCGAAGGGCTGATCCTCGTGCGCCGGCCCGGCGCGCCGGGCCTCTATGCCGACCTGCTCGCGCTTTGCCATGCGAAGGGGCTGCAGCCGCGCGTGGTGGCCGAGGTCGATCGCATGATGACCAACCTCAACCTCGTCGCCGCGGGGGTCGGGCTGTCGGTGGTGCCGGCCTCGATGACCGGCGCCCACGCGCACGCAATCACCTACTGCGGGCTGGCCGGCAGCGGTGCGCTCGATGCACCGATCACCCTCGTTCGCCGCGCCGACGAGGACAACCTTCCGGCGCGCCACTTCGCGGCCTTGCTGCGCGAGCTCGCGGCACGATGAGCCTGCGGCGCCGCGATCTCGCACGCATGGCCCTGGGCGCCGCAGCCTTGCAGGGTATCGCGCCCGCGTTGCATGCGGCACCGGACGCCGCACCCTGGCCGAGCCGGCCGGTACGCCTGCTGGTGGTCTATCCCGCGGGTGGCGTGAGTGACGCGACAGCGCGTGCGCTGGCCGAGCAGCTCGCGCCGGCGCTTGGCGTGCCGGTGCTGGTAGAGAACCGGACCGGCGCGGGCGGAAGCGTCGGCATCGAGGTGCTGGCCCGTGCGGCACCCGACGGCCACACGCTGGCCTTCTCCGCCCTGAGCCCTGTCACGCTGCATCCGCTGCTCGTGCATGGCGACGCCGACCCGCTGCACACCGTCGTCCCGGTCGCGAGCGTGATGCGCACGCCGGTGCTGGTGGCCGCCACGCCGGCCTTTGCGGGACGCAGCTTCGACGATCTGATCGCGCAGGCGCGCGCAAATCCGGGCGCCGTGCGCTGGGCCAGCTCGGGCGTGGCGACCGTCGGCCACATGGTGCTGGCACAGGTGCGCGTGCAAAGCCACACCGCGATCACGCACGTGCCCTACCAGGGCGGCGGCCGGCAGCTCAACGATGCCCTGAGCGGACAGTTTGAGGTGCTGTCGACCAACGTCGCCGCGCTGCAGTTGCAGTACCTGCGCGCCGGCCGACTGCGCGCGCTGGCCGTCGGCGCGCCCGAGCGACTCGACGTGCTGCCCGAGGTGCCAACCCTGGCCGAGCTCGGCTATCCGCAGGCCAATCTCGTGTCGTTGTTCGGCATCTTCGCGCCGGCGTATACGCCGGCCGCAGTGGTCTATCGGCTCAATGCCGAGATCAACCGCGCGCTCGACAGCGAGCTGCTGATCGCGCGGCTGCGCGTTGCGCACAACATCGCGGTGCATGGCGGCGTCGAGGCCTTCGCGCAGGATGTCGCGGAAGACCGCCGGCGCAATCGGGCGCTGGTCCATGGGCTGGGGACGCGGCTCGAATAGGGCGCTCGGCCGTTGAGCCCGAGGGCATCCGGACGGCGATCGCCTACGAGCGCTCGGGATCGGGACGCACGCGTGTTCCTGGCGGGTCGCGCTAGGTTGATCCAACAGCCATCGACAGCTTCTTATGACGATCAGCCTTGGGCATTTCCGGCCTCGGTTTCAGCGTGAGTTCCGCTTTCAGCGCAAGCGGCCGTGGGGACGACGCGGCTTGGCATTCTTGACCCTTTTTCTGATCGCGACGTTTGCGTTTGCACAGCAGCCGTCGGATGCGGTGCCGCCATCGCAACGAGCCCCAGCCGAAATTTCGAAGGGTACGCCTGTGCCGGCGCCGTCCGACGCGAAGGGCGCCCCTGCTCCCGGCGATCCGCATTTGCAAACCCACCCGAGTCCTGCCGCCGCCGCCAACGCGCAACGGGCTGCGCGTCAACCGGACGAACCAGGTGTTGCCGAGCGCCAGGATCCTGACGTGACGGCCCCACAGCCCGCTGCGCGGTCGAAAAGAGCCGCCCCGCCGCCGCCCTGACGTCGCCATCGGGCAGCCCGTCAATTCCTCTCCGCCAACTGCGCAAGCACGGCGGGGTTTTCCAGCGTCGAGGTGTCTTGCGTGATCGCCTCGTCCTTGGCCAGCGAGCGCAACAGGCGCCGCATGATTTTTCCGCTGCGCGTCTTTGGCAACTGGTCGCCGAAGCGGATCTCCTTCGGCTTGGCGATCGGCCCGATCTCGCGACCGACCCAGTTGCGCAATTCCGTGGCGATCTTCTTCGCTTCGTCACCCGTTGGCCGTGAGCGCTTCAGCACGACGAAGGCACAGATTGCCTCGCCCGTCGTGTCGTCCGGGCGACCGACCACGGCCGCCTCGGCCACCAGGTCGGTGCAGGAGACCAGTGCCGACTCGATCTCCATCGTCCCCATGCGGTGGCCGGACACGTTCAGCACGTCATCGATGCGGCCGGTGATGGTGAAGTAGCCCGTTTTCTCGTCGCGGATCGCGCCGTCGCCCGCGAGGTAGCAGCCTTTGAGTTCCGGCGGGAAGTAGCTGCTCTTGAAGCGCTCAGGTTCGCCCCAGATGGTGCGGATCATGCTGGGCCATGGTTTCTTCAGCACCAGGATGCCGCCCTGTCCGTTGGGCACGTCGTTGCCGGTCTCGTCGACGATCGCCGCCGAGATGCCCGGGAAGGGCAGCGTGCACGAGCCGGGCACCAGCGGCGTGGCGCCGGGCAGGGGCGTGATCATGTGACCGCCCGTCTCGGTCTGCCAGAAGGTGTCGACAATCGGACAGCGCCCACCGCCCACATGCTGGTGGTACCACGCCCAGGCGGCAGGGTTGATCGGTTCGCCCACGGAGCCGAGGATGCGCAGGCTCGACAGGTCGAAGCGCTTCGGGTGCACGGCTGCATCGCCCTCGGCCAGCTTGATCAGGGAGCGAATGGCAGTCGGCGCCGTGTAGAACACGGTGACCCTGTGGTCCTGGATCATCTTCCAGAAGCGTCCCGCATCCGGATAGCTCGGCACGCCTTCGAACACCACTTCCGTCGCACCCAGCGCCAACGGGCCATAGGCGATGTAGGTGTGGCCGGTGACCCAGCCGATGTCGGCCGTGCACCAGAACACGTCATCGTCCTTCAGGTCGAAGGTCCACTTCGTCGTGAGCGCGGCATGAAGCAGATAGCCGCCGGTCGAGTGCTGCACGCCCTTGGGCTTGCCGGTCGACCCCGAGGTGTACAGCAGGAAGAGCGGGTGCTCGGCGCCGACCCATTCAGGCTCGCAAACGTCCGGCTGGCCTCGCGTCTCCTCGTGCATCCATCGGTCTCGCGATGGCTTCCAGGCGATGCCGCCGCCGGTGCGGCGATAGACGATCACATCCTTGACCGACTCGCAGCCGCCGAGCGCGATGGCGTCGTCGACGATGGCCTTGAGCGGCAGGTGCTTGCCGCCGCGGGCCTGCTCATCGGCCGTGATCACCATCACCGCGCCGGCGCCTTCGATGCGATCACGAAGGCTCTGCGCCGAAAAGCCGCCGAACACCACAGAGTGGGTGGCGCCGATGCGCGCGCAGGCTTGCATCGCGACCACGCCCTCGACGCTCATCGCCATGTAGATGACGACGCGGTCGCCTTTCTTCACGCCGCGCGTCTTCAGCGCATTGGCCAGGCGACAGGCTCGTGCGAGCAAGTCGCTGTAGGTGACGCGGGTGACTTCGCCGTCGTCGGCTTCGAAGACGATCGCGACCTTGTTGCCGAGGCCGCGATCGACGTGACGGTCGAGGCAGTTGTACGAGGCGTTCAGCGTCCCGTCCTCGAACCACTTGAAGAAGGGTGCATTACTGTCGTCGAGCGATCGCGAGAAGGGTGTCTTCCACGTGACGAACTCGTGCGCAAGGCGGGCCCAGTAGCCGGCGTAGTCGGCCTCGGCCTCGGCCACCAGCGCTTCGTAGGCGGCCATGCCGTTGACGTGCGCGCGCTGCAGTTCGACTTTGGGTGCGGCGCGGGTGATTGCTTCGACGCTCATGGTGTGGGTCCTTGGTTTCAGTTCAAAAAGAGGGTGATGGCGAAATTCAGTCATCCGAATGCGCGCGCAGCCAACTCGCGATGGCGGCAACGCTGCGGAAGTCGTCGCAGGCGCGCGCCGGGATGGCCGGGTAGCGCTGGTTCCACATGCGCGTGAGCGCCTGGCCCGGGCCGATCTCGAGCACGCAATGCACCTGGCGCGCAGCGATGTTCTCCATGCACTCGTCCCAGCGCACGGTCTGCGCGATCTGGGCCGCGAGCGCTGCTCTGGCGGCGCGGGCATCGCCAACGCGATCGCCTGCATTGCTGAACAGCACGATTTGCGGCGATTCGAAGGGCACGTCCGCGAGCGTTTGCGCAAAGCGCTCCGCCGCCTCGCGCATCCATGGCGTGTGGGATGCGACCTTGATCTTCAGCCGGGTGCATTGCCCGCCTTCGCTTGCGGCGATCCGTTGCGCCTGCTCCAGCGCTGCCGTCGGGCCGCCCAGCAGGACGCTCTCGATGCCATTGCGGATGGCAAGGGCTAGGCCGGTGTCGGCGCGCAGCCTTTGCAGCGCGGATTCAGCCAGACCGGTGACGGCGAGCAGGCCGCCCTGCACATGCCTTGCGCTCTTGTCCATGGCGGCGGCGCGCAAGGACGCCAAGGCCGTCGCGGTGGCGATGTCGAACACACCTGCCGTGCTGAAGGCCGCGAGTTCGCCGACGCTGTAGCCCGCCACGGCTGCAGGCGGCGGGACCATCGGCACAAGCTGAGCCCATGCCGCCAGTGCGAGGCCAGTCAGCAGTGTCTGTGCGTTGGCATTGTTTGCCGCCCACGCCGGATCTTCGAGGCTGCGTCGCCAATCGTCCACGCCGAGCCGAGCACGCATCTCGGCCACGCGTTCGTCTTCGGCGAGCCAGGGCATCATGGCCGCGTGCTGGGTGCCTTGGCCGGAGAAGAGCAGTGCGAAGCTCATGGTGCTGCACAAATGCGCATGACACAGCATGCCGCGGCGAGCGTGTCCGCCGCGCCGCCGGGCGAGAGGCGCCGGGCGACGAAGTCATCGGCGATCGATCGGGCTCGCGCCAGCGCGTCGGTGCTCGCAACGCCGCCGTCGTCGATGAACTTCCGCGCAGCGGTTTGCGCGTGGCGCAATCCGGCCAGTCCGCCGCGATGCGCGAGGTTGCTGTCGTCGAGGACGGCCATCACATGGAACAAGGTGTCGAGCCTCGCGAACTGTGGCGACAGGCCCCTTGCGAGCCCATTCGCCAACGTCGGTACGGCCACCTCGAACAACACCGGGAAACCCAACGCCGCTTCTTCCGACGCGCCGCGCAAGCCCATTCGGCGCGCAACGATGCCGCCGGGCAGCGTCGGCACGCGCTGGCTGCGTGCGGTCAACGCAGCACCCCAATGCCGACGCAATGCGTCGCGCAATTGAACGGCGCGCATCGCGCCATCACACTCGCGGGCCATCGCGCCGGCCGCCGCACACACCAGGCCGAGCATGAAGATCGCGCCACGATGCGTGTTGACACCCCGGGTCGCGGCCAGCATGCGCGCTTCGGCGGCGATGCCGCAGCGTTCGAGTTCGCCGAATTCCGCGCCTGCATGGCCGGCCTCGGCAATCCGCACGAAGTAGCTGCGCAAGGCGAACAGGCTTCGCATGAAGGTGTGTGCGTCCATGTCGTCGTGGCTGCCGTTGTCGACCAGAGTGACGAGGCCGGGCTTGGGTGACAAGGCCAGCTCGTCGTGCAGCGCGAGCGTCGCGGCGCGTCCGATCGCTGCCGGCGTGAGCGTTGATCCGAGCCTGACGGGGAGGGTGGCCGCGTTCATGCTTCAAGCGCCGCAAGGGAGGAGGTGTCGCGCAACAACATCGCGCCGGTCAGCCGCTTGACCAGCACGGCGCGCGTGCGAGCCGCACGCCACTGAGACCACTCGCGCCACGCGACTGCGCTGCCATCGGGAAACATGAGCTCCCCATCCAGTCGAGGTTGCGCTATCGCAGAGTTGCCCAGTCGATGCGCCACGTCATCCGCGTGTGCGGCATCTTCAACCTGCACCCATACATCCAGGTCAGAACCCGGCCGAACGTGATCGAGGCCGGTGAGTGCTTGCCATCCGTAGCTGCCGTAGACACGCGCACTTGCGCCGCAATCCCTCAGGCCGGCTTGCAGATCGCAAGCTGCGGCCCGCGCCGATTCCGGCAACAACGTCAGCACCGCGGCCAGTTCGGGGAACTCCTCGAAGCCGAAGAGCGAAGAGGGCGCAACGTGCAGCGCAATACGCCGGCGTTCCCAGCAAGCAGGAGCGGGCAAGCCGAGGGCGGTCACGTCGCTGCCGGCGACAGGCGATTGCCGCGTCACGACCAGCGGCAAACCGTTGGCCGCCCAATGCGCCAGGCAGTCGCGTGCCGGCGCGTCCCATGCCCGAGCCCGCACGGTGGCCCAGCCATCCGAGGTCAGGCGGACGAGCCGATGCCTGCGCAGCGCATCCATGGCGCCAGTCCCTTCCGTCATGCCTCGGCCAACACGCGCTGCACCACGGATGCCGCGAGCTTGCGTCCGCCGCGCTCGGCGCCGTCCTGCGCGCGCGTGTCCTCGACAGGCGTGTTCGCCAGGGCATCGCGCAGTGCGGCTGCAAGGTCGCCGTCCCACAACGCGCGAACGCCGCCCATCGCCACGTAGTTGCCAACGCCTGGCGCGAACACCGGGTTCGATTGCGACAACGCCGCGAGTATTTCTTCGGAAAGCTTGGTCACCCTCGCCATCGCCGGAATCCGCATCACCCGGATCTCGGCCTCGGGCAAGGCGTAGCAGCCATCCGCGATCAGCCCTGAGGTGATGAAGCCACCCGACAGCGCCTGGTCGTAGACCAGTCCGATGACGGGATGGCCGCGTCGACGCGCCATGTCGATGCACATCCCCAGGTGCGCCATCGCGCGATTGATGCCGAGGGTCTCATCGCGACGGCGCAGCTGCTGGCCCTGCGTGTCGATCAGCAGCAGGATCGGACGCCTCGGATGCTGCGCGATCGTGTCGAGGATCACGCGGGCCTGTGCCAGGGCCAGTGCGACGCCGATGGGTGCGTGGTTCGTGGTCCCGACGACCGTGAGGGGGCGGCCTTCGAAAATCAAGTCGCCTTTGAAAAAGTCGCCTGCAGCGCGCATGCCGTGATAAGACCCGAAGAGCCGGGTCACAACGTGGTTCCAGTTCATGTTCGTTCGCCTTGTCATGCCGTGCGCAGATCGCGCACCGCGCCTACATCCAGTTCGGGCACGCACTCGGCCTTGTCGATGCCGAGTTCACGCCACAGCCACGTCGCCGCATCGGCGCCATCGGTTTCCTGCGGAAGCAAGTGCAGGCGCGTTTCGAGCAGTGCGTGCTCGGCCTCGAGCGTTTCGAGGGTGACTGGCCGCGACTTCTTGATCGCGGCCATCGCCGCTGCACGGAAAGCCTGCACGTCGTCCTCGACGAGCGCGTCGCAATCCCCGGTCAGCCAGCGATGCTTGCCACCGCTGGTGCGCCACACCAACGCCCGATCACGCGAGTCGTATTCCTCCACGCCATGCGATGCCTCGATGACTTCGGGCCCCGACATCGCGAGCCGCCCGACATCGCTCATCACGATGAAGTCGGCGCAGCGCGCGACGATGCCCATGCCGCCGAAGCAGCCGTTCGCGCCGCCGATCAGCACGACCACCGGGATGCCGGCTGCACGCACGTCGAGCACGGCGCGCATCACTTCCGACACTGCGATCAATCCGGCATTGGCTTCGTGCAGGCGCACGCCGCCGGATTCCGCCAACAGCACCACGGCGGCAGGCCGGTCGCGCAAGGCGCGCCGGAGCAAGCCGACCAGCTTGGCGCCGTGCACCTCGCCGACGCCGCCACCCATGAAGGCGCCTTCCTGTGCAGCGACGAATACGTCATGTCCATCGAGCTTCGCGCGCCCGATGGCGACACCGTCATCGAACGCCGAAGGCACGCCCAGCTGTGCCAGATGCGGACTGGTCAGCCGCTCGGATGGCGGAATCCATTCGTGAAAGCTGCCCGCGTCGAGCAACAGGGCGAGGCGCTCGCGTGCTGAGCATTCGGCAAAGCTGATCATGCGGATGCTCCTTCAGGCAGTTCGGCCACGGCCTGGTCCAGCCGCAGGCTCACGACGGCGGGCGTCGCGCCCATGTCGTTGATCGAGACGCGCACGCCGCCGATCGGGTGGCGCGCAAAGAAGTCTTCGGCGACGGCCTGCCAGATCGGACCGAAGCCGCGCGCGGAAGTCTCGACGCGCACTGCGCAGCCGTCGCCGGCGGCGGCTTCGAGCATCACTTCGAGATTGCCCGAGCCCACCACGCCGACGAGCACCGGCGCAAAGGCGCCGACAGCTCGGCCGCCCGCGAAAGAAAAGTCCAGGGTTTCGAGCCCCACGGGAATGTCGCTCATGTTGAATCCTTCACCAGTTGCGGAAGCGCTTGGGCGGCTGGTACAGGCCGCCGGATGCGCGCACGAGGTCGCGCATGCTGCGCGCGGCCAGCAGGTTGCGCGTGGCATCGCGCGGGTCGATGCCGAGGTCTTGCGGCCGGCGGATCACGCCGCGGTCGCGCAGGTTCTCCACCGCGCGCTTGTCGCGTCCCAGCCCCACGGCGGTGTAGCCGGCCACGCCGCGGATCGCCTGTTCGCGCTCGGCATCGCTGCGGCACATCAGCAGGTTGGCGATGCCTTCCTCGGTGAGGATGTGCGTCACGTCATCGCCGTAGATCATGATCGGCGGCAGTTCCATGCCGGCCTGCTCCTGCAGCGTCCAGGCATCGAGCCGGTCGACGAAGGCCGGCTGCATGTGCTCGCGGAAGGTCTCGACCATCTGCACTACCAGCTTCTGTCCTCGCGGCGTGCCGGCAGCGCCGCTGCGTCCGGCGCGTGCCTCGCGGCCGGCCTTCAGCCAGGCGGGGCTGGAGTGCCGCCGGCCGCGCGCATCGGCCCCCATGTTGGGCGCGCCGCCGAAGCCTGCGATGCGGCCCAGCGTCGCGGTTGAACTGTTGCCGTCGAGGTCGATCTGCAAGGTCGACCCGATGAACAGGTCGCAGGCGTAGTGGCCTGCCGCCTGGCAGAAGGCGCGGTTGCTGCGCAGGCTGCCATCGGGCCCGGTGAAGAACACGTCGGAGCGCGCGCGGATGTAGTCCTCCATGCCCAGCTCGGAACCGAACGAGTGCACCGACTCGACCCATCCCGCCTCGATCGCCGGGATCAGCGCCGGGTGCGGATTCAATGCCCAGTGCTTCGCGATCTTTCCCTTGAGGCCCAGCGATTCGCCGTAGGTCGGCAGCAGCAGCTCGATGGCCGCGGTGTCGAAGCCGATGCCGTGGTTCAGGCGCTGCACGCCGTACTCGCCGTAGATGCCCTTGATCGCCATCATGGCCATCAAGACCTGGATCTCGCTGATCTGCGCAGGGTCGCGCGTGAACAGCGGCTCGATGAAGTTCGGGCGCGGCGCCTTCACCACGTAGCTGACCCAGTCGGCCGGGATGTCGATGCGCGGCAACGTGGTCGTCGTGCCGTCGACCAGTTCGTTGACCTGCGCGATGACGATGCCGCCCGAAAACGCAGTTGCCTCGACGATGGCGGGCGTGTCCTCGGTGTTGGGGCCGGTGTAGAGATTTCCCTCGGCATCGGCCGCCTGAGCCGCCACCAGCGCCACCTTGGGCGTGAGGTCGACAAAATACCGTGCGAACAGTTCGAGGTAGGTGTGGATCGCGCCGATCTCGATGCGCCCCGCCGACACCAGCTTGGCCAGCCGCGCGCCCTGCGGCCCCGAAAAGCTGAAGTCGAGGCGCGAGGCAATGCCGTTCTCGAAGAGGTCCAGATGCTCCGGCAGCGCCAGCACCGACTGCACCATGTGCAAGCGATTCACGCGCTGAGGATCGAGGCCCACCAGTGCCTTCGCCAGGAAGTCGGCCTGCTTCTGGTTGTTGCCTTCGAGGCAGACGCGGTCGCCGGGTTCGAGCACGGCCTCGAGCAGCGTGGCAATGGCTTCGGTGGCCACCGCCTTGCCCGCGCGCTTCGCGCCGAGGGCTTGCGAGACCCTTGCCAGCCGCGCCGTGCGGTTGGCGGTCCTGGAGTTCCAGTTCATGCGGTCCATGGGGGTGATGTCCTCAATGCACGAAGGCCTTGACGGCGAAGAACAGCAGCGACGGGCCGAGCAGGCAGCCGAGGCCGGTATGGAAGGTCGCGACCAGCGCGCCGTAGGGCACCAGCTTGCGATCGGTGGCGGCAAGGCCTGCGGACACACCGCTGACCGTGCCCGCCAGCCCGCCGAACACCATCGCGGAGCGCGGCGTCTTCAAGGCGAGGAACTTCGCCGCGATCGGCGTGCCGACCATGACGATGATGGCTTTCACCAGGCCGGTGGCGATGCTCAGTGCCATCACGTCGGGAGTGGCCCCAATGGCTGCGCCGGTGACCGGGCCGACGATGTAGGTCACCGCACCGGCGCCGATGGTCGTCATGCTCACGGCGTCCGAGTAGCCGAAGCTCCAGGCGACGGCAGCGCCGACGATGAAGGGCAGCACCGTGCCCAGCAACAACGCGACCACGCCGATCAAACCCGCCTTGCGCGCTTCGGTCGCTTGCACCTCGAAGGCGGTTGCGACGATGGCGAAGTCGCGCAGCATCGCACCACCCATCAGGCCGATGCCTCCGAACAGCGACATGTCGGCCAGGCCCTTGTGGCCGCCGGTTTGTGTGCCGCCCCAATAGGCAAGCCCCAGGCCGATCACGATGGCGATGGCCGAGCCATGGACGCGGCCGAAAGTCAGCCGGCGCGAGATCTGCCCCGAGATGAGAACGATGAATCCGACGATGGCGAATGCGGTCACGAGCCCGTTCAGGGCGGCGGCTTTTTCGAGGATTTCGAGCATGGTGGTCACTCCACTTCGGCGAGCAGGGGGTTGTCGTGCAGCATGGGGGAGGGCGCAGGTTCGTGCGCCGGACGCTCGGTGCGATTGATCGCCGCGATGACCACGGCGCAGGCAGCGACCGCCCCGATCGCCGACAACAGCGCCACGGGGCCGCCGCGCAGGGCCGACACCATGTCTTGCTGTGCTGCCATGGCGACGACGACCGGGATGTACATCGCGCCCCAGTACTCCACGCCGACCTCGGTGAGCTTCGGCAGCATGTTCTTCTTCTGCATGTAGATGCGGGCGAAGATCAGCAACAGCATGGCGATGCCGACACCGCCTACGTTGGTCTTGACGCCCAGTGCCTGCCCGAGCAGGTCGCCGATGAAGATGCCGAGCAGATGGCAGACTGCCAGCAGCGCGGTGCCGTAGATGATCATGAGTGGTCTCCTTGGTTCGCGCCGCGCGACTGCGCGACCCGGAGGAACTTGGTGCCTTGCCTGCTTGGCAGAAAAAGCGCTGTTCCCTGGAGACGAAAGGTATCGGGCGCCCCGGATGCGATCAATTAACCACCCGCGCGCAAAAACGCTCGGAGTGAAACGATCGAGGGTTAACCCTGAACCGGCGAGATGGGCTCGCGCCCGCTCAGGCCAACTCTGCGCGCGCCATCCGGCACACCGCCAGCAGCGCCAGCAGATTGGGGTCGCGCTCCCGCGTGCGCAGAAAGCTGACGCCGATCTTCTGGCGCATGAGATAGCGCTTCTGCAGGGGAATCAACTGCACGCGCTGCGGCATCACGCCGCGCACGCGGCCCGGCAGCAGCGTGTAGCCGATGCCGCCGCTCACGAGGTTCATCAACGAAAAGATGTCGCCGGTTTCCATGACCACGTTGGGGGTGAAGCCGGCAACGCGAAACGAGTCCCGGAAGCCGGTGTACGTCACGAAGCCTTCGCCCAGGCTCACGAAACGCTCGTTGGCGCAGGCGCCCAGGTCGACCTCCTGCATCTCGCAATAGGGCGAACCCGTGGGTGCGGCAAAGAAGATGTCATCCTCGAACAGAAGCTCCGATTCCACGTCGGCCGCGCCTTCGGGCAGGCCGAGCAGCGCGGCGTCGATCACGCCGTCGCGCAGCCGTTGCAGCAGGTCGGCATTGGAGCCGAGCACCAGTTCCAGGTGCAGTTCGGGCTTGCGCACCTTCATCCCCATCACGATGCTCGGCACCGTCCGGCTGGTCAGCGAATAGAGCGATCCGATGCGGATCCGGTCAGCCGAATAGCCGGCCACGTCGCGCGTCGCGCGGATGCCTTCGGACATTGTGCGGAGCACGTCGCGCGCCGCTTCGGCCAGCGTGTTCGCCGCGTCGGTGGGATGCAGGTTGCGGCCTTCGTGGCGGAAGAGCGCGCATCGCATGCCCGTCTCGAGCGAATGAAGCGCGCGGTGCACGCTCACGGTGCTGATGTCGAGCCGCTCGGCAGCCCGCGCAAGATTGCCTGTTTCCATGAAGGCCAGGAGGATCTCGAGCTTGCGAAATGTGATGTCCTCGTCGATGCGTATGAGCATTGGGCGGATCGTCCTTGAAGGACTCATCGTAGTGCCAATGCGTAGGTCTTCGAGCTCTTCGAGTTGTCGCTGAAGGAAAATGTCGGCTTTCTCATTCGACCCGCAAGACCATGCCGAAGCTCGACGACCCCCTCCACGATGCCGAGATCGGCTCGCGCGACAGCACCATCGACACCACCCGCATCGATGACGTGCGCATCGGCGCGGTTCGCCCGCTGATGACGCCGGCGCTCCTGCAGGAGCGAGTGCCGGTCCAGGACGACACGCTGGCCCTGGTGGAAGCCAGCCGCGCCGCGATCGCCAATATCCTGCACGGTCGCGACGACCGATTGATCGTTGTGGTCGGGCCTTGTTCGATCCACGACCATGACCAGGCCATCGAATACGCCCACCAACTGAAGAAGGCGGCTGACGATCTTGAAGACGACCTCCTGATCGTCATGCGCACCTATTTCGAGAAGCCGCGCACGACCGTGGGCTGGAAGGGCTACATCAATGACCCGCATCTGGATGGCAGCTTCGCCATCAACGAGGGCCTGGAGCGCGCGCGGCGCCTGCTTCTCGAGCTGACGCTGCTGGGGCTCCCGACGGGTACCGAGTTTCTCGACCTGTTGAGTCCCCAGTTCATCGCCGACCTCATCGCATGGGGCGCCATCGGAGCGCGCACTACAGAAAGCCAGAGCCATCGCCAACTCGCCTCAGGGCTCAGCTGCCCGGTCGGCTTCAAGAACGGGACTGACGGCAGCATCAAGGTGGCCGCCGACGCCATCCTTGCCGCGAGGGCTCCGCACGCTTTCATGGGCATGACCAAGATGGGAATGGCGGCGATCTTCGAGACCCGCGGCAACGACGACTGTCACGTGATCCTGCGTGGTGGAAAAACGCCGAACTATTCGGCCGCAGACGTGGCTGCGAGTTGCGAGGCCCTGCGTGCCGGTGGCCTGAGGGAGCAGGTCATGATCGACGTATCGCACGGCAACAGCAGCAAGCAGCATCAGCGCCAGATCGTCGTGGCACGCGATGTGGCGGAGCAGATCTCCGCAGGCGAACGACGCATCACCGGCGTCATGATCGAAAGCAATCTCGAGGAAGGCCGACAGGATCTGGTTCCCGGCGTGCCGCTCAAGCACGGCGTCTCGATCACGGACGCCTGCATCAGTTTTGCGCAGACGCTTCCGGTCCTGAATGAGCTGGCAAGCTCGGTGCGCAGCCGACGACGTTAGCGTTAACATTTGGAGTCCTTTCTTCGGAGTCCTTTTCTTGAGCCAGCACACCACCTCCGGCAGAGCATCGCGGCGCGGCACGGGTGGCATTACGCTGAACGACGTCTCCAGGCTGGCGGGGGTCTCGGCCATCACCGTCTCGCGTGCGCTCAACACACCCGACCTGGTGTCGCCGGAGACACGCGAGAAGGTGCGGCTGGCCGTGGAGCGCACCGGATACGTGCCCAACCTGCTGGCAGGCGGGCTGGCATCGAACCGTAGCCGTCTGGTCGCGGCGCTGGTGCCGACGATCGCCGGGCCGGTGTTCCTGGAGACGATCCAGGCCTTGACGGAGGCGCTTGCCGAGAAGGGTTACCAACTCATGCTCGGGCAGAGCGGCTACAACAATTCGCGCGAGGACGCACTGATCGACGCCATCATCGGCCGGCGCCCGGACGGCATCGTGCTGACCGGCATCATGCGTTCGGCCGAGGGACGGCGCCGCCTGCTGGCCTCTGGCATTCCTGTCGTCGAGACCTGGGACCTGACCCCGACACCCGTCGACATGCTGGTCGGCTTCTCGCACGAGAAAGCGGGTTCCGCCACAGCGCAATACCTGCACCGCAAGGGCTACAGAAGGCCCGCGATCGTCACCGGCGACGATCGGCGCGCGAACTTGCGCCGCGCCGGCTTCGAAGAGGCCTGGAAGGCGCTCGGCGGCTCGATCGTGCCGGTACACAACGTGCCGGCGCCGACGACCCTGGGCAGCGGCCGCACCGCGCTCGCCGACGTGCTGAACGCCCATCCGGCCACGGATGTCGTGGCCTGCAGCTCCGACGCGCTGGCCCATGGCGTGATCACGGAGGCGCAGGCGCGTGGATTGCGCGTGCCGCAGGACCTCGCCGTCATCGGCTTCGGCGATCTGGCCTTTGCACAACACGCGCACCCGGCCATCACCACCGTTCGCATCGACGGCACGGGCATCGGCCGGCAGGCGGCGCGCTTCATCGTCGACCGGGCCGAGGGGCGCGAGGTCGAACAGAAGGTCATCGACCTCGGCTTCTCGCTGATCGAGCGTCAGAGCACCTGAGATCTCCTTGTTGGTAACCGACTGAAATTGGCGGTTGACCGCTGCTGCAGTTGTTGTCTATGATGCAATGACAGCGCTAACATTTGACGCGCAAAAAGAGACAAGCCATGAGTTCACGCAAGAAACCGGAAGACCTTCGTTCGCACCGCTGGTACGGCGTGAAAGATCTGCGCAGCTTCGGCCACCGGTCGCGCACGGCGCAGATGGGCCTGAGCCGCGACGACTACCTGGGCAAGCCGGTGATCGCGATCCTCAACACCTGGAGCGACATGAACTCCTGCCACACCCACTTCAAGCAGCGGGTGGAGGAGGTCAAGCGCGGCGTCTGGCAGGCCGGAGGCTTTCCGGTCGAGATCCCGACGATGAGCCTTGGAGAGGCCTTTCAGAAGCCGACCACCATGCTGTATCGCAACCTGCTGGCCATGGAGGCGGAAGAACTGCTGCGCTCCTATCCCGCCGACGGCTGCGTGCTCATGGGCGGCTGCGACAAGACCACGCCGGGTCTGGTGATGGGCGCCCTGGCGATGAACCTCCCGACCATCTTCGTTCCCGCCGGCCCGATGCTGCGCGGCGACTACAAGGGCAGTTTTCTCGGCTCGGGTTCGGACACCTGGAAGTACTGGGCCGAACTGCGGGCGGGAAACATTTCCGAGCGGGACTGGCAGGACGTGGAAGACGGCATCGCGCGCTCGCCCGGCACTTGCATGACCATGGGCACGGCCAGCACGATGACCAGCGCGACCGAGGTGCTCGGCCTGACGCTTCCGGGTGCCTCATCGATTCCCGCGGCCGATTCGCGTCACGCGATGATGGCCACGCACACCGGCAGGCGCATCGTCGACATGGTGTGGGAAGACCTGAAGCCGCTCGACATCCTCACGCCGGCTTCGTTCGACAACGCCGTGACTGCTGTTCTCGGGCTTGGCGGCTCGACCAACGCGATCGTGCACCTGATCGCGATGGCACGCCGCGCCAGCGTGCCGCTGGACCTCACGCGCTTCGATGAGCTGGCGCGCTCGACGCCCGTCATTGCCAACCTCCGGCCGGGCGGAAAGTACCTGATGGAAGACTTCTTCTATGCAGGCGGCCTGCGCGCCTTCCTGGTCCAGATGGGCAAGCTCATCGATGGCAGCCAGATGACAGTCAACGGCAAGACGCTGGCCGAAAACATGGCCGGCGCCGAGGTCTACAACACCGATGTCATCCATTCGCGCGAGCAACCCTTGCTCGAGAGCGGAGGCCTCGCGGTGCTACGCGGCAACCTGGCGCCCGATGGCGCCGTCATCAAGCCGGCCGCGATGGAGCAGCATCTGCGCCGCCACACCGGTCCGGCCGTCGTTTTTCGCAACTACGACGACCTCGCCGCGCGCATCGACGCCCCTGACCTGCCAGTCACGAAAGACAGCGTGATCGTCCTGCAAAGCGCCGGCCCGCAGGGCGCGCCCGGCATGCCCGAGTGGGGTCAACTGCCCATCCCGCAGAAGCTGCTCAAGGAAGGGGTGCGCGACATGGTGCGCATCAGCGATGCGCGCATGAGTGGCACCAGCTACGGCGCCTGCGTGCTGCACGTCACGCCCGAATCGCATGTGGGCGGCCCGCTGGCGCTGGTGCGGGACGGCGATCTGGTCACGCTCGACGTCGACGCGCGCCGCATCGACATGGCGGTGAGCGAGGAGGAACTCGCGAGGCGCCGCGCCGAATGGCGCAAGCCGATCCCGAAATTCAGCCGCGGCTACGGCGTGATGTTCCTCAAGCATGTGCAGCAGGCCGACACCGGCTGCGACTTCGACTTCCTTGCGCCGGACTATGCCGAGGCGGCCGGCCCATCCGAGCCAGAGATCCACTGAACCCCCATCGAAAGAAGAGCATGGAGACACAAGCTTTCCCGCGCCGCCGTTTCGGCCGCCTCGCCACACGACTCGCGCTCGTCGCCTTGCCGCTCGTGCCCCTGGCGGCCGGTGCGCAAGTGCCGGCGGGCTGGCCGACGCGTCCCGTCACCTTCGTCGTGCCGTTCTCGCCGGGCGGCGGCACCGACATCGCCGCGCGGCTGCTGGCTGTGCGCCTTGGCAAGAAGTGGGGCCAGACGGTCGTCGTGGACAACCGCACTGGCGCGGGCGGCATCGTCGGCATGGACGTGGTGGCCAAGGCCAAGCCCGACGGCTACACCTTCCTCATCGGTAACGTGGGCACGCAATCGATCAATCCTTCGCTCTACAAGATGGCCTACGAACCTGACAAGGCCTTCATGCCCGTGTCGTTGTTCGCGGACTTGCCTTTTGCTTTCGTCGTGCGGCCGGACCTGCCGGCGAAGACGCCAAAGGAGTTGATCGCGCTGGCCAAGGCTTCGCCTGACAAGTACACCTTTGCCAGTTCCGGCAGCGGTGGATCCCCGCACCTGACGGCCGAGATCTTCCAGCAGGCTGGGGACATCAAGCTCGTGCACGTGCCCTACAAAGGCGGCGGGCCGGCCATGACCGACCTCATGGCGGGGCACGTCGACATGCTTTTCGCCTCGATCCTCGAAACCTCCGGCTACGTGAAGACGGGGAAGCTGCGTGCATTGGCCGTGACCAGCGCGCAGCGCTCGCCCGCGATGCCCGACGTGCCGACGCTGGCGGAACAGGGGGTGCCCAACGCCGAGTCAGGCTCATGGGTCGCATTGCTCGCGCCCGCCGGAACGCCGCAGGCGCTTGTCGACAAGATCGCCGCCGATGTGAAGGAAGTGGTAGCCGCCGAGGACATGCGACAGGCGCTGATCGCGCAAGGCGCCACGCCGCGCGGCAGCACGCCGGCCGAACTGCAGAAGATCATCGAGACCGACAAGGCGCGCTACGGCCAGGTCATCAAGACGCGCGGCGTCAGGGTGGAGTAGGGACATGCACACCACCCGTCTTCACGCACTTCGTGCGGTGTTCCAACTGAGCGCGGCGCTCTTGCTCGCGAGCCCCGCGATCGCGCCGGCGCAGACCACCGACAAATGGCCCACGCGCCCGATCACCTACGTCGTGCCCTTCACGCCCGGCGGGTCGACCGACGTGATCGGCCGCCTCATTGCGCAGAAGCTCGGCGAAGCGCTGGGCCAGCCAGTGATCGTCGACAACAAGCCTGGCGCCGCAGGCGCCGTCGGCGCAGGCTTCGTCGCCAAGGCCAAGCCCGACGGCTACACGCTGTTCGGCGGCACGATCAGCACGCACGCGATCAACGCAAGCCTCTACAAGAACCTCCCCTATGACCCGGTGAAGGATTTCGACCCGATCTCGCTCGTGGCTTTCTTGCCGAACGTGCTCATCGTCGACCCGAATCTGGGCGTGAACTCGGTGGCGGACCTGGTCTCGCTGCTGAGGAAGGATCCGACGAAACGCACCTTCGCGTCATCGGGTGCCGGCACCTCGACACATCTTGCGGGCGAGCTGTTCGGTGACTCGATCGGCGTGAAGCTCACGCACATCCCGTACAAGGGAACGCCTCCTGCGATGCTCGACGTGTCGTCGGGACAGGTGACCTTCATGTTCGACCAGATCACGGCCGCGCTGCCGCTGGTGCAAAGCGGAAAGCTCAAGCTGCTGGCCGTGACCACCGCCAGGCGCATGGCGCTCGCGCCGCAGTTGCCGACCATGCAGGAAGCGGGCGTGAAAGGCTTCGAGATGGCATCGTGGCAGGCCGTGTATGCGCCCAAGGGCCTGCCGGCGCCGATTGCACAGCGCCTTTCGTCCGAGATCGCGAAGATCCTTCAGATGCCTGAGGTGAAGGACAAGCTCACCAACCAGCTCGGCATGGAAGTGGTGGCCGGCTCGCCCGAGCAACTGGCGGCACTGATGAAGAAAGAGATCCCGCGCTGGGATGAGCTGATCCGCAAATCCGGCGCCTCCGTCAACTGATCCCATGACAGAACACGCCATGTCTTCACCTTCACCATCGCTTTCCAACGAAGCACGCGAGCAGCTGCGCCACGTCAGCGTCGCCACGCTTTGCACGCAACTCTTCAAGCGCGGCTTTCGCAATGTGTATTTGCAAGGCGTTGGACGCCTGACCCGACCGAGCGGCGGCAATCTCGTCGGCCCGGCCTTCACGATGCGCAACATCCCGTCGCGCGAGGACCTCGATCAGATCAGCGCCTTCGACGATCCGAACCATCCACAGCGCAAGGGTATCGAGAGCGTGCCCGAGGGCCATGTGCTGGTGATCGATTGCCGCGGCGAAAAGCGCGTGGCCTCGGGCGGCCAGATTCTCACGACACGGCTCAAGGTCCGCGGCGCCGCTGGCCTCGTCTCCGACGGGCCCGTACGCGACAGCGGGCCCATTTCGCAGATGGACTTTCCCGTCTATTGCGCCGGCGGCAGTGCGCCGCTGAACCTGATCCACCACCACGCGATCGACCTCAACGTGCCGATCGGCTGCGGTGGTGTCGCGGTGTATCCGGGCGACGTGATCGTGGGCGATGACGAAGGGGTGGTCGTGATCCCGCAGCATCTGGCCGAAGAGGTCGCGCGTGATGCGACCGAGCAGGAGAAGATGGAAGCCTTCGTGCTCGAGCGCATCGAGGGTGGCGCCAAGCTGGCCGGCACCTATCCGCCGAATGCGGACACCAGGGCGGCATTCGAAGTGTGGCGAAAGGCCAAGGGCATCTGAGCTTGGCCAGCGATCATTCGGTGTCCGTGTCCTCCAGCGTCGAGAAAAGCACCTGGAAGATTTCCCTCGTGGTGACTGAGCCCTGCGCGTCCTTCTTGAGCTGGATGAGCTGCTGTGTGTCGGGCAACCCGGCCGGTATCACCATCGTGCCGCCGGGCTTCAGCTGATAGATGAGCGCCGGCGGGATCAGCTCGGGCGCGGCCGTCACCATGATCTTGTCGAATGGCGCGTGTTCAGGCCAGCCATGGCAACCGTTTCCGATCCTGATCTCGACATTGGTGCGCCCCTGGTCGGCCAGCCGTCGCACGGCCTGCTCGGCCAGTTCCTCGATGATCTCGACACTGAAAACGCGGTGCGCGAGTTCCGCCAGGATGGCCGACTGATAGCCCAGCCCGGTGCCGACCTCGAGCACCGTGTCGGTCGGTTGCACGCCGAGCAGGTCGGTCATCACCGCGACGATGAAGGGTTGAGAGATCGTCTTTCGGAAGCCGATCGGCAAGGGCGAATCGACGTAGGCATAGGGACGCAGTTCGAACGGCACGAACGCGTGGCGCGGCACCGTCGCCATGGCGTTCATGACCCTCGAATCCAGTGTCGCCTTGCCCAGGTACGTGGTCGAGAAAATCGTCTTGGCGGCGATCTCGGCCAGCATGCGCTGCCGCAGCATCGTGAAATCCGGTTCGCTCATGGCGCCTGCCGGGTGTCGGGCGAGCCTATTCGCTCGGGGTGCGGATGTTGGGGAAGGCGTGCGCGAGTTCCTTGCGCTGCACATCGGCGTCGTACCAGCAGAGCGTTCCCTCCTGCTCATCGCGTGTCAGCTTGTGCGTACCGTCGCAGAAGGGCTGGGTCGCCGACAGGCCGCAACCGCAGATGAATTGCGTCTCGCCGCCGATGTCCACCGGATAGGGCTTGCTGCGCGTGCGCATGACCAGTCTTGCCATGATTGCCTCCACAGGGTTGGGGCCTGTTAACAGGCCCTAGAAGCACACGCGCAAAAAGGCGCTTGTTTCCGCATTTGAGCAAAGCGCTCCGGCAACTTCAACCGGGAGACCCTTGGACGAGGAGGCACTCCGCCCAGGGCACCTGCAAGTTCCCCAAAATGGGTGGGTAGCGATGTTTCGCTGGAAGGAGACTGCCGTGGAACTCACAACCGTCCCGATCGACAAGCCGGCCGACATGAACTTCATCCTCGGTCAGTCGCACTTCATCAAGACGATCGAAGATCTGCACGAGGCGATCGTTCAGACGGCGCCCCAAATGAAGTTCGGCATCGCGTTCTGCGAGTCGAGTGGCCCCGCACTGGTTCGTCGAACCGGGAACGACGCGCAACTCATCGAACTGGCGCAGAGGAACGCCCTGGCGCTTGGCTGCGGGCATTCCTTCATCATCTTCATGACCGGCGGATTTCCGATCAACATCCTGAACACCATCAAGGCGGTGCCGGAGGTTTGCGGCATCTACTGCGCGACGGCCAATCCGACGGAAGTCGTCGTGGCCGAGACCGGGAGCGGGCGCGGGATTCTCGGCGTCGTGGATGGCGCGACCAGCAAGGGCATCGAAACCGAATCCGACGTCGAGGCGCGAAAGGGCTTGCTGCGCCAGTTCGGCTACAAGCTCTGAGCCGACCATGCTGCGCACTCTGTCCGCCTGGATGACTTGCTGGACCTTGCTCGCCGCAGTGCCCCATGCCGCCACCGCGGCCGACACCGGCCGCGCGGCGCAGGCGATGACGGCCGCGGCGCGGGCGTTGCTGGAGGCGACGCCGGCGGCGCAGCGGCCAGAACTGGTGCGGCCGTTCACCCTGGAGGCGCGTGGCGATTGGAACTACACGCCGCGCAGGCGGCCCGGCATTGCATTCAAGACCATGGAGGATGCCCAGCGCAAGGCAGCGCAGCAGTTGCTGGCCGCGGCCTTGTCGGAGCCGGGGCTGGTCAAGGTGCAGGCCATCATCGCCTTGGAGATCGCGCTGCGCGAGATCGAGTCCTTCGGCCCCTCGCGCGATCCGGAGAACTACGCATTCGTGTTGTTCGGCACGCCGGACGCCACTGCGCCCTGGGGCTGGCGGATCGAAGGGCACCATCTCTCGCTGCATTTCACGTTGGCCGACGGCCAGGTGGTGGCCACGCTGCCGCAGTTCCTGGGTGCCAATCCGGCGCAGGTTCCGCGCGACATCGGCAACGGGGGCCCGCGCAAGGGTCAGCGCGCGCTGGGCGAGGAAGAAGACCGCGCTTTTGCACTGCTGGCCGCCTTCTCGGCGGCGCAGCGCCAGCAGGCCATCTTCAGTGCCCAGCCATTCGGTGACATCGTCACGCGCAATGCGGCGCAGCTGGATCCAATGGCACCTGTGGGTGTGGCCTTCAGCGCCATGGACGCAGCGCAGCAGGCCATGCTGCTGCGCATCATCGAGTCGCTGGCTTCGGTCGCCGAACCGTCGTTGGCGCAGCAGCGGCTGGAACGCGTGCGTGCGGGCGGCCTGGACGGCATCCGCTTCGGTTGGGCCGGCGCCACCGAGCGCGGCCAGCCGCACTACTGGCGCGTCCAGGGCGCGCGCTTCCTGATCGAATGGGACAACTCGGGCGGCAACCACATCCACAGCGTGTGGCGCGACTTCGAGGGCGACTGGGGGCGCGACGTGCTCGCCGAGCACTACCGCCTCGCACGCGCAAGCAGCCACCGGCACTGAGTGTTGCCCTCCCCGATCTGAAAGAATGGATGCGTGCCCCAGCCAGTACAAATTCAATCATCAACCGGCAGATGACCGTCACCGCGTCGCCATTGGTCGAGACACTCACCGAGATCAACATCGTCGACCTGATGGATTCGGTGGGCCTGCTGGGCCTCCGTCGCACGCCTGTGGGCCGCTTGTTTCAGCCTGCAGCCCGCCGCTTCGCATGGACTGCGCACGAGTTCGACAACCGCGTCGGCCAGCATGGCCTTGCGCAAGGCAGCGCGTGGCTGATGAGCCGGATGACCGCCGGCATCGTCACCTCCGGCCTGGAATACGTTCCGCCGCAAGGTCCCGTGATCATTCTGGCAAACCACCCCGGAATGACCGACACGGTCGCACTCTTCACCAGTCTCGCGTCTCGTCCCGACCTTCGGGTGATTGCCTCGGATCGCCCGTTTCTTCGCGCCTTGCCCAATGTCGCGCGGCAACTGATCTTTCTTCCTGATGAAGAAAGCGGGCGGATGGCCGTCATTCGAACTGCCGGCAGGCACTTGCAAGAGGGCGGCGCTCTGCTGACATTCCCGGCGGGAGAGATCGAGCCCGATCCCGCCACCTTTGGTCCGCACCGGGCAGCGGCGTCATTGCGGAACTGGTCCAGCAGCTATACCTTGTTCGCCCGGATGGCCCCTCGAACGCGGTTCGTGCCCGCGCTGGTGAGCCATGTCATTTCGCCGGATGCACAGAGGCATCCGCTCACTCTGTTGCGCCGCACGGAGCGCAACAAGGAAAAGCTCGCTGCAGCGCTGCAGGTGGCGCTGCCACGCTACCGCGATCTGGTCGCCAGGGTCACATTCGGCAATTCGCCGAGCGCGGGGCCGGACGGTGCGCAGCCGCTCGACGCATCCATCGCAGCGCAGATGCGCGACCTCATCTTCGCGACCGGGTCGGCTCAGCGCACGGCCGGGTTGCAGGACCCGCTCTGAGTCGAACAGGACAACGCGCAGGGTGCTTCTCCGGGCAAATGGGAGGCGAGTCAGACGCGACCGCGCATGCGGTTGGAAGGCGTCTTACACAGATTTCATTTCAGCTCGCCATACTGAGCGCGGAAGCGCGCTGAGGTGGCCAATGAGAACCGATCTTTTTCGGGCACGCGGCACGGACGGACGAATCCATATCGTCTTTCGCCGCACTCCAACATACGCCGTCAAGAGTGTGTACGGAACGATCACTCGACAGCGGGAGCCCAAGTTCTATCTCGGCAACGGCGACCCGCTGGAGTGTGCCGAGACCTATGACACTTTCAGGACGCCGGCAGGCGACCTGGTCGTCCGGCTGATACTTCCCAAGTCCGCCCTGCGCAGGTGGAGGGGCTGACGGTGCTAGTCGGTTCCCAGTTGCGCTTTCAGGAATGCAACCGTGCGCGACCAGGCGAGCTGGGCGGCTGCCGCGTCGTATCGCGGCGTGGTGTCGTTGTTGAAGCCGTGCTGTGTGCCGGGATACTGATAGGCCGTGAAGCGCACGCCCGCAGCACGCAGGGCCGCTTCGTAGGCGGGCCATGCCGCATTGATTCGCTCGTCGATTTCGGCGCGCTGGATGAGCAGGGGCGCCTTGACCTTCGCCGCTTCCGCGGGTGCAGGCGTGTTGCCGTAAAAAGGGACGCCCGCATCGAGGTCAGGCAGCCTGACCGCCAACTGGTGGACGATGCCGCCACCGTAGCAAAAGCCGACGACGCCAAGCTTGCCGGTGGCATCGGGTCGCGATCTCAGCCAGGTTGCGGCTGCCAGGAAGTCATTGAGTGCATGGGCCTGGTCCAATTTCGCGAAAGCTTCGCGCGCCTTGTCCTCGTCGCCCGGATAGCCTCCAAGGGGTGTCAGGGCGTCCGGTGCGAAAGCCATGAAGCCGTCAACCGCCAGGCGCCGCGCGATGTCCTCGATGTGCGGATTGAGGCCGCGGTTCTCGTGAATGACGAGCACTGCGGGCAGCCGCTTCTCGCCGGCGCTCGCCAGGCGCACCAGGTAGCCGCGTACCGTGCCACTGCCGGAAGGCGAGGGATAGCTCACGCGCTCGATCTTGAGCCTCGGATCGCCGGGCGGTACTTGCTGCCCGGCCGCGAAATTGGGGCTCAGCGCCGCCAGCAATGTCGTGGCCGCGACGCCCGCCTTGGCAAATTTCTGTGCCTGGCCCAGGAACGAGCGCCGGTCCAGATCGCCATGGACGTAGGCGTCGAAAAGAATGAGCAGGTCCTGGTCGAAATCGTTGGCGGTAAGACGTGGCGGCATGGCGGGGCGTGGGAAGTCAAGACGCACAGAATAGCCCGGACGGCGGTAGCCAATCAAGGTGGGGGTGTATGCGTCTCTGCAGCCTCAACCTCTCATTCGACCGTTGCTCCCGAGCGCTTCACGACCTCAGCCCATTTGACGCGCTCGGATTGGATGTATTTCGTGAGTTCCTCCGGCGTCGAGCCGATGGGCTTGACACCGTCCGACGCGAAGCGCTCGCGCAATTCCTTCGATTGAAGCGCAGCCACCGATCCATCATGCAGGCGCTTGACGATTTCCGGCGGCGTGCCGTGCGGCGCGAGCAGCGCATACCAGACGCCGGATTCATAGCCCGGAACACCTGCCTCGGCGATGGTCGGCACATCCGGCAGTGCTGGCGAGCGTTGGCTGGACGTCACCGCGAGAACCCGGATCTTGCCCGCCTTGATCTGCGCGTTGCCGGTCCCATAGCTCACGAACATCGCCTGCACATTGCCCGAGAGAAGGTCGGTCAGTGCCGCGCCACCGCCCTTGTAAGGCACGTGCACGAGATCGATGCCGGCCATCGACTTGAGCAGTTCCATCGACAGATGCAGGCCGCTCCCATTGCCCGTCGATGCATAGGACATGCCGCCGGGCTTCGATTTGGCGAGCTTGATGAACTCGGCGAAGTTCTTCACAGGCAGCGACGCGTTGACCGCGAGGAAGTACGGCGCCGAGCCCAGCAGCGTGATCGGCACGAAATCATTGAGGGCGTCGTAGCGCAGCTTGGGATACAGAGCCTGGTTGATGGCCAGTTGCGAGGTCAGCGCAAGTACCACCGAATATCCATCGGCAGGCGACTGGGCCACGTTCTCCATACCGATGTTGCCGCCCGCGCCGCCGCGGTTGTCGATGATGAACGAGCCACCCAACTGCTTGCCCAATTCCTGCGAGAGCGGACGGCCGACCACGTCCCCGCCACCGCCCGGCGAGTAGGGGACGACGATGCGCACCGGCCTGTCAGGATAGGGCGCGGCCATGGCCGACAGCGAAACGGTCAGGACCGCAAGCAGCGAGAGAAGTCTTTTCATGATGTTGTCTCCGAGTTCGAAGGAATGAGTGTGGAAGAGGCCGTCGCGCCATGCGCGATCGCCGCAACAGCGGCGTCCAGTTGCGCCGCAGTCGCCGACAGGTGAGCGCGGCAGGATTGCGTCCAGGCAAGATCAGCGGCGACTTCCTCCTTTTGTTGGGCAAGCATCCGGTTCACCTCGGCGATCTGTGGGCCGCCAATCCCCTTGCGACCGAAGACCATGTATTCGGGGCTCGATACCTCTGCGAATGCTTTCGCGTCCAAGGGGAAGGCATGGGACGCCATGGACTCGTAGATGCGTGCGGCCTCGCGGTAGGGAATCTCGCGCAGGCTGAGCTGGCGCGCGCGGCCGAAGTCCGTCAGTGCCGATGCGAAGTGATGGCCGATGCGGAAGGGGACGTCCGCGCGCTGCAGCAGGGCATCGGCGATCTCGGTCGCCGTGGAATAGTCGCCATGGACCTCGGCCAGTGCGCGCTCCCTGTCGACGACAAGCCCGCCGAGGACCTTGCGCAGGAGTTCGAACAGGGCGAGGGCGCGGGAACTGGGCACCGGGTCGTAGGACCGGTAGTCGAACATCCCCGTGCGCACGTTGTGTGCCATGAGGGACACGGCCTGCATGTCGCCGAGCAGCATGCTGCTCTGCACGCGCAGTTGCTCCAGGGCAGCCGGATTGCGCTTCTGCGGCATGATGCTGCTGACCCCCACGAGTTCGCCCCGCTGCAGGGTCATCCACGGCGTCGGCGCCGCATATTGCGCATGAAGATCCTGGGCGAACTGCCCGACCTGGACGGCCGCGATGCCGAGTGCCGCCGCCACCTCCAGGCTGGTGTCGACCGGCGCGAGATGGTTGGCGTCGTAGGCGTTCTGGACCAGACCCTCGAATCCCAAAAGGGAAGCCAGGCGGTGGCGGTCGAGCGCGAAACTCGACGTCGTCAGGGCCGCTGAACCCAGTGGCCCCTCGTTGACATGCCTGTACGCGGCCCGCAGTCGTGAGGCACTGCGAGCCAGTGCGCCGCCCACGCCGAGCAGGTAGTGGGCCAAGGTCGTCGGCTGGGCCTGCACGCCATGCGTATAGGCCGGGATGATGGTTTCCTTGTGCGCCTCAGCAAGGCCAAGCAACGCTTGGCGGGCCAGGATCAGCGCATCGCATTCGTCCAGCACACCTGCGCGGAGATTCATGCGCGCGATGGTCGCCGAGATGTCCTGCCGGCTGCGTCCGCAATGCAGTCGCGATGCATCGGCGCCTACGACGGCAAGCAGCTTCGGCTCGTAGTCGAGGTAGTCGGCGGACCACTGTCGGGGCCCGTCCCGCTCGGATTCGATCACCGCGAGGATGCCGGTCGCGATGCGTCTGGCCACGTCCGCCGACACGATTCGCGCATCGGCCAGCGCAACGATGGAGGCCTTGTTGATCTGGTCGAGGTACGCCAGAGAGAGTCCGCCACCGCGGAAGCTCGCGTTGACGTCGTGGGAATCGGCTGCCTCTTGCATGTTTCTGGTTTCCTGATGGCTTGGCTGCATCGATTCTTGATCTCGCGGATCATTGTGTGAAATGAATATTCAGGTCGCTATCATTGCCACAAAGGAATACTGGAAAGAACAATGCCCATTACCTTCCAGCAACTCCAGTGCATGCGCCAGGTGGTCGACAGCGGCTTCAGCGTGTCGCGCGCCGCCGAATCGCTGCATACGACGCAGCCCGGCGTGAGCAAGATGATTCGCGCCCTGGAAAAAGAGATCGGCGTCGAGCTGTTCGTGCGATCAGGAAACCGTCTGACGGCGCTGACCGAGCCTGGCAAGGAAGCGCTCTCGCTTTGCGCGCGGGTTCTGCAGGACGCCCAGACTCTCAAACGCCTGAAGCAGGACCTGCCCGCCGATAGCGAAGGCACGCTGCGCGTGGGCACGACGCACATCCACGCGCGCTATTCGCTGATCGAAGTGACCAAACAATTCCTTTCCATCTATCCGCAGGTGAAGCTCGAGTTCACCCTGGGCCCGCCGTCCCAGATCCTGGCGGGAGTGACGGCGGGCACCATCGACATCGGCCTTTGCACCCTCCCGGACCCGATGCCCAAGGGCGTTGTTTCGGTGAAGGCCTATGACATCGACCGGTGCCTGATCGTGCCCCCGCGGCATCCGCTGTTGAAGATGGGGAAGCTGACGATGGAACAGATCGCGCGATGGCCGCTCATCACCTACGACAGCAGCTACACATCCGGGTCCGTCGTCCAAGGTGAGTTTCGAAGGCATGGCATCACGCCTTGGGTGGTGATGCGAGCCATGGACGCCAGCATCATCAAGGCCTATGTTGCTGCCGGCGTGGGCGTCGCCGTGCTTCAGAAGATGGCGTTCAACGCGGCGCTGGACAGGGACCTGCGCTCCATTCCGATCGACCATCTGTTTCCATCGTCAAGCGCAATGATCAGCTTGCGAAAGGACCATCTGTTGAAGAAGTTCGCCTTCGACTTCATCCGCATGGTCGCGCCTGAATGGTCGCGTGAAGCTATTGAGGCCCAGCTTCATCCATAGGCGTCGGCTCATACGGCGACCCCGAACACCCTGGCGAACGCAGCCGCGCCCTTTGGTGAAACGCTCACCACGCGCGAGCGCGGTGCCCGCAGAAGCCAACCCTCCCGTGTATAGAGATCAAGCAACGCTGCGCCCAGCGCGCCTGCGAGGTGCGGGCGCCGCTGGGTCAGGTCGACGCAGCTGCGTGCGAATACGCGCCGGTTGCGGCCGTCGGTGCTTGCGTCGACACCGAGGTCAGCGAGCTTGCTCTTGCCGAGGCGGGTCAGTTCGTACTTCTGGGCGTCGTCGTGCGCCAGCCAGCGGGCCTTGAGCATCGCTTCGAGGATCTCCACCGCAACCTCGCCTGCAAGATGGTCATAGCAGGTCCGTGCGTGCAGGAAGTGGCTGGGCATGGAACGAACGAGCGGCGGCTGCGGGGGTACGCGCGGCGGGGACTTCGCGCCGAAGGAGGCCAGGCTCTCGATCAAATGCGCTGCATCGGCTCCCGCAATGCGGAAGTAGCGGTGGCGCCCCTGCGATTCGGCGACCAACAGGCCGCCCTCCACCAGCTTTGCCAGATGGGCGCTCGCAGACGGGGCAGAGACGTTGGCCGCGAATGCAAGCTCGCCGGCAGGGCGCGTGGTGCCGTCGATCAGCGTCCAGACCATGCTGGCACGAGCCGGGTCGGCGAGCAGCGCGGCAATGCGGGGGATGTTGAGCGCGTCTTTCATATTTCACTTGACGATGAAGTGTTCGTGGCCCGATGGTGATCACAATAGGTGTCAATGTCCAGAAAGGACTCACATGACTGTCAACACGGCATTGCCAAACCGGGAGCGCAGGCGGCCGGCCATCTTCTATGGTTGGGTCGTTGTCGCGGCGGCGTTTGCCACCACCTTCGTCGGCTTCGGCAGTGCTTACACCTTCAGCGCCTTCGTCGGTTCTTTGCAGGCCGAATTCGCCGCATCACGCGGCTCGGTGTCGCTGGTTTTCTCGCTGGCGGGCTTCCTGTACTTCGGCCTTGGCGTGCTGAGCGGCCCGCTGGCCGACCGATGGGGTGCGCGCCGCCTGGTGATCGCAGGCATGGTGCTGACGGGCGCTGGACTGGCGCTCGCCGGCATGGCGCGCACGCTCGGACAAGTCTATGCGGCGTACGCGCTGGGGGTAGGGCTGGGGGTGGGCTTGGCGTACGTGCCTGCGCTGGGCACCATCCAGCGCTGGTTCGCGCGCCGGCGCGGCTTCGCATCGGGGCTCGCGGTGAGCGGCATCGGCGTCGGCACGCTCGTGATGCCACCCCTCGCCTCGTTCCTGATCGGGCACTGGGACTGGCGCATGGCCTACCTGATCCTCGGTGCACTGGCCGCGGTTGTCGGCGTGGGGATGGCGCTGCTGATCGCGGACGACCCGCGAGAGCGCGGCTTGCTGCCGGATGGCGAGCTGGCGCCCCCCGTGTTGCCAAGCGGTGTACCGACGCCTGTGCCCGAGGGCTATTCGTTGAGGGAAGCGCTGAAGACGCCGCGATTCATCGGCCTGTATGCCGCGTGTCTGGTCTCGTCGTTCGGTCTGTTCGTCCCGTTCGTGCACCTCGTACCCTTTGCGCTCGACCATGGCGTTCCGCAGGCCTCGGCGGTGCTGCTGCTCGGGGCGATCGGGGTCGGCAGCACCGCCGGACGCTTCGTGCTGGGCAATCTCGCCGACCGCATGGGACGCCAGCCGGCGCTGCTGCTCATGTACGCCGGCATGGCTGCCTCGATGCTCGTCTGGATGATGTCGACCGGCGCGACCGGGCTCGCCGTGTTCGCGCTGGCCTTCGGCGTTTTCTATGGCGGCTATGTGGCCTTGCTGCCGGCGCTCGTGGCGGACTACTTCGGCGGCAGGAATATCGGCGCCATCATCGGCGTGCTCTACACCGGCGTGGCGCTTGGCACGCTGGTGGGTCCGAGCGCGGCGGGCTTTGTGTTCGACGTCACGCACAGCTATACGCTGGTGATTGCCGCGAGCATCTTCGGCAATCTTGCCGCGGGCGGAATCGTGCTCGCCATTGCGCGACAGAAGGCTCGCTGAAGGGCCTTGCAGGCGCAAGCATTCGAATCGCCATGCACTGAGCGCTTCGGAAGGTGCCAAGTGTCCGACCGAGGCACGCCTTCAGGACTGGCGCCTTTTCCCCGATCTACTGACGACTCGAGCCGCCTGGGCCGAGGATTGTCGGGGCACCAATTGAGCCATCGGCCCGGAAGCCGAGCGACGTGTCGTGTCACCGCGCAGGTGATCGAACAGCAAATCGATCGCCTGGTGCGCGACCTGGTCGAGGTGCAAGTCCACTGCGGTGAGCGGTGGGTCGCAGGTGCGGGCGCGCACGCCGTCGTAGCGGGTCACGACCATCACATCCTCCGGAATGCGCCGGCCCGCAGCGCGGATTGCGTTGACTGCGCCCACGGCGAAGGCATCCACCGGCACGCAGAATGCGTCGATTTCGGGGTGCGCCGCCAGCAGGGCGCCAGCCATTTCCTGGCCCCCGTTCTCGCCATGCGCCTCGTCGGCTGTCGCGAACAACCATGGCTGCACGCGCTCGGCGATGAACTCTTCATAGGCCACCCGGGCCTGGACATAGGAATTGCGCTGCGCCGAACCCAGGATCATCGCGATCATGCGCGCGCCCTGCGCATGCAAGTGCTCGAGCAGGAGCCGGGTGGTCTCTTTGGAATGAATGTCCACATGGGGGACAGTTTCGACAGTCTCGCTCAGGCCGAAAGGCGCTCCGATCGTCACGACCGGCAGGCCCTGGCGCCTCAGATAGTCCAGGTTCGCGTCGCCGGCCGAGGGCTCGATGACCAGCGCGCCATCGACGTCCAGGAGTTCGAGCGGCACCTTGCCGCTTTCCATCGGCGGCGCGAGCACAAGGGCGAGGTTGCGATCAAGCGCCGCAGCGGCCGCGACCGCGGCGATTTCCATCATGAATCCCAGACGCGAGGGACCACCCGCCACCGCAAAAGGCATCGAGGACAGCAGGACGATCATGTGCGCCTCGCCTGTGCGCAGACGCTGCGCGTGCCTGTTGGGCCGGTAGCCGAGCTTCAAGGCTGCCTTTTCGACCCGCGCCCGGGTCTCGGCGTCAACTTGTCCGCGGGCGTTGAGGGCGTGCGAAACCGTGGTGGGCGAAACACCCGCCTCCCGGGCCACGTCCTTGATGTTGACCTTCCGCACAGCACTTGGAAGCATTCTGTTGACCTTTTCCAAAGACAGTGATTCAATCGCCCAAATCGTTTTGGGAATGACCTGAAATGTACTTCAGCCCGCCTTCGGCGGATTTTTTTGCACTGGCGCCCAAATCGATTTGGGCGCCGCCCGGACCAAAGGAATCGATCATGTTCCGTGCTTCCGACACCCCCGCAGTGGACGCCATGTTGCCCTGGCCGCAAATGCTTCTGTTCGGCTTGCAGCACGTACTCGTGATGGCTGCCGTGCCCATCACGTCGGCTTTTCTGGTCGCCAAGGCACTGGGCCTGTCGTCGGAACTGACTGTCAACCTGATCAGCGCCACATTCCTGCTGTGCGGCATCGGTACGCTGCTGCAATCGTTCGGCCCCTGGAAGTTCGGCGCGCGTCTGCCCTTCGTGATGGTGCCTGGCGGCGCGCCGATCGTGATGTTCCTGACGATCGCGCAACAGCGCGATCTGCAGACGGCGTCGGGTGCGGTCATCCTTACCGCACTTTTCTACTTCCTGGTGCTGCCGGTCTTTTCGCGCTGCATCAGGTTCTTTCCGAAGATTGTGATCGGCACCTTGCTGATGCTGGTGTCGATCAACCTGGTCAAGGTGTACGGCGGCATCATCGCTGGCAAGCCCGGAACGCCAACCTTCGCAGATCCGGCGCACATCGGCCTCGCGCTCGCGACCGTCGGTTTCACCGTGCTGTTCGCGCGCGTATGCAAGGGCATGTTCGGACAGTTGGCCGTGCTGCTGGGCTTGGTCGCGGGCACGGTCCTCGCGTCCCTGTGCGGAATGATGGATTTCGGCGGCGTGGCGGTCGGGCCCATGTGGAGCGCGCCGACCCTGCTGCCCTTTGGCATGCCGCACTTCGACCCGGTCGCAGCCTTGCCACTCCTGATCTTCAGTGTCATTTCAATGGTCGAGGCCACCGGCCAGACCATTGCCGTTGCCGAAGTCGTAGGAAAGAAGATCGATCCGCGCGACGTAGTGCCGCGAACGATCCGCGGCGACGCGCTGATCTCCCTGGCGGGAGGATTCTTCGGCACCTCGATGATCATCACCAGCGGCGAGAACATCGGTATCGTGCGCGCCACCAACGTGCGCTCCCGCTACGTGACGGCTACAGCTGGCGCCATCCTCGTTCTCATCGCGCTCACAGCGCCGCTGGGCCGCCTGGCCAGCGCCATTCCCGAGGCAGTGGTGGGCGGTACGGCCATGGTGGTGTTCGCCATCATCGGCACCATCGGCATCGACATCCTGCGCAAGGTCGACCTCCATGAACGCAGCAACATGTTCGTGCTGGCCGGCGCGCTGACGATGGGCCTGCTGCCAATCCTCGTGCCTGGCCTCTATAGCAAGTTCCCGCCAACGCTCCAACTCGTGCTGGGCAATGGTCTGGCCATGGGCGCTCTCACCGCCATCGTGCTCAACATCCTCTTCCACCACCTTGCCGCGGCGCGCCGCGACGACAACAACGAAACGTCGACTCCCGAGCGGGCGCCGGCGGCCCAATGATGAACCCAACCAATACCCTGACCGAGGCCGCCCACTTCGCGCACGACTCGCTGCTACTCGTTCCCGATCACCTGATGCTGCGCGAAGGGCCGGTGCAGGACCACGCCGTGATGGTCGAGGGCGGCAAGTTCCGCGACATCGGCCCGGTGGCCGACCTGGCCGCCCGCCATCCACATCTGACGCCAATGCGCCTGCCCGGCAAGCTGCTCATGCCTGGGATGATCGACGCGCATCATCATCTGACTCAATCCTTCGGCAAGTCGCTGGCCTACGGTGAGCCCTCCGAAATCTTCCGTCGCGTATGGGTGCCGCTGGAGGCGAGTCTGGACGACGAATTCGTCTACGGCGTCTCCAAGCTCGCCGCGCTGGAATCGCTGCGCGGTGGCTTCACGACCGTTTGCGATGCCGGGACGCGCGCCAAGGGGGACATCGCCGCACTTGCAACGGCCACCCAGGAGGCAGGGCTGCGCTGCGTGTTGGGGCTGATCTGCAACGACGGTGGCAATGACAGTGCGCGAGTCGAGCGCGACGAACTGAAGGCACGTGCCGAACGATTCCTGCAGAAGTGGTCGGGCGCGCCGCTGATTCACCCCTCGCTGGCGATCTCGGTGCCTGAGGCGGCTTCCGACGAGATGCTCGTCGCCGTGTCGGCCCTGTGCGCCGAGGCACGCACGATCTTCCAGACGCATGTCAACGAACATCTCGCCTCGGTCGAGCGTTCGGTCGTGCAACGCGGCATGCGCCCGCTGGAGCTTCTTGCGCACCTGGGCGCCCTCGGTCCGCAAGTGCTCATCGCACACGGAACACTGGTGACGCCCAGCGAGCTCAATCTTCTTCGGCAGACCGACACTGCCGTCAGCTACAACCCGGTCGCCAGCCAGTGGAAGGGCAATGCGGTGGCGCCGGCGAACCTGATGGCAGCGCTGGGGATCCGCTTCGGACTTGGCACCGATGCCACCCGAAGCGATGCCTTCCGCCTCATGGACGCCGCCGAAGCAGCGCAGAAGCTGGCCTTCGGGCTTGCCATTGGCGACGCGTCATGCGGCGGCGGGTGGACCTGGCTCGACCATGCCACTCACGATGGCGCGCGCGCCATCGGCCTGGACCATCTCGTCGGAGAGATCGCAGTCGGCAAGGAGGCGGACTTCCTGCTCGTCGATGTCGACACACCGGAGCTCTGCACCTCGGTCGACTTGACATGGGACCTCGTGCGATTGGGCAATCGGGACCAGATCGAAGCGGTATTCGTGGCGGGAAAGCTGCGACTCTGGAAGGGCTGGCCGACCGATTGGGACGCGCGCTCGCTGATGCGACAGGTTGCGCGCGTGGCCGGCGAGGCGATCGCGAAGGCGCCGATCCAGCGCCTGCATCCGACGGCGGCACAGCATCGCCAGCTGGGCACCGCGGCGACGATCGGGGCCGCGCTGTGAGCGTCGAGCAGCTTATCGTCATCTCGCTGGTGGTCGTCTTTGCCGCTTTCGTCCAAGGCGCGAGTGGTGTCGGCTTCGCGCTCATCGTCGCACCAGTGATCGGCCTCTTGCGGCCCGAGTTGCTGCCAGTGTGCGTGCTGGTGCTGATGTTGCCCTTGAACCTCTACGTGGCGTGGCGCGAACGTGCGGCGATCGACCGCGCTGGCGCGAGTTGGATTACCGCGGGGCGCATCCTCGGGACAGCGGGCGGCCTGTGGGTGCTGGCAGTGTTGAGCGCGAATCACCTGGCCTTGTTCGTTGGCCTGTCGACCGTCGCCGCGGCGCTTGTCACTCTCGTGATGCCGGCCTTCTCGCCCGGCCGACCGGCCTTCGTCGCGGCTGGACTCGTCACCGGCGTCACTGAAACCGCCACAGGCATCGGTGGACCGCCACTGGCGCTGGTCTACCAGCACCATGCGCCGCCCATCGTGCGTTCGACGATCGCCCTGTGTTTTCTCGTTGGCGAAGTGGTGTCGCTGGCAACATTGCTGGCTGCTGGCCGCATCGATTCAGCGCAGCTTGTCGCCGCGTTGAGCCTGCTGCCGGCGTTGCTTGTCGGCGCCGGGCTCAGCCGGGTCGTGCACGAACGGATCAACGGACGGTTCCTGCGAGCCTTCGTTCAGGTGTTCGCCATCACATCGGGAGTCGTATTGCTGGCGCACGCGGTCTGAGGTCTGGTGCTCGTGCAATCGGTCAGCCGGAACATGCGAGACCGGCCCATCGACGAAATCGGTCCTGGAGGTCACACTCCGCCCATGAGCGCACGATCTGCACGCATCGAATACAACCGGGCCATGGCCGAATTCGAGCGCGGCTGTCGGGATTTTTCGATCGCAATGGGCAAGATCCTGGACCCTGGCACGGCGCCGGAAACGTCGAACGGGACCGTCGACCCCCTGATGGTTCCGACCAGAGACCTGGGCCCTCGCAAGCCCGCCAAGCGGGCGCGCGACGCGCGTGAACCCGCCGTAGTGCCTCGAAAACTCGGGTGAATTCCGAGAGGGCAGCGTCCTCAATCAAGCGCGATCTCGCACACTCTCTCTCGCAACGCGGGGACGAGCTCGTTGTCGAACCATGGATTCGCCTTGAACCAGGCCACGTTGCGCGGCGATGGATGGGGCAGGGGGATGACGCGGGGCGCATGTGCGCGCCAGTCTCGGGTCGTGGCGGTCACTGATGCATGGCCCTTGCCGCGAAGAAAGTGGGCCTGCGCGTACTGGCCAACGAGCAAGGTGAGCTCGATATGCGGCAATCTGGCGAGCAGGGCATCGATCCACAGGGGCGCGCATTCCGGGCGCGGCGGCAGGTCTCCGCTCGCCCCGCGCCCCGGGTAGCAAAAACCCATCGGAACGAGCGCCACGCGCTCCTTGTCGTAGAAGGCTTCTGTCGAGATGCCCATCCAGTTGCGCAGACGTTCGCCGCTTCGGTCGTCCCACGGCACGCCACTCGCGTGCACCTTGGCGCCCGGTGCCTGACCGACGATCAGGATCCGCGCCGCCGCCCCGGCCTGCAACACCGGTCGCGGGCCGAGCGGCAGGTGCGCTTCGCATGCCCGGCAAGCGCGCACCGCGACGAGGAGGGCGTCGAGCGACCGATACGCATGGGCGGGTTTCACGGATTCCCATCTTGCATCCACGTCGGGGTAGCGACAAGATCGTCACGGGTACGATCCCCGGCATGAACTCCGTCCCCACCGGCAACTCGCAGCGCGGGCGTCCGAAGGTCTACCTGGCCGGCCCCGATGTCTTTTTCCCCGATGCCGCCGAAATCTTTGGCGCCTTGAAGGCGCATTGCCTTGTGCTCGGCATGGAAGGACTGGCGCCGACCGACACGGTGCTTTCGCCAGCCGTGCGCAGAGATCCGGGCGACCTCGCCCAGGCGATCTTCGAGGGCAACGTCGCGCTCATCCGCCAGGCTGACGCTGTGATTGCGAATCTGGTGCCCTTTCGGGGACAGGAGCCGGATTCAGGGACGGTTTTCGAGGTCGGCTTCGCTGTCGCACTGGGCAAGCCGATCGTCGGTTACGGTGTTCCCGCGGGCACGTACGCCGAGCGCGTCGCACGATCCATTGCCTGCTCCGAAGATGCGGCAGGGAAGGTCAGGGAGGTGGCTACGGGCGTGACGGTCGAAGGTCTCGGACAGCCGCTCAACCTCATGCTTTCAAGATCGATCCGCATCGTGGACACGGCGCACGAGGCGCTCGAATCGTTGGCGCGCGAACTCCTGATGTAGGAACGCGGTGGCACTCGTCGAGCCGCGGTCACCACTTCATCTTCAGCCGGGCGGCATCCCAGGTGCGACCGACGAAACCAGCGCTGTCCACGGCGCCGAGGGCGACCAACGGGACTTCGGTCAACGCTTGGTCGGCAACGGTGACCTTCAGCGAGCCGATGGGCTGGCCGAGCGTGAACGGAGCGATCAGCGGGTCCGCTTCCACGACTTGCGTCTTGACCTTCGCCGACGAGCCCGCGGGCACGGCCACGACGATGGGCTCGGCGCGGCCGATCTTCACCGTATTCGACGCGCCCTTCCAGACGCGCGGCGTCGCCACGGCTTGGCTCGCTGCGAACAACTGGACGTCCTCGTAGGCGGTATAGCCCCAATTCAGGAGCTTCTGCGTCTCGTCGGTGCGCACGTGGTCACTGCTTGCGCCCAGAACAATCGAGAGCAACTGGCGGCCGCCTGGAAGATTCGGCGCGTCGCGCTTTGCAGTCACGACGACGCAGAAGCCGGCTGCGTCCGTGTGTCCGGTCTTCAGGCCGTCGACGGTCGGATCGCGGAAGAGCATCGTATTGCGGTTGGTGGCGTTGGCGGCCGGCGTACCCGAATAGCGATACTTCTTGATCGAGGAGTAGTTCACCTCCTCTGGAAAGTCACGTCTGAGCCGTACGGCAAGAATGCTGAGATCGCGCGCCGTCGTCACGTGGCCCGGTGCCGGGAGACCCTCGGGATTCTTGTAGGTCGTGTTCTTCATGCCGAGTTCTTTGGCTTTTTCGTTCATCATCTCGACGAACCGCTCGACAGAACCCCCTACACCCTCCGCCAAGGCAACAGTGGCGTCGTTGCCCGATTGAACGATCAGGCCCTTGATCAGATCGTCCACCGGGACCTGCATCTTGGGGTCGATGTACATGCGCGAGCCCGGCATTTTCCAGGCGCGAACGCTCACCGGCAAGGTTTGCTGCAGCGTGATCTTCTTGGCCTTGAGCGCATCAAAGACGAGATAGGCCGACATCAGCTTGGTGAGCGACGCAGGCTCGACCGGGGTGTCGATGTCCTTCGCCGCGAGGATCTGGTTGGATGTGACGTCGAGGAGCAGATAGCTGGGCGCAGCGATTTCGGGAGGAACGGGTACTTGCGCGTGTGCCAAGAGTCCGATGGAAGTGGCGCCAATCAGCGCCAGCGCGCGAAGCGCTCGAGTGAGACGAGTCATGAAGGTCGGGGGGGTGAAAGAGGCCCGTCGGACGGCGGACCATCGAAATTCCGGATCCCCGATTGTCCTCCACGGGCCATCGGCCTTCCAACAAAAATGTCTATCGCGTATGGCGATCACGAACAGGACGAATCGCTGTTTGGCACTGCGCGTCGCGCACGGGTCAGGCATCCAGGGCAGCGTCGTCGCCGCCTCCTTGACCGTCGTCGACCACTTGCATGTTGTCCAGGATCTTGAGCAGGTAGTGCAAGGTGTGGGTGATGTCATTCACGGAGAACCCGTCGAGCACCTGCGCGTAATAGCCGTGAATCTTCGGCAAGGCCTCGTCTTGCCATACGCGCATCCCTGTGGTCGTCATTGACACGAGACGCGATCGACGGTCGCGCTCGTCCGCCGCGGTCTGGATTCGCCCATCTCTTTCCATGCGGCTGAGCAGCCCGGAGAGGTTCTGCCTGCTGACCTTGAGGTAGCGCGCCAGATCGCCCACGCTCATGCCTCCGCTCACGGCCGGCCTGGACAGCGCGCCGAGCACCGCCCATTGCTGCGTCGTCAGGCCCTCGGACTCGACCGCCTTTGTGCCTGTTTTATGCAACATATTTGCACATTGGTACAACCGAAAGAACACCCGGTTGGCCAGTTCAATCCTTGTCGTTTCTTCACTATTCATAGGGTTAACCATAGAAATCTCTCTCTTCGCGATGCCTTGCGCTTGTGATTTTGAAGTCGCATAATAAGACAACACATTGACGTAATTATGGCAAATCTTCAAGCTTCAGTGCGTCGACGATAGCAAGCTTCAAACCTGATGGAGAACCTGATGCAGAGATTCGAAAGCAAGACAGTGGTGGTCACCGGTGGCGGCGGCGGTATCGGCGGGGCGACTTGCCGGCGCTTCGCTCGCGAAGGCGCCAAGGTCGCGGTCTACGACATGAACCTGGAGGCGGCTGAGAAGGTCGCCTCGGGCATCCGGGAAGAGGGCGGGCAGGCCCAGGCCTTCCGCTGCGACATCACCGACCGCGCCAGCGTCGACAAGGCAGTGGAGGCCACTCGACAAAGCCTCGGCCCGATCGACGTGCTCGTCAACAACGCCGGCTGGGACGTGTTCAAGCCCTTCACCAAGACCGAGCCGGCCCAGTGGGACAAGCTGATCGCCATCAACCTGACGGGTGCACTGCACATGCATCACGCGGTGCTGCCCGCCATGGCTGCGCGCAAGTCAGGGCGCATCGTCAACATCGCGTCCGACGCAGCGCGTGTCGGCTCCTCAGGCGAAGCGGTGTATGCGGCTTGCAAGGGCGGCCTGGTGGCGTTTTCCAAGACCATCGCCCGCGAACATGCGCGCCACGGCATCACGGTCAACGTGGTGTGCCCCGGCCCAACCGACACCGCCTTGTTCGCCGACTACAAGGAAGGCGCCGGCAATCCCGAAAAGCTGATGGAAGCATTCACGCGCTCGATTCCGCTGGGTCGCATCGGCCAGCCGGACGACCTGCCCGGCGCCATTCTCTTTTTCGCCAGCGACGACGCCGGCTTTGTCACCGGCCAGGTGTTGAGCGTCTCCGGTGGCCTGACGATGAACGGCTGATCGCTCGACCGCATCCCCCACACACCCAAGGAGAACACCATGGATTTCGAAGACATCCTTTACGAAGTGCGCAACGGCGTGGCCTGGATCACGATCAATCGGCCCGACAAGATGAACTCGTTTCGCGGCCAGACCTGCGACGAGATCATCAGGGCCATGAACCGCGCCGGCTACGACCGCGGCGTCGGCGCGATCGTGCTGGCCGGTGCCGGTGACCGCGCCTTCTGCACGGGCGGCGACCAGTCTGCGCACAACGGCAACTACGACGGCCGCGGCACCATCGGCCTGCCGATGGAGGAACTGCACGACACGATCCGCAACGTGCCCAAGCCGGTGATTGCGCGCGTGCAAGGCTACGCGATCGGCGGGGGCAATGTGCTGTGCACGATCTGCGACCTGACGATCGCGTCCGAGAAGGCCATCTTCGGCCAGGTCGGCCCGAAGATGGGGTCGGTCGATCCGGGCTATGGCACTGCCTTCCTGGCACGCGTCGTCGGCGAGAAGAAGGCACGCGAAATCTGGTACCTGAACCGCCGCTACAGCGGCGCCGAGGCCGTGGCCATGGGCCTGGCGAATGCGGTCGTCCCGCACGACCAGCTCGACGCCGAGGTGCAGAAGTGGGCCGAGGAAATCTGCGAGCGCAGCCCCACGGCGATCGCCATCGCCAAGCGCAGCTTCAACGCCGACACCGCACACCAGAGCGGCATCGCCGGCATGGGCATGTACGCACTCAAGCTCTACTACGACACCGAAGAATCGCGTGAAGGCGTGAACGCCCTCAAGGAAAAGCGCAAGCCCGAATTCCGCAAGTATGCGAAGTAGGGGCCCGCGATGAACCCCTATCTCGACGAAGACCTGACAGCGCTTGGCGACCATGCGCGCCGTTTCGCGACCGAGCGCATTGCCCCCGGCTTTCTGGAGCGCGACAAGACCCGTGTGCTCGAGCGCCAGCTGATGCGCGAAATGGGCGAGATGGGGTTCATCGCGCCCGAGCTGCCGCAGGAGCACGGCGGCCAAGGCATGGGCTGCCTGGCTGCAGGTGTCATCCACGAGGAGATTGCGCGCGCGGATCTCAGCATCTCCTACATCAATCTGCTGGCATCGCTCAACGGGCAGATCCTGTCGGCGCACGGCCGGCCGGAAGTGGTCCAGTCATGGCTCGGAAAGCTGACGCGTGGCGAGGCGTTGTTCGCCATCGCACTCACCGAACCGCGCGGCGGCTCGGATGCAGCCAACCTGCGCCTCCGGGTGGAGCGCGTGGGCGACGAGTACGTGATCAACGGCGAGAAGACCTCCATCTCCGCCGCCGACCAGGCCGACGCGGCCGTGGTGTTCGGCCGCACCGGATCGATCGAATCGGCAGCGCACGGCGTGACGGCGTTGCTTGTGCCGATGGACCTGCCGGGCGTCACGCGCAACCGCTTCGATTGCCACGGCCAGCGCGCCATCGGACGCGGCTCGCTGTTCTTCGAGAACGTGCGGGTGCCTGTGAGCCATCGTCTCGGCGAAGAGAACAGAGGCTTCGTGCAGGTGATGCAGGGCTTCGATTTCTCGCGCGCGCTCATCGGCCTGCAGGTACTGGCCGTGGCGCGTGTCGCGCTGGAAGAAACCTGGGACTACGTGGCGCAGCGCGAAGCCTTCGGCAAGCCGCTGTCGGCCTTCCAGGGCGTGTCGCATCCGCTGGCGGATTTCGATACGCAGGTGACCGCCGCGCGCCTGCTGTGTCTGCAGACCTTGTGGCTGAAAGACAAGGGTGCCCCCCACACCGCCGAAGCCGCGATGTGCAAATGGTGGGCGCCCAAGCTCGCCTACGACGCGATCCACCAGTGCCTGCTGATGTTCGGCCACGGTGGCTACGACCGCGGCGTGATGGAGCAGCGCCTTCGCGACGTGCTGGGCTTCCAGATCGGCGACGGGACGGCCCAGATCATGAAGACCATCGTGGCGCGCACCCGTGCCGGCCGCAACGCCGTACCCGCCTGACTTTCGCAACGCCAAAGAGAAGAGGAGACAAACCATGGAATTCGATGCCGTATTGCTGCCCCCGCGCCGTGCCCGGATGGTGGCGCAAGGTCTCTGGCATGACCGCACCATCAACGACGATCTCGACGCCTGCGTCGCGACGTATCCGGACAAGGTGGCCCTGACTGCACTGCGGGTGGAGGAGGGTGTCACGACCCGCTTCACCTACCGCGAAATGGCGCGCATGGCCGATCGCGTCGCGGTGGGACTGTCGCGCCTCGGCGTAGGCCGCAACGATGTGGTGGCCTGCCAGTTGCCCAACTGGTGGCAATTCACGCTGACCTATCTGGCCTGCTCGCGGATCGGTGCTGTGATGAACCCGCTGATGCACATCTTTCGCGAACGCGAGCTGTCCTTCATGCTGAAGCACGGCGAGGCCAAGGTCGCGATCGTGCCGAAGACCTTTCGCGGCTTCGACTTCGAAAGCATGGTGGCAGGCTTGCAAGCGGGCCTGCCCGATCTGAAGCACGTCGTGGTGGTCGGCGGCACCGGGCCCAACAGTTTCGAGGCATTGCTCAGCGGCGTGGCCTGGGAAGACGAGCCCGATGCGCAGGAGATCCTTGCGCGAAGCCGGCCCGGCCCGGATGACGTGATGCAGATGATCTACACCTCCGGCACTACCGGCGAGCCCAAGGGCGTGATGCATTCGGCCAACACCACCATGGCCAACATCATTCCCTACGCAGAGCGCCTGCGGCTCGGCGCCGACGACGTGGTGCTGATGGCCTCGCCCATGGCGCACCAGACAGGCTTCATGTATGGCCTGATGATGCCGATCATCCTCAAGGCCAGCGTCGTGCTGCACGATATCTGGGAGCCGAAGCAGGCCATCGAATCGATCCGTGCCGAGCGCGTCAGCTTCACGATGGCCTCCACGCCATTCCTGACCGACCTCGCCAGGACCGTGGCTGAAACCGCGGTCGAGGTGCCGAGCCTGCGCACCTTCCTGTGTGCGGGGGCACCGATTCCGGGACCGCTGGTGGAGCAGGCGCGGCAGGTGCTGGGTACCAAGATCGTGTCGGCCTGGGGCATGACCGAGAACGGCGCCGTCACGCTGATCCAGGTGGACGACGACGACCTGCGCGCGGTCACGACCGATGGGCTGCCGCTGCCCGGCGTCGAACTCAAGGTGGTCGGCGAGAACGACCAGGTACTGCCCGCCGATCAGCCCGGAAGGCTGCTCGTGCGCTCGTGCTCGAACTTCGGCGGCTATCTGCGGCGCTCGCATCTCAACGGCACCGACGCCGACGACTGGTTCGATACCGGCGATCTGGCGCGCATGGACGCCCAGGGCTACATCCGCATCACCGGCCGCAGCAAGGACGTGATCATTCGCGGCGGCGAGAACATCCCGGTGGTCGAGATCGAGTCGCTCTTGTACCGTCACCCAGGCATCGCCATGGCGGCCATCGTGGCCTACCCCGACGAGCGCCTTGGCGAGCGGGCCTGCGCGGTGGTGGTGCCCAGGCCGGGCCACAGCGTCGACATGCCCTCGATCGTGCAGTTCCTGAAGGCGCAGAAGGTGGCGGTCCAGTACATCCCTGAACGACTGGTCGTGCGCGATGCCATGCCGTCGACGCCTTCCGGGAAGATCCAGAAATTCAAGCTGCGCGAGATCGTGCGTGAACTGGTGCGCGAGAGTGCGGCATGAACTTACACTCCGCACTTTCTCGCGCCGCTACCAGTTCACTGCCGGCGAAGTCGTCACTGTCTCTAGCCGGAGGTCAACCATGTCATCTGCTCCCGAAGCCGGCGCCGCGACGCCGTACGGCACCTTGCCACCCGCATCACCCCCTTCGCAGCGCAAGCCGCTGAGCTTGCCTCGCCTGGCGGACATGCATGCGCGCGGCGAGAAGATCACCATGCTCACCGCCTACGACGCGACCTTCGCTGCCATGGCGGACAAGGCCGGCGTCGAATGCCTGTTGGTGGGGGATTCGCTCGGCATGGTCTGCCAAGGACTGTCGAGCACGGTCGGCGTGACGCTGGAAACCATGCGCTATCACACCGAGAGCGTCTACCGGGGCCTCCGGCGCGTCCAGGGCACGGCTTGGCTGATTGCCGACCTGCCGTTCGGCACCTACCAGGAGTCGCGGGAGCAGGCGTTGCGCAGCGCCACTGTGCTGATGCAGGCCGGCGCCCACATGGTGAAGCTGGAGGGCGGCGGATGGACCACGGATACGGTGCGCTTCCTGGTCGAGCGCGGCATTCCGGTCTGCGCGCACCTCGGCCTGACGCCGCAGACAGTGCACGCGCTCGGAGGCTATCGGGTTCAGGGCAGGGACGATGGGGCCGCCGCCTTACTCAAGCAGCATGCACATGCACTGCAGGATGCGGGCGCGGCGATGCTGGTGCTGGAGATGGTCCCGGCCCCGCTGGCGGCGGAACTCACGACCGAGCTGGAGCGGTGCGCCACCATCGGTATCGGCGCCGGCCGGGGCACGGCGGGGCAGGTGCTCGTGCTTCACGACATGCTGGGCATGAATCTTGGCCGCATGGCGAAGTTCGTGCGCAACTTCATGGCCGGTGCACCGGGCATCGCGGAGGCGCTCCAGGCCTATGTCCGGGCGGTGAAGGACGGGAGCTTTCCGGACGACCAGCTGCACGCCTGGTAGACCTTGCAGATCTTGCAATCGGCTTCAAAGACCCCAGGTCAACGGGAACCGACGCCGCGTCGAAGGAGAGTTCATGAACGAATCGCTGCACATCGTCTGCCCGCACTGCCACACCACGAACCGCGTGAAACGCGATCAGCTCGGCAGCGCGCCCGATTGCGGCAACTGCCACCGGCCGCTGTTCGAAGGCCGCTCGACGGCGCTCGATGAGGCCGCGTTCGATCGGCACATCGCGCGCAACGAGATTCCGGTGCTCGTCGATTTCTGGGCACCGTGGTGCGGTCCGTGCCGCCAGATGGCGCCGGGTTTCGAGCAGGCGGCCGCTCGGCTGGAGCCGAACATCCGGCTGGCGAAGGTCGACACGGAGACCGTGCCGGCCCTGGGCGCGCGCTTCGGCATCCGCAGCATTCCGACGCTGGCGCTCTTCAAGGGCGGGCGCGAGGTGGCCCGGCAGGCCGGCGCGATGGGCGCGGCCGACATCGTCCGATGGGCAGAGTCCCACTCGCGCTGAGGGGAGGGCGCGGGCGTTTCAGCACCGCTTAAGTTCCGCGGTCGAGACTGAAGGCGACACCCGAAAGGAAAGCAAATGTCGCCCGAATCGCAAACCCTGAGCGCCCAGCAGATCAGCCATGTGCTCGAACTGGTCGAACAGAACCTCCTGGCGCCCAACGAGGCGACCCGGAAGCTCGAGGCGCTGACGGCGCAAGGTGAGTTCTCGCAGTCGCAGTGCTACGCGATCCGGATGCTGCTGGTGCTGGACTATGCCGACATGGTCCAGGCGCTGCGCGGCGCGAGCGAAGATGACGAAGGCCTGGCGCTGGTGCGTGACCATCTGGTGCACGAAGCGCGCCTTGTCTGCGAAGGGGACTGAACGGGGATCAGGCGAGTCGACTCGCCACGTGCACCAGTTGGCGAACGACCTGGACCATCGCGTCGTGCGATGCCGCGTCTCGCAGCGAGCCGTCTTCGGCAAAGGCGTCGGCGGCGCGCGGCAGGGAGAATTGCCGCGCCAGGGTCAGCACGCCCAGCGACTGGAGGATGGCGCGCAGCGCCACCAGGCCCCGAAGCCCACCGTATGCGCCGGGCGTTGCGGCCATGATGGCCGCCACCTTGCCGTCGAGTTTCGTCATGCCGATCGGGCCTCCCGAGGGTCGCGACACCCAGTCGATCGTGTTCTTCAGCAGCGCCGACACCGATGCGTTGTTCTCGGGCGAGGCGATCAGCAGGCCGTCATGCGCGAAGAACAGCGCCTTGAGCCTGCCGACGTCGTCTGGCAATCCATCGCGGTGCTCGATGTCGGCGTTGTAGATCGGCAGTGGATAGTCCGCCAGGTCGATCAGCGTGACTTCGGCACCAGTCTCCTGCGCGGCCGCCGCGCCGAGGCGGATCAGCCGGCGATTGAAGGAGGCTTCACGTGCGCTGCCTGCGAACGCGAGGATCTTTGGTGGGCGACTCATTCAGCCTCTTGCATGTTGACGGATGTCGGTGATGTCGATGCCGCGCGACGCTGCTCGCTGCAACTCGGCAATGTGCGCGGTTGTTGACTGGCCCTGCGACGATCTTATCGGACGCTATCGCGGGCGTCAGGTGCTCCGAAGTAACATCGCGCCACAATGGATCTGAAGCAACTCCGCTATTTCGTCATGGTGGCCGAGGAGCTGAGCTTCAGTCGAGCGGCCACCCGACTGCATATCTCGCAACCCCCCCTGTCCCAGCAGATCAAGTCTCTCGAAGAGGAGATGGGCGTCGCGCTTTTCGTACGCAATCGCCGGGCGGTTCGGCTGACCGACGCCGGCGCCGTCTTCCTGCGAGAAAGCCGGCTTCTGCTGGATCAGTTTCGATCTGCCGTCAATTCGGCGGTGAGAGCGAGCCAGACCAATGCGGGCAGCATCCGCTTGGGCGTGGCGACTTCAGGGCTCTTCAGCGTCATGCCCAAGTTCCTGGAACTGATGCGCTCGGATTTTCCCAATGTCGAGGTGCTGGTCAGCGACATGCAGTCGGACGACCAAGTCCGCGCGATATCGCAAGGCGCACTCGACATCGGCATCGCTCACGTCAAGCCTGAGCGGATGAACGTGAGCCGCAAGCAGATCTTCGGCGAGGCGTTGTCGGTGGTGCTGCCCGACGATCACAAGCATGCCGGGAATCCGGATCTGACCTTGGCGGATCTCGCGGACGAACCGATGGTGGCCCTGTCGAGGGCTCACGCGCCCACGGTCTTCGACGCGGTCATCGCCTCGTGTGCGGCAGCCGGGTTCAGCCCGACCATCAAGCACACCGCCCGCAGCCCATTGACGATTTTCCAGATGGTGCGAGTGGGCTTCGGCATCGCGCTGGTGCCGCGCTCGTACCAGTTCAGCGCTTACCCCGGCGTCCAGTTCCGCGACATTGCGCCCGCCGAAGGCCGGGTTCGACTCGAAGCCATTTGGAGCGAGCGCCACGCGTCCGACCTGACGCTCGCCGTGATCGGCCAGCTGGTGCCGCGGCTGATCAAGTCACTAGGGACCGAGATCGAGCCCTGTCCTGAGTGAGATCAACCAAGCGCCTCAGCTGACCCGACCATCCACCAGGTTGATCACCGCCGGGTGGTAGTTGCGCGCAAAGCCGGCGTCGCGCGTCTTGCAAAGCATCTGGTGCGTGTACGTGGCGATGTGCGGATCGAAGCCGCCTTCACGCGCGAGTGAAAGCGCGAGCGCCGCATCCTTGATCGCATAGTCGACTGGAAACACCTTCTCGGGAAAGGTATCAGGCACCAGCGACTTGAGACCGTGGTTGCGCAGGACGAAGCTGTCCGCCGAACCCTGCGAAAGCGCGTTGAATAGTTCGCGCCCATCGACGCCCGCCCGGCGGCCGATCGTCAGCACCTCGGACAACGCATTGACCGTCATCAGGACCGTGATGTTGTTGAGGATCTTCACGATCTGCCCGCAGCCGGCAACGCCGCAGTGCAGCACATCGCTCCCCATGCACGCCAGCAGCGGTCGAATGGCTTCCACGTCGGCCTGGCTTCCGCCGACGGTGATGAACAGGGTGCCTTGCACAGCGGCTTCGCGTGTGCGCGCGACCGGCGCGTCGACAAAGGCGATGCCGGCGGCGGCGAGCCTCTCTGCCAGTGTGCGGGTTCGCGCCACTTCGCTCGTGCTCATGTCGACGATCATCTTCGGCGCGGGCGATGCGCGCATCAGGCTTTCGCAGACCGGTTCGACCTGCTCGATCGACGGCAGCGAGAGAAACACGACATCGGCTGCAGCGCCCACCGCTTCGAGCGATTTCTCGGCGATGCCGCCTCTTTCCGCCACCCGCGCGATGGCATCGGGAGACTGATCGAAGATGTGCACGGGCAAACCCGACTTGCGCACGAGGTTCGCGCACATGTGCTCGCCCATGACGCCGAGGCCCACGAAGCCGACGGATTTGATTGTGGTCATTTGGGTTCTTTCCTTCTCGTCCATTTATTCGTCCAACTTGATCTTTGCCGTTGCGACCAGGTCCTTGTCCATGGCCGACTCCTGCGCGACGAAGGTCGCGAATTCCGACGGCGACGACAACACGGTCTGGAAATACATCGCCGAAAGCTTCGACGTGACCGCGGGCGTCTGCATGGCGATCCTGATTTCGGCGTTGAGCTTGTCGACGATGTCCTGCGGTGTCCCGGCAGGTGCCCAAACGCCGTACCAGCTCGGCATATCGAAGCCGGGGAAGCCGCTTTCCGCAACAGTCGGCAGATCGGGCAGGCCCGGCAGGCGCTTCGATGTGGTCACGGCCAGCGCGCGCAGACGACCGCCCTTGACCAGGGGATAGGCCGAGGCCATGGGTTCGATCATGGCGGCGACCTGCATGCCCATCAGGTCATTGAGTGCTGGTGCGCCTCCCTTGTAGGGAATCATCGGCATGTCGACCTTGGCCTTGACCTTCAGCAACTCGGCCGCCAGGTGGCCGCCTGCACCGTAGGCCGCGGTGGCCCATTGCACTTCGCCCGGCCGCTTCTTGGCGTCGGCCAGCAGCGCTTGCAGGTTCGTGTAGGGGCTGTTGGCCGAGACAACGACCAGTTGCGGCAATGCGCCCAGGTAGGTGATCGGCTTGAAATCCTTCTCGGGATCGTAGGTGGTGGTCGAAGTCATGATCAACGGATTCACCACTTGCAGCGATGCGTTGAGCAGGATCGTGTAGCCGTCTGCCGGCGCGCGCTTCACGGTCTGTGCGCCGAGAACGCTGTTCGCGCCCGGACGGTTCTCGATGACCACCGCCTGTCCCAACTGGCGTTGGAGCTGCGGGGCAAGAGTGCGCGCGACGGCATCGACCGAGCCGCCGGGCGGAAAGGGCACGACGAGCTTGATGGGGCGCGACGGGTAGTCCTGCTGCGCCCAAGCGCCGCTCATGGCTGTGCTCGCGCACGCCAGCAGCAGGGCGCGGCGAACCAGCGAGATGGATGAGTTCTTTGACATGTTTGTCTCCTGGGGGCCCTTGTTGTCAGCTCTTGATGGCGAAGGGGTCGCGCTCGGCATCCGAGAAATCGATCATCACGTTCTTGGTGGTCATGTATTCGCGAAGTCCCGCTTCGCCGCGCTCGCGACCGATGCCTGATTCCTTGAACCCGCCGAACGGCGCTTGCGCGGCGAGCGCGCGATAGGTGTTCACCCACACCGAGCCGGCCTGGATCTCGCGGCTCACGCGCATCACGCGCGAAATGTTGTTGGACCAGATGCCCGCGGCCAGGCCGAAGCGGCTGTCGTTGGCCATGGCGATGGCTTCGGCTTCGGTGTCGAAGGGGATGATCGCCAGGACCGGGCCGAAGATTTCCTCCTGCGCCAGCTCGCTGCGGTTGCTCACGTCGGCGAACACGGTCGGCTGGATGAAGAAGCCGCCATCGAGCGTCGGGCCAGTAGCGCGGCCGCCGCCGACGACCAGCTTCGCACCCGAAGCCTTGGCGCCCTCGATCGCATTCAGGATGCGGCGGAACTGCGGCTCGTTGGCCACCGTGCCCATCTCGGTGGCGGGATCGATCGGGTCGCCCATGCGGATCAACGCCGCGCGCTCGGCCACCCTGCGCACGACCTCGTCGTACACGCCGCGCTGCACGAGCAGCCGCGAACCCGCCACGCAAGTCTGTCCGGTGGCGCCAAAGATGCCCGCCAATGCGCCGATCACGGCCTTGCCGACATCGGCATCGTCGAAGATGATGTTCGGCGACTTGCCGCCGAGTTCGAGCGTGACAGGCACGAGCCGGCGTCCGGCTGCCGCGGCGATTTCGCGGCCCACGCCAGGACTTCCCGTGAAGCTCACGCGAGCAACGCCGCGCGCGTCGACGAGTGCGCGACCGGTTTCGGCGCCACCGGTAACCACGTTGAAGACGCCGGGTGGAAAGCCCGCTTCCTCGACCAGCGCCGCGAACTCCAGCGTCGACACGGACGCATGCTCGGAAGGCTTTACCACCACACAGTTGCCTGCGGCGAGCGCCGGCGCCAGCTTGTTGGCCAGCAGCGCGAGCGGCGAGTTCCACGCCGTGATGAGCGCCACCACGCCATAGGGCTCGTGCACGAGATAGTCCAGGGTGTCCTTCTGGTCGAGCGGAATGTGCTGGCCGAAGAGCTTGTCCGCGTAGCCAGCGAAGAAGCGCAATTGGCGGCCCACCCACTTCATCTGCGGCAACGTCTCGCGCACGATCTTGCCGTTGTCGGTGCTTTCGATGACGGACATCCGCTGCGCGTGCGATTCGATCAGGCCGGCGAGCTTCAGCATCATCGCGGCGCGCGCCACGCCGGAGGTATGCCGCCAGGTCTCGCGATAGGCGCGCTCGGCGGCGGCCACGGCGGCTTCGACATCGGCGACGCCGGCATCGGGGATCTCCGCCCAGACTTGGCTCGTATAAGGGTTAACGCTGGGAAGCGTGCGGCCGCTGATCGGTTCTACGTATCGTCCGTCGATGTAGAGCCTGTGTTTCTTCATTGATAAGTCTCCTTCGGGTTATCTCGTTGTCGGGCGGAACTCTATGGGCGCTGCGTCATTGCAGTCCAATACGAAAATCGTCTTTCAATTAGTCGCCGGCCAAGCCTTGTGGCCAAGGCGCGCTGAAAGCTTTCGAGCGGCGAGCAAGAGGGCGGTGGGTACGGGGCCGTCCCAATCCGGCGCGAGATGGTCGGCGCGGCAGGTCGTGGACAAAGCCAGCACCATCTGCCCGCTGGCGTCAAACACCGGTGCGCTGAAGGCGTTCACGATCACCTGGTGACGGCGCGAAGGCGCTTCCCCGACGGCGCGGGCCATGCCGTGCTCCCTGGCTTCGGCGATGCTGCAAGCCAGACGCCCGTTGTCCGGGTCTCCGGAAACCGCCCTGTTCTCCAACTCGCGCGCCATGGCCGCCGCCGTCGCATCCGAATCCATGAATGCGGCAAAGGCGCGCCCTGTGGCGGACTGCGTCAGGCTGACGACGACGCCCGTCTGCAGATAGGGGCTGACCGGTTCTCGCGCCGGCTCCCATCGCACGATGGTGGGGCCGTGACTTCCCCACACGGCCAGCCCCAGGGTGCGTTGCCCGATCTCTTCGCAGATATGCGGCAGGGCGGCGCTTGAGAGTCGAACCGCTTCGAGCGCGGGCAGGCAGGCGACACCGTCGACACTGCCGACACGGCCGCCGAGATCATGCGCGAAGGTGACCTTGTACTTGCCGTCACCGAAAGCGAGCGAGTCGCGCGGTGCGCGATCGATGTGCTCCACCTGCCCGATGAACACGGTGTGGTCGCCGCCCGGGTAGGCCGCGATCTTCACGCACTCCAGGTAGGCGGCGCTGCCGTCGATGATCGGAACGCCGCCGAGTCCCGGCCGCACCGCGATGCCGCAGAACTTGTCGTCGCCGGATTTGGCGAACTGGTTGGCCACGTGGACCTGGTCGTCCGCCATGATGTTCACCACGAAGCGCTCCGCGTCGCGGAATGCGTGGTGACTCGTGGACTTCATTGATTGGCTCCACAGGATCAGCGGCGGATCCAGCGATACGGAGCTGAACGAATTGGCTGTGACGCCGTAGGGCTTGCCCGCGTCGTCGATCGTGGTCACCACTGTCACGCCGGTCGGAAATGCGCCCAGCACCTGTCGCAGTTGTCGGCTGTCGAAGTTCATCGATGTCTCCCATTCACCAGAATGCAGGGCAGTGTAGGAATGGGGTGTGGCGGCAACAAATCGCCAGCATCAATGGACATATACGTTCCGGCAATGAGTGCCCGGCGCGCGTCCAGCGTCGGAATTATTCGCGCCGACTATAGATTCATCGGAGTGCAGAAATTGACCATCGGACATGCCGCGCGAATACTCGATTCGTGCCCAAGAAGGGACGATCCATCGCTCAAAGGAAAGCAGCTCGATGAACAATTCCGCACGTCAGATGACGCTCATTGCATTCATGCAGGCTCAGAACTGCTCCAACTACGCCGGCTCGTGGCGAAACCCGTCCAGCATGACGGACTACCTCTCTCCCGAGTACTACCAGCGCATCGCGAGGACGCTGGAAGAGGGCAAGTTCGACATGGCCTTCTTCGACGACCGGCTGGCCATGCCCGACATCTACGGCAACAGCCACCGCGACACGGTCGAGCACGGCGTGCGGGCGATCAAGCTCGAACCGACCTCGGTGCTGATGGCGATGGCCATGGCGACTTCCCGGCTGGGGCTCGGCGCCACGTACTCCACGACTTACTACGAGCCATTCCACGTCGCCAGATTGTTCGCCACGCTGGACCTCATGACGAAGGGGCGTGTCGCGTGGAACGTCGTCACTTCGATGAACGATTCGGAAGCCGCCAACTTCGGCCACTCCGAGCACCTTGAACATGACCTGCGCTACGACCGCGCCGACGAGTTCATGGAGGTCGTCCTGGGCCATTGGGACACGTGGCAAGACGGCGCGATCATCTCGGACAAGGCGACGGGCCGCTTCGCGGACCCCGACAAGGTTCGGCGACTCGACCATGAAGGCCGCTTCTTCAAGTCGCGCGGCCCGCTGTCGGTGCCGCGTTCGCAGCAGGGTCATCCCGTCATCCTGCAGGCGGGACAGAGTGGCCGCGGCCTGGCGTTCGCGTCGCGTTGGGCGGAGCTGGTGTTCGCCAAGTACCCGACGTTGGAGAACGGCAAAAAGCAATACAAGGCGCTCAAGGACGGCATCGCGAATGCCGGGCGCGATCCGGCCTCGGTGCGCATCGCGCCCGAACTCAAGATCATCGTCGCGGAGACCGAAAGCCTGGCCCGCGAGAAGCGCGACCTCATCGCGAGCATGTCACGTCCCATCGACGGGCTGACGATGATGGGCGAGACGCTCAACATCGACTTCTCGGGCCGGCCCTACGACGAGCCGTTCACCGATGCGGAACTGGCCGCCGTGTCGTGGCAGAGCCTGCGCGACAAGGTCGTGCAGGTCAGCGGCAAGAAGAATCCCTCGGTGCGCGACTTCGTCGAATCATCGGGACGCGGAACGCTCAACGACGGCCCCTGCTTCGTCGGCACGGGTGCCCAGGTGGCCGATCAGATGCAGGAGTGGTTCGAGAACGCGTGCGACGGCTTCGTTCTGTCGGCCACTGAGGTGCCGGGCACCTATGAGGACATCGTTCGCCTCGTCGTTCCGGAATTGCAGAAGCGCGGTCTGTTCCGCAAGGAATATGCCGGCACGACGCTGCGCGAGACCCTCGGCGTCAGCCGCCCTCGCGCCGGTGACTGGCGGCGGGTGGGCCAATGACGGCGAAGAACCCGATGACGGAAAAGACAGTCAGGATGATGTCGGCGAGCGGCATCCTGGGATACGGCTTTCCCGAAAGCTCGCTCGAGGCCGCGCTCGCGCGCAAGCCGCACATGATCGGCGTCGACGGCGGAAGCTCGGACCCCGGCCCGCACTACCTCGGGTCGGGCAAGACGCTCAATTCGCGCCTTGCCATGAAGCGCGATCTGTCGCTGCTGCTGCGGGGCGCCATCCGCAACGGCATCCCGATGATGGTCGGCACCTGCGGCGGCGCTGGCGGAGAGCCGCACCTGCAGGCCTGCGCCGACATCATTCGCGAGGTGGCGCGCGAGCATGGGCTGAACTTCAAGATGGCGCTCATTCATGCGGAGCAGGACAAGGGCTTCCTGCTGGAGCAACTCGAGGCCGGCAAGGTGCGGGCACTTGGCAACGCGCCGCAGCTGCGGACGGAAGACATCCGGGGCGCAGAGCGCATCGTCGGCATGATGGGCCCCGAGCCGTATCGCGAGGCGCTGGCGGCAGGGGCGCAGGTGATCCTGGGCGGACGCGGAACCGACCCGGCGCCGTGGGTGGCACTGGCGATGCACCACGGCTTGCCGCCGGCACCGGCCTGGTACGCCGGAAAGATGCTCGAATGCGCCTGCAATGCGGCCATCCCGAAGAAGCACGATTGCCTCCTGGTCACGGTCGGCGAGGACTTCATCGAGGCTGAGCCGCTCAACCCGGAGTTGCGATGCACGCCAATGTCCGTTGCGGTGCAGGCACTGCACGAGAACGCCAGCCCCGTGATTCGCTACGAACCGGGTGGCATCGTCGACTCGACGAACTGCAGCATCGAGGCCGTCAGCGACCGCGTGGTGCGCGTCAGCGGCATGGAATGGAAGCCCGCTCCCTATTCCATCAAGCTCGAAGGCGCACGGCGCGTCGGTTTCGGCGCAATGGCCATTGCCGCGACCCGGGACCCGGGGCTGATCGGGCAGATCGACACCTTCCTGGAGTTCGTGCGCGCATCCACCGCCATCAAGGTGAGCGCACTGGACATCAAGCCGGAGGACTACCAACTGGTGCTTCGTGTGTACGGGCGTGACGGTGTGATGGGCTCGTGGGAGCCGACGCGCGACGTGCACCCCGTGGAGCTGGCGATCATCGCGGAGGTCGTCGCCACCACGCAAGACATTGCCAACGCGGCGCTGTCGCTCGCGCGCGTGACCTTGCTTCACTCGGACTTTCCGGGCCGCATGTGCAGGGAAGGCAACATGGCCTTTCCGTTTTCTCCGTCCGACATCGAGCGCGGTGCCATTTATGAATTCATGCTGCAGCACGTCGTCGAGATCGATGACCCGCTGCACATGTTCCCGATCGAATACGAGCAAGTCCGAGGAGCTGCATGACTCGCCTCAAAGACATCGCCAAAGCCTGCAAAAGCAAGAACGCAGGTCCGTTCCACATCACGCTGGACATCATGTTCGACGACGCCGCGCTCTTTGATCTCGTGCGCGCCTCGGGCGTGATCACGCCGACGCTCATCGCCGGTCTTTACCGCGTGCCCGTGGAGTCGGTTCTGTTCACGGAGTACGCTCCCGCCCTGGCATGGAAGGCCACCATTCCTCGCCGAATCCCCTCCGGGGCGGTCGGCGATACCGACGTCTATGGTGCGCAGCAGCACGCGCCCCTGCTCGATATTGAAGTTCCGCTGTGACGCCACATTCCCAGAACCCATGACAACATCTTCTTCACTCCAACCCGTCTCGGGCAACATCGCTTCCGCGCTGGCCGCCTTTGCAGCCGACCTGAACGAAACCAATGTCCCTGAGGCCGTGTGGACCAAGTCGGTCCATCACATCGTCGACGGGATCGGCCTTGCTTTCGCCTCGCATACGTTTCCATTCGCGGCACCCGGATTGGCGGGTATCGCGGCCGCGGGTGCGGCGGGCGTTGCGACCGTCATCGGCAGCACGCGCCGGCTGGCGCCGCGCGATGCCGCGATGGCCAATGGCTTCCTGATGCACGGGCTGGACTTCGACGACACGCATCCGGCCAGCATCGTGCACCCCACGGTGGCCTGCCTGCCCACTGCGCTGGCTGTCGCCGAGGCGACCGGTGCCAGCTGGGGCGAGTTGATCGCGGCGTACGTCGCCGGGATGGAGACCTGCATTCGCCTGGGCCAATCGGTCAATGGCGGCTTCCATCATTCAGGCTTTCACGCCACCGGGTTGCTGTCTCACTTCAGCGCAGCGGTTGTTGCGGGCAAGCTGCTCGGCTTGCGGGCGGAGCAGTTGGTCGATGCGCAAGGCATTGCCGCGAGTACGGCTTCCGGCGTGCAGGTATTCCTGGAAAACGGTGCATGGACGAAGCGCATGCATCCTGGCTGGGGCGCGCTGGCCGGGATCACCGCCGCCCACCTGGTCCAGCATGGGTTCGCATCACCGAAGCGGCCTTACGAGGGCCGTTTCGGGTTCTTCGAGACGCACATGCAGGCCCATGCCGGCGACGTCGACCTGGAATCGATCGTGGAGGGGCTCGGAAGCCGTTGGACCATCCTCGATACCGCCATCAAGCCGTATCCGGTGTGCCACTTCATTCACGGCTGTGCCGAAGCGGCGCTGCAACTGCACAAGGTGCTTGGCGACCCGGCGCAGATCGTGAAGATCACCTGCGAGCTGCCGGGGGCGACCATTCCGATCGTGGCCGAACCGGCAGAGGCGAAGGCCTTGCCGCGCTCGGACTACGAAGCCAAGTTCAGCGCGCCGTTCGTGGTGGCGGCCTGCCTGTTGCGCGGGCGCTTCGGCCTGGCCGAACTGAGCGATGAAAGTCTGCGTGACGCGAGCATTCTCGCCATGGCAAAGCGCGTCGAGTGTGTCGAGGAGCAGGGCTCGGAGTTCCCGAAATACTTCTCCGGTGCCGTGACGTTGCATCTCGCATCGGGCGAAGTCCTCACGCGCCGCGTGCCTGTCAACCTGGGCAGCGGCGAGCGTGCCTTGACGCGCGAGGACATCGTCGCCAAGTTCCGCGGCACCGCCGGAATCGGGCTCGAACCTGTGCGCACGGCGAGCGTCCTGGAAGTGCTGCTTTCCGCGACGCCGAGCACCCCGGTGCGCACGATCGCCGGGGCGTTGCGCGCTTGATGGCCTGGTATAAGCTCGCGCCATTCATTCCCGACCCGGTCGTTTCGCGTGCGGACGCGACGATCGGCGGCGCTGCGAGAACAGATTGAGAAGACATCCGCAACTGCGTTTCCATTTGCCCGAACTGGAGACCTTCCTCGTGGTCCTGGAGGAAGGCAGTTTCAGCCGCGCGGCGGAGCGGCTGTGCATTTCCCAGCCGTCGGTGTCGAGTCGTGTGAAGAGGCTAGAGAACGTCCTGCGTGTGAAGCTGATCGAGCGGACCACGCGAAGCGTCGAAGCTACGGCCGATGGCAACCTGCTTCGGGCGGCGGCCGAAGAGGCTCTGTCGGGGTTGTACGCCGTGCTGCACCAGTTCCGCGACCGATCGGAGGCGGCGAGAAATCGGGTGGTGATTGCGGCCACGCCGATGATCTCGGCGACCTTCATGCCGCGCATCATGCATTCCTACAGCGAACGGTTTCCCGACGTGCAGCTGGTGCTGCGCGACATGCCTTTCGAATTGCTGCTGAAGAGCATCGGCGACGGCTCCGCGGACATTGGCGTGACGGCGGTCGACGGCGACTACGAGCACCTGCTGTTCCAACCGTTGGCGGAAGAAGATGTGGTGCTCGTCGTGCCCGCGAAGCATCCCCTGGCGAAGGAGCGGAACGTCGTCGTTGAAATGATCCTTCCCTACCGGATGATCTTTCTCGATCGCTACACGAGCCTGCGCGAGCGCCTGTCGGCCGAGTTCCTTCGCTTCGGCGCCGAGCTGGAGGCCACGACCGCCGCTACCTTGCCGACTCTCATGGGGATGATCGACACCGGAAGCTGCGTGACCTTCCTTCCGCGTTCCATGGCGCAGATCAACGCGCGCGAATCGAGAGCGATCATCGAGATCGCCGATTTCCGTGCGGTGAGAAGCTATGGCAGCATCACTGCGCGACGAACGGTGCTCACCACCGCCGTGCAGAGTTTTCGCGACCACCTCCATCGCGAATTCGAACCGCTTCTTTGAGCCAGATCACCGGTGTCATTGGCCGATGGTCTCCAGGGCGACCCGAATCGGCGCATTGGAGATATGCATCAGCCCGCTGAAGGGTTGATTCATGTCCAGCACAAGGAAGATCGCGCCCGCCACTGAAAGCGAGCCGACGAAGAGCGCCACCACGACAGTCCCGTTGGTGCGGCTGAGAAACCCGAACCCCACGAAGAGGACGACCAGCCAGAACACCAGCACCACGAGGAAAGGCCAGGGAATGGAACTGCTGGCCTGCTCGTGCAGCAGCTGGCGCTCGTCGCCTATTTCGGTGAGGAGCTGCAGGGCACGGCTCTTCGCGAAGTACTGACTGTCTGTCGATGGCTGCAGATTGATCACATGCTCGATGAGTGCCTCGTTCTGCTCGCGCGTCGCGCGGGCGGCTTCGGAGCTCGGCCTGGCGCCACGACGGTTCGGCCACGCCTGTTCGAGCCTGGCCGCAACGAGTTGGCGGAACTTTGTGCGTGCTTCTGCCGCGTCCGGCCCATAGCCGGAAAAAACCCGGTCGAGCTGGACGATGTGAACGCCGAGTGCCTGCACCTCGGACTCTTGCGTGACGTAGGACGCGTGCGCCGTGGCGATGAGCAAGCTCATGACGAGCGCCGAGATGGTCGCGATCAAGCCCAGAACCAACTTGACGACGTCCCTGGAGTCCGCTGCCTTGTGCCGCGCGGGCAACTTTTGGTGGAGCGCAATGCCCCCGAGCGCACCGCAAAAGGTGCAGGCCAGCACGATCAGTCCGACGAGGATGGGACTCATGGGTTCGACCTCCTGGAGCGCATAGTAGTAGATGGGCAGATGTCTTGGCGCATGGCGTGTGCCGGCATGGCGCACTCTTATTCACCGGGGCAATAAGTGCATACGCATTCTTCATTGTCCTTCTCCGCAGCGCGCCGAGAGAATTGCGCGCGGCCCGTTGAACTTGATGGTGTTTGAAAGCCATCGATGGCACGGATTAATTTCTACAGGAGACAAGATGAATCGAGTGACTCGCACTGCCCTTGGCGCAATGCTGTTCGGAGCCCTCACGCTGCATGTCGCAGCCCAGGAGACGCTCAGGATTGGCGCGCTGGTGACGTTGTCCGGCCCCGGCGCCGCATGGGGCCAGGCGATGAAGAATGCAGCCGAACTCGCTGCGGACAAGGTGAATGCCGCGGGCGGCCTGGAGGTGGGTGGCAAGAAGTACAAGGTCGAGATCGTTGCGTACGACGACAAGTACCAGGCCGGCGAAGCGGTCACCGTCGCCAATCGGCTGGTGTTCGAGGACAAGGTCAAGTACATCATCGGCCCCACGGGTTCGGCGCCAACGCTGGCAGTGCAGCCGCTCACCGAGAAGAACAAGGTCATCACGTCAACGCTCGGGTTCACCAACAAGGCGCTCGGCACTGACAAGCCGTTCAGCTTCCGGCCCGTCGTCACGACCTACGAGTTTTCGGAACCGCAGATAGCCTGGATGGTGAAGAACCTGGACGTCAGGAAGGCGGGCGGGCTGTTCCCCAATGACGAGTCGGGCCAGGTCATCGCCCGCGACCTGGAGGTGGCGTACAGGAAGCATGGCGCGGAACTGGCGGTCAAGGAGTTCTTCGAGCGCGATCGCGTCGACTTCGTTCCGTTGCTCACGCGAATGCTGGCGCGCGGCATCGACACCATCGAGCTCGACGGCAATTCGCCGGGCACCGCCGGTCTCATCACGAAGCAGGCGCGCGAACTCGGGTTCAAGGGCAGGATTGTTCGCACCGGCGGCCCGGCTACGGCAGAACTCGTCACCGTCGCGGGCAAGGAGGCTTCGGAAGGAATGATCACGCATGCTGTGATCGATCCTGGCCTGAAGTCGACCAGTGCGTACATCGACACCTACACGGCCAAGTACAAGACAGCTCCGAACGGCTTCAGCCCTTCTTACTACGACTTCACGAGCATGCTGTTCGAAGCGATGCGCCGTGCCGGGACGGTGACGGACACGGAGAAGGTCCGCCTCGAATTGGAGAAGCTCCACGACTTTCCCGGCGTGCTGGGCAGCTTGAACTGGACCGGCAAGGCGAACTACGGCGTGGACCACCAACTGGCGTTGCCTTTCTATGTCGCGGAGATCAAGAACGGCGTCGAAGTGATTCGTGCCCGCTGCTCCGTCATCGAAGGCTGCAACTGACAGCAGTCACGTCGGATGCACGGCATGTACGGCATACACGACATACACGACATACACGACATACACGGCATCTGCGCGAAGGATTGACATGGACTGGCATCTATTGATAGGACAGGCGACGGTCAACGGCCTGGTCGTCGGGTTGTTGTATCTGCTCATGGCGGTGGGTTTCACGCTGGTCTTCGGCGTGATGCGAATGGTGAATTTCGCGCATGGGGAGTTCTACATGCTCGGCGCCTTCGCTGCCTACTTCTTCACCACCAAACTGGGGTTGCCCTTCCTGGGCGCCGTCGCGCTGAGCTTCGTGGTCGCCGTCGTGTTCGGCAGCTTCATCGAGTGGTTCATCCTGAAGCCCTTCCGCAAGGACGAGCTCAACGGGATGATCGTGACGATCGGACTGGCGCTCATCCTGCAGAACCTCGCGCTGATGCTCTTCGGCCCGGACCCGGTGTCGATGCCGGCGATCGCGTCGGGTGCCTCCAGCGTCCTCGGAATCACTGTGGCGAACTCACGCATGTACGTCGTCGGATTCGCCGTCGTCGTTCTGTTGCTGCTGTACGCGTTTCTCCGCCACTCGAAGGCGGGCCGCGGACTTCGCGCAGTCGTCGAGGATTCGGAGACCGCCGCGATCCAGGGCGTGCGGGCGCGCATCTACTACCCGCTGGGCTTCGGGATCGGCGTGGGGCTCGCCGCGATCGGCGGTGCGCTGATGGCGCCGCTGTTCTCGGTGTCGCCCTTCATGGGCCAGGCGCCGCTGCTGAAGGCCTTCATGGTGGTGATCCTCGGCGGACTCGGAAGCATTCCGGGTGCGGCGCTCGCGGGTCTTTGCCTCGGGTTGCTGGAGAGTTACTCGACCTTGTTCCTGAATACGAGCACGGCGGACATGCTGATCTTCCTGCTCGTGATCGTGGGGATGCTGGCGTTCCCGCGTGGCTTGATCGGCCGGGGAGAGGCCTGACATGACGACTCAATTGATGGAAAGCGTTGTGGTGCCGATGGCCGGAAAAGCGTCGCGCAGCCGCCGGATGGTCATTGCCGGCGCAGTGGCGGCGATGCTTGTTGCGGCATGGCCGTGGACGGCGGGGCAGTTCGTGCTGCATCTCGCCATCCTGGCGTGCATCAACATCGTGATCGTCAACGGCATCTCGCTCATCGACCGTTGTGGGCAGTTGTCGTTCGGCCATTCGGCGCCTGTGGCGCTCGGCGCGTATGGCTCGGTGTTGTTCTCGTCGATCTTCGGGTTCGACTCGATCACCGCTGCCGTGCTTTCGCTGGTTGTCGGCGCGCTGGTCGCGGGCGTGCTCGGGTGGGTGATCCTGCGGCTTCGTGGCGTCTACTTCGTGCTGGTGACCTTCGCGTTCGCGGAGCTTGTGCGCCTGGTGCTGCTGGATGCCGCGTCGATCACCGGCGGGGCCAACGGCATCGCCGGCATTCCGCCATTGAGTATCGGCGGCTTCGCCTTCGACACGCGCGAGCGCTTCTATGCGCTGGCGTTGGTGATGGCCGTTGCGTCGGTCGGCTTCAGGGTGTGGCTGTTCAGCCGGCCGCTCGGTCGCGCGATGACTGCCGTCGCAGCGAACCCGGCATTGGCGGAGTCCACCGGCTTGAGTGTGCTTCGCTTGCAGATCGTGGCCTACATCGGCGGCTGCGTGCTCGCGGGCCTGGGCGGCGTTCTGACAGCGCGCTATATCGGATTCATCTCGCCCGAGTCGTTCGCTACCGGCGCGTCGGTGGCGTTCATCACGATGCTCGTGATCGGCGGACGCAAGTCCCTGTACGGCCCGATGCTCGGCGCCCTGGTGCTGACGCCTTTGCCGGAGTTCTTCCGGGGTGCGGTGCAGACGCAGCAGATCTTCTACGGAGCGGCGTTGATCGTCATCCTGCGCTTCCTGCCGAGTGGAATCGTGGGCATCCTGAACTTCAAGGCATCGCGGAGGTCGGCCCCATGAGCGCCCTGCTTCAAGTCCAGGGCCTTTCGAAGCACTTCGGAGGGCTGGCCGCGGTGGAGGATCTTTCGTTCAACGTCGGCAAGGGCGAAATCGTCGGCCTGATCGGTCCGAACGGCGCAGGCAAGACGACTGCGTTCAACACGATCAGCGGCGCGCTCACGCCGACCCGCGGACGGGTGACGTTCGACGGCAAGGACGTCACCGGGCGGCGGCCCAGTTCTGTCGTCGCGGCGGGCCTGGCGCGCACCTTCCAGTCGACCACGACATTTTCGGAGGAGACGGTCGCGAAGAACATCGAGTATGCACTCCTGACCCGCATCGAAGGATCTGCGCCGCAGCGGCTGATGCGGCGCACACACGGGCTGCTTGCACCGCAGCAGGTGGCGTCCGAGGTGGATGCGATCCTCGACATCGTGAGCATGCAGGCGTGGCGGAACATGGCGGCGGGAACGCTGGCCTATGGCCTGCAGAAGAAGCTTGGCATCGCGATCGGGCTGGCGGCGAAACCATCCATGCTGCTCATGGACGAACCGGCAGCCGGTCTCAACCATGAAGAGTGCAATGAATTGACGCGGCTGCTTCGCACGCTGCAAAGGGAGCACGGCCTGACGCTGTTGCTCGTCGAACATCACATGGCCATCGTGATGGAGGTCTGCGAACGCATCGTGGTGCTGGTACACGGCGAGAAGATCGCCGAGGGCAGCCCGGAGCAGATTCGCGCCAATCCCGCCGTTGTGGAAGCGTACCTTGGAGCGCCTGACTATGCCCATGCTTGAAGTCGAGAAGGTCTCGGTTCACTACAAGTTGATGGAGGCGGTTCGCTCCGTCGGGTTTCGCGTCAACAAGGGCGAGCTGGTCGCGCTGATCGGCTCCAACGGTGCGGGAAAGAGCAGCACGCTGAAGGCCATCGCGGGCAGCGTGCCGATGAGCGGCGGCACGATTCGCCTCGAAGGTCAGGAGATTCATCGACTGTCGCCCGAGCAGCGGGTGCAACGTGGGATTGCCTTGTCGCCGGAAGGCCGGCGCCTGTTCGGACGCATGACGGTTCTGGAGAACCTGCTCGTCGGTGCGCACACGATCAAGTCGGCGGCGGAGCGCTCGGAGTCGCTGGAACAGATCTACAAGCTGTTTCCGCGCGTCCACGAGAGACGCAGCCAGCTGGCGGGCTCGCTGTCCGGCGGTGAACAGCAGATGGTGGCCATCGGCCGCGCGCTGATGGCCCGGCCGAAGTTGCTGATGCTGGACGAGCCTTCGCTCGGCATCGCGCCCAAGGTCGTGGCGGAGATCGCGGATGCGATCCGCAAGCTCAATGCGGGCGGCATGTCCATCATCCTGGTCGAGCAGAACGCGCGACTGGCATTGCGGCTCGCCCACAACGCCTATGCGTTGGAACGGGGCGAAGTCGTGAGGTCGGGCAAGGGCGCGGAACTGCTCGACGATCCGTATGTCCGCAAAGCCTATCTGGGGGTCTGAATCGATGCAGACGGCAACGAACAGGGAACTGCAACTGATCGCGCACCGGCAGGCAGACCGGGCCTGGCTCGCGGCGAGCAGGGAAGAGGCGCTGGAGCCCGAACTGCCGATGGTGGATGCCCATCATCACTTCTCGGAGCATTGGGGCGGCTACATGCCCGATGATCTACTGGCGGACATTGCGGGCCACAGCATTCGCGCGACGGTCTACGTGCAATGCGGCTGGGGCTACCGGCCTGAAGGTCCAGAGGCGCTGCGCCCGGTCGGCGAGACCGAGTCGGTGGTTGCGGTCACGCGCGAAGTCAACCTGCGCCAGCGCGAAACGCGCGTGGCCGCCGCCATCGTGGGGTACGCGGATCTTCGTCTGGGCGGGGCTGTCGACGAAGTGCTGGCTGCGCAGATCGCTGCCGGCGACGGTCGGTTTCGGGGCGTCCGAAACAGCGGGGCTTTCCACCCTGACTTCAAGCATGGCGTGCTTCCGCGCCCCATGCAGCATCTGTACGCCGACCCTGCGTTTCGCGAAGGCTACGCCTGCCTCGAGAGGCACGGCCTGAGCTTCGACGCGTGGGTCTATCACACGCAGTTGGAGGACGTGCTCGAACTCGCGACCGCGTTTCCGCGCATTCCGCTCATCCTCGATCACATCGGCGGGCTGCTCGGAGTCGCGGGCTATCAGGGGCGGCAGGATGCCGCGCTGCAAGAGTGGTTGCCGTGGATGAAGAGCCTGGCGCAGTGTCCGAACGTTTCGGTCAAGCTCGGCGGACTCGGCACGGCGGTATTCGGGTTCGACTTCGCCAGCCGACCGGAGCCACCCTCATCGCAGGCGCTGGCCGATGTCTGGCGGCCGGTCTTCGATCCGGTGCTGGAGTTGTTCGGTCTGGAGCGCTGCATGTTCGAGAGCAACTTTCCGGTGGATCGCAGTTCTGCCGGCTACGGCGTGGTCTGGAATGCGCTCAAGAGGATGGCCTCCGGCGCGACCATCGAGCAGAAGAAGATGCTCTTTCATGACAACGCAGTCCGGCTCTATCGGATCGAGCTCGAAGGATGATCTTCGTCAAGAGCCAGGCTGGCCGATCCACTTGGTGACGCTAGGAGGTTCCCAGGCGATCAGTCGATCCAGCAACGCGGAAGGGTCCGGATCGAGGATGATCATGTCCCGATGCTCGGGCTTCAAGAAGCCTTCTCCAACTGCGCGCTCCAGCATCGCCCACGTGGGGTCGTAAAAGCCGCGTGTGTTGAGCGCCCCGCACGCCTTGGCGTGATCGCCCAATTGGGTCAAGGTCGCCATCTCGAACAGTTCTTCCAGCGTTCCGAGGCCTCCCGGCAGTGCGATGAACGCATCCGCCAACTCAGCCATCCGCGCCTTGCGGGCGCGCATGTCGGTGGCGACCTCATGACGCGTGAGCCCGGGATGCAGGTGGCCACGCTCGTGCAGCCGCTGATTGATCACGCCGACGACCGCTCCGCCGGCGGCCAGCGTCTCATCTGCCAACACGCCCATCAACCCCTTGGTCGTGCCGCCATACACGAGAGTGATGCGCCGTGCAGCCAGCTCGCGCCCCAACAGGCGTGCGCCGTTGGCATAGTCGTCGGAGCTACCGAAGTTGGAGCCGCAAAAAACGGCCACGCTCTTGAACATGGCTTTGCCTTCCCCTACATCGCCTCGAACAGGATGTCCTGGGCGCCCTCCCACAATACCTTTTCGCCGAGCGCCCGAAGATGCTCCTTGCCTTCGACGATGGTCAGGAAATGGTTGCCGGCAAGTTGCCCGAGCTTGCTCGAAAAACTGCAACTCCCGTAGGCGAAGATGATCTCCGTCTCGCTGTATCCACCAGGGTAGAAGAGGACATCGCCAACGGACAAGTGGCTCGTATGGTTTTCGTAGTCGACGCCCAGCTTGAAATCGCCCATGGGAATCCAGCAGCCTTCGCCGCTCCATTTGACGTGGATGAGCTTCTCGCGGTAGGGCAACAGTGCCGTGAAGGCGGCCACGGTCTTGGGTGCGTCCGCATGCGGCTCGGCAACAAAGGTGAAGCCACCGGCCGTGATACGAATCCGATTCATTGAATTTCCTGTGTGAGTGGTTAATGGGTCTTCGCCCGGACGATCATTGTTGCGCCATGAAGCGCTTGCGAATAGGTTTCAGCAGCAAGGACAGCAATGCTGCGGCCACATTCATGCTGGCGGCGATCAGGAAGACCATGTCCCAGTTGCCCGTCGCACGCTGGACGACACCGGAGAGCGGAACGACGAGTGCACCCACGCCTTGTGCCGTGAGCAGCAGCGTCACGTTCGTCGCCGTGAACTTGGGTCCGTAGGTGTCGCCGATGGTGGCCGGGAACAGGCTGAAAATCTCGCCCCACGCAAAGAACACGAATCCCGTCAGCAGCACAAACGACAGGGGGTCGTGGCCGAACACCGCCAGCGCCCAGATGCCGAGACCTTCCAGCGCGAATGCCAGGAACATCGTGTTCTCGCGCCCGATGTTGTCGGAGACCCAACCAAAGAACGGCCGCGTCACCCCGTTGAGGACGCGGTCGATCGTCATGGCGAAGACCAGCGCCGGCAGCGTGAGTCCGACCATCGAGACCGGCACGTCCGCGATCTTCATGTCCTTGGCCATCGGTGCAATCTGGGCAATGACCATCAGTCCCCCAGCCGCAATGAGTACGAAGCTCAGGTACAGGATCCAGAAAGGAAGCGTTTTCATCATCTCGACGGGCGTGTAGCTGCGGCGTTCCTTCACGGTCACGTTGGCAACCTGAACCTTGTAGCCGGCCGGCGGCGAGCGCATGAACCACGACAGAGCGAAGATCGTCGTGCCGAAGATCAAGCCGAAGGTGACGAAGGTGCTTTCATAGCCCTGCGTCTTGATCATGTTCACCATCGGGTTGATGAACACCGCCGATCCCAGGCCGAAACCCATGGCGACCAAACCCGCTGCGAGTCCTCGTCGATCGGGAAACCACTTCATCATGTTGCCGGAGCCCATCGCCACCACACCACCGACGCCGAGTCCCCCGAGAGCGGCCGCCGCATAGAGAACCGGAAGCGACGTCGCCGTGCCGTTGAGGACCCATGCACTGCCGATCAGGACGCCGGCGCCCATCACGACCGGCTTGGGTCCGAAACGGTCAATGAGATAACCCTCGATGGGCATGAGCCACGTCTGGGCCACGACCATGATCGTGAAGGCCACTTGAATGGCCACGAGCGTCCAGCCCGTCTTCGCATTGATGGGATTGACGAACAATGTCCAGCCGTACTGGATGTTGGACGCCATCGCCATGCAGACGATGCCGTAGCAAAGCTGCAGCCATCGGTTGTTCTTCGTCGCCTCGCTTGTCGACGCCATCGCTGCCGATGACGTTGTCGCCGCTGTCGCTGTGTTCATGTTCATGTCTGTCTCCACGTTGTATCGGGCCGAATTCCATGGTCACAAGATCGACGTCACGAACTGCCGAGGCAGTTCGCGGCGCACGCCATCAAGAAAGGGGGACTACTTCGCCAGGACGGCCGTTTCGGCCTCGTATCCCTCGGGCACGGCCGTGGGCGGCACGCCCGGCGGTGTGCACAGGATGGCGCTGCTGTAGTTGTCGGTATTGCGGGGCCTTGGCGTTGGCATCTTCTGGATGCCCTTCACCGATTTGCCCCATCCCGTGGCCTCTGTCACCAGCTTTCCGTCGCGCATCACGAAGCGGCCTCGCAGCAGCGTGTGCAACGGATAGCCCTTGACCGCGCGGCCGTTCCACGGCGAGATCTTGCTGATGCTCTGCAGCTTGCCTTGCGACAGCACGCCGGCGCGGTTCATGTCGACGATGGCGATGTCGGCATGCGCTCCGGGCGCGATGACGCCCTTGGTGCCGTAGAGGCCCCAGGCCTTGGCGGGCGCCACTGAGCTCCACTTCACGTAATCCATCAGCGTGGCGCGTTCGCGATTGATTTCGGTGAGCATCAGCGGCATCTGGGTCTCGACGCCGGGAAAGCCGCAATCGCAGTTCCAGATGCTTTCGCGCGTGTTCTCTTCGATGGTGTGCGGCGCGTGATCGGTCGCGATCATGTCGATCGTGCCGTCGAGCAAGGCGTCCCACAGCGGCTGGTTGTGGCGCTTTTCGCGGATCGGCGGGTTGACCCGCATGATGCCGCCGAGCTTGAGCATGTCGTCGGTGCTCAGCAGCATGTATTGCGGGCAGGTCTCGACCGTGACGTCGACACCGCGGCGCTTGGCATCGCGCAGCACATAGAGCGAGTCGGCAGCGCTGTGGTGCGCAATGTGCACGCGCGCGCCGGCCCATTCGGCCAGGATCAGCACGCGGCTGATGGCTTCGACTTCGCATACGGCCGGCCGCCCGGCCAGATGCGCCAGCGAGTCGATGCGGCCTGCCTCGACCATGCGCTTCTGGCGGCGCGCCATGATCGAAGAGTTTTCGGCGTGCACCACTGTGCGAATGCCCAGCGGAGCGAGCTTCTCGAAGCCTTCCAGCAAGGCCCCGTCGGTGGGTGCCGGCAGGTTGCCGAACGTATTGCCGACGAAGGCCTTGAAGCTGGTCACGCCGCCGTCGAGCAACTCCTCGAGCCGGTCGATGGTGTCGTCGCCCAGCAAGCCGTGAATTCCGAAATCGACATACGACGATTGGGCGGCCTTGAGCTTGATGTTCAACGCTTCGATCGTGCCGGTCGGCGGATTGGTATTGGGCATCTCGAAGACGGTTGTCACGCCACCGCATGCCGCGGCGGCCGAACCGGTCTTCCAGGTCTCCTTGTTCGGATAGCCGGGGTCGCGGAAATGCACGTGGCTGTCGATCGCGCCCGGCAACAGATACAGGCCATCGGCCCGCATCTCGTGGCGCGCGGGAGGCATCGTGTCGTCGTGCCCGACGGCGACGATGTGCTCGCCGGAGATCGCAACGGAAGCGTCGATGATCTGGTCAGGCGATACAACCCTCGCGCCGCGAATGACGAGATCGACCTCTTTGTGAATCGTGTTCATGGGGTTTTCCTTTTGGGGAGTGCAGGGGCCACGGATCCCGCTGCGAGCGCGGTCAGAAGCGCATCTGCCTTGGCCGAGAATCCGTGGAGTCGTTGAACGATGAAATGAATGGCGCGCGTCACGAAGGCTGGTGACGGCGTGCTGCACGCATCGCCGAGCAGCACGCAGTCGTAGCCGAGAAAGGCTGCATCCTGCAGGGACGAGAAGACGCATCGATCCGTGTTGACGCCCGTGAACAGCAAGGTGGTGATGCCTTGCTGGCGCAGGATCGTGTCGAGCTCGTTGTCCCAGAAGCCGCTCAGCCGATGCTTGAAGACAGTGATGTCCGTGGGCTCGACGCTCAACTCGTCGACGACCTGCGTTCCCCATTCGCCGGGCACGATCGCTCGCCCGCGGTCGTTCTTCGAGCGTTCGGCGTAGCCCGTGGCGTCGGGGTTGCCGCCCTTGCCCTTGAACAGGATCGTCGGGCTGAGGTTGAGGCAATCCGGTCGGACACCCCAATTGAGCCAGACCACCGCGCCGCCGGCCTCGCGCCAAGCGGGCAGCAAGCGCTTGATCATCCGGATCGGTTTGCGCATCGGACGCACGTCGATGCCCTTTTGACCGAACCATCCTTCGGGATGGCAAAAGTCGTTCTGCATATCGACGACAAGAACCGCGCTGCGTGCGATGTCGATCTCGATGGACTCGGGCTCGGCATCGAACCGCAGCGGGCGCGGAGCGATCGGCTGGCGCACCAGGCTCACGCCTCGCGGACCCACGGTCCAGGCGTTGTGGGGGGAAGGGCCAAACGCCCCCGGCTTCATGGTCTTGTCGGACTTGGCCACCGGATGCCCTCTAGAGCATGGCCCAGCCGCCATCCACGGGCAGGTCCACGCCGGTGATCTGGCGGGCCGAGTCGCTGGCCAGGAACAGGCACGCGTTGGCGATGTCCTCATCGGTCGCGACGCGCCGCATGGCGTAGTCCTCGGCGTGACGGGTCATCGCTTCCTCGAGGGTGATGCCCAGCTCTGCGGCCATGTTGGCGCACACCTTCTCGCGAAAGCGGGGACCGTCGACCATTCCGGGCGCGACGCAGTTGACGTTGATGTTGTGCGGGCCGGCTTCGAGCGCAAAGCTCTTGGTGATGCCGCGCAAGCCCCACTTCGAGGCCGAGTAGGCCATGCGTCCGGCGCGGCCGCGCATGCCGAAGGTGCCACCCACGTTGACCACCTTGCCGTAGCGCTGCGCCACCATGCCCGGCAGCACGGCGCGCATGGTGTTGAAGCAGCCGGTCATGTTCAGCTGCACGATCTGGTTGAACTCTTCGGTGGTGGTGTCCCACCCGGTCTTGCCGATCGGGCCGGAGCCGCCTGCAACATTGACCAGGATATCGATGCGGCCGAACGCTTCGAGCGCGAACGCGGCCAGCGCAGTGCTTTGTCCGGGGTCCGTCATGTCGCACGGCGCGACGACAACCATGGCGCCGAGGCCGCGCGCCTCCTTGGCCACCGGTTCGATGGCTGCGATGTCGCGTCCCGCGAGCACCAGCTTCGCGCCTTCACGGGCGAAAGCCAGGCTGACGGCCCGGCCCATGCCCTTGGCCGGCCCGGTGATCACGGTGACTTTGCCTTTGAGTTGGAGGTCCATGTGTTTGTCCTTTCGGTGGAGAGTGGGTCTCGGGTGTTGTCAATATAGGCGCACGTGCGATCTTCAATCGTGCTGAATTACGTGGGTATCGTTGCCGTTTCGGCAACGCGTCGGGTCGCCAGCCTCCCGGCGTGCGCGACAGTGAGTGCGGTCATGTTGACGATGCGTCGCACGGTGGCGGAGGGCGTCAGGATGTGCGCGGCGGCCCTGACGCCGAGCAGGATCGGACCGACGGTCACGCCCTGGCCCCCGGTCATCTTCGACACGTTGAACAGGATGTTCGCCGCATCGAGATTGGGCAGCACCAGCAGGTTCGCACTGCCGGTGAGCGTGGAGTCGGGCAGCAGCGAGTCGCGCAGGCCCGCGTCGAAGGCCGCATCGCCGTGCATTTCCCCATCGGCCGGCACGTCCGGCATGCGCTCCACGAACAGATCGCGCGCGGCGCGCATCTTCAGCGCCGAGGGCCGTTTGCCGCTGCCGAAGGCAGAGTGTGAGAGAAAGGCCACACGCGGCTCCAGCCCGAAGTAGCGCACGACTTCGGCAGCCATGGCGGTGATGTCGGCGAGCTGCTCGGCGCTGGGGTCGTCGTTGACGTAAGTGTCGGTGACGAAGAGCGTGTGCTTGGGCAGCATCAACGCGTTCAGCGTGGCATAGACCTGTTCTCCGGCACGCGGGCCGATCACTTCCTGCACGTGTTCGAGATGGCCTTCGAAACGCCCGACCAGGCCGCAGAGCATGCCGTCCGCATCGCCGAGATGCACCATCAGTGCGGCGATGGTGGTGTTCGAGCGACGTACGGCGGCCTTGGCCATCTCCGGCGTCACGCCCGCACGCGCATTGAGACGGTGGTAGGCCTCCCAGTATTGGCGGAATCGCGCGTCATCCTCCGGGTTGACGATCTCGAAGTCGCGTCCCGGTTGCATCCGCAAGCCGGCGCGCTCGATGCGCGCGGCGATCACGGCGGGGCGGCCGATCAGGATCGGCCTGACCAGCCTTTCATCCAGCGCAATCTGCACCGCGCGCAGCACACGTTCTTCTTCGCCTTCGGCATAGGCGACGCGCTTGGCCGCGGCACGCGCGGCAGCGAAGACCGGTCGCATGAACATGCCGGTGTGCGTGACGAAGCGGGTCAACGATTGGCGATAGGCCTCGATGTCCTTGATCGGCCGCGTCGCCACCCCCGAGGCTTCCGCGGCGAGCGCCACGGCCGGCGCCAGGCGCAGGATCAGGCGCGAGTCGAAGGGCGTGGGAATCAGGTAGTCGGGACCGAAGCGCAGTTCGCGTCCCGCGTAGGCCGCGGCAACCTCGGCGCTGATTTCGGCCCTTGCCAGGTCGGCGATCTCGCGCACACAGGCAACCTTCATCGCTGGCGTGATGCTGGTGGCGCCGCAGTCGAGTGCCCCTCGGAAGATGTACGGGAAACACAGGACGTTGTTGACCTGGTTCGGGTAGTCGGACCGGCCGGTGGCGATGATGCAGTCGGGCCGCACCTGCCGGGCGAGTTCGGGGCGAATCTCCGGCTCGGGGTTGGCGAGCGCCAGGATGATGGGTTGCCGGGCCATCGACACGACCATCTCGGGCGTGACCGCGCCGGCAGCCGAGCAACCGAGCAGGACATCGGCACCCTCCATGACATCGGCCAGCGTGCGTGCCATCGTCTTCTGCACATAGCGCTGTTTCGACACGTCGAGCTTGTCTTCTCGGCGGTCGTGAAGCACGCCCCTGGAGTCGCAAACATGGATGTGGGAGCGTTGCGCGCCGAGTTCCAGCATCAGGTCAAGGCAGGCAATGGCAGCCGCGCCGGCGCCGGAGACAGCGATCTTCACGTCGCCGATCTTCTTGCCGACCAGTTCCAGGCCGTTCAACAGTGCCGCCGCCGAGATGATGGCGGTGCCGTGCTGGTCGTCGTGGAACACCGGGATGCTCATGCGCTCGCGCAGCTTCTTCTCGATGTAGAAGCATTCGGGCGCCTTGATGTCTTCGAGATTGACGCCGCCCAGGGTCGGCTCGAGCGCGGCGATCATGTCGACGAGCTTGTCGGGGTCGCGCTCCGCGAGTTCGATGTCGAACACGTCGATACCGGCAAACTTCTGGAACAGGCAACCCTTGCCCTCCATGACCGGCTTGCTGGCCAGTGGGCCGATGTCGCCCAGGCCCAGCACGGCCGTCCCGTTGGTGACCACGCCGACCAGGTTGCCGCGCGAGGTGTATTCGGCGGCCAGGGAAGGCGTTTCCTCGATGGCCAGGCAGGCGTAGGCCACGCCGGGCGAGTAGGCAAGCGACAAGTCGCGCTGGTTTGACAGCGGCTTGGTCGGCATCACCGAGATCTTGCCGTGCGTCGGAGTGCGGTGATATTCGAGCGCCGCATCGCGCAAGGACTGTTCGGCGGCGGAAAGGTCGGTGGGGTGTTTTTTCATGCGGGCTTTCGGAGTTCCAGGACGAAGTTGAGCGGCCCAATGTATGGGACACTTCGCTCTCGGATATTGCCGATTGGCGTCAATTCCGTTGCCGATTCGGCAACGGTACGTTCACCTTCCATCCTGACCAGCCATGAACCATCTGCGTTTTCTTCGCTATATCGACGAGGTCGCTCGCGTGGGCTCGATTCGACAAGCTGCCGAGAACCTGCACGTCGCGGCATCGGCGGTGAATCGCCGTCTGCTGGACATCGAGGAGGAACTCGGAACGCCGCTGTTCGAGCGACTGCCCCGCGGGATGCGCCTGACCTCGGCTGGCGAACTGTTCCTGCACTACATCCGAAGCCGGGCAGCCGACCTGGAGCAGGTGCGATCGGAAATCGCGGAACTCCAAGGCCTGCGGCGCGGCCATGTGAGCCTGTTGTCGAGCCAGGCGCTCGCTCCGGTATTCCTGCCGCGCGCCATCGCCGATTTCCGGGCGAAACACCCTGGGGTGACGTTCCAGGCGCGCTTCGGCGACCATGTCCAGGCACTTGCTGCCTTGCGCGCCTTCGAGATCGAGTTCGCGCTCGTGTTCAACCTCGCGCCCGATGCCGACATCGAGCGCATCGCGGAGTTCGACCAGAAACTGGTGGCAACGATGCACCGCAGCCATCCATTGGCCAAGCGCGAAGGCGGCATTCGACTGCGCGACTGCGCCAACTACCCGCTGGTCTTGCCCAACCGCGACACAGGGGGAAGACAGATGCTGGAACGCTTTCTGGCGCGAAGCTCGCAGAAGCTGAGTCCGGTGGTGGAAAGCACCGGCTTCGAATTCCTGCGCGGATACCTGCTCCATGAGCACGCCATCTCGTTTCAGTTCGAGATCGGCGCCACCAGTCACCGCGGCGAGTTTGTCGCCCGTGAAATCGAAGACCGCGGATTTCCGCGCGGGCAACTCGTTCTGGCACAACTGCGCGGTCGGCAGTTGCCCGTGATTTCTCATACGTTCGCCGAGCATGTGATCCACGCGATGGGAAAGGCAGGCGCCGAGCCGTGACCGTTGCCGTGACGGCAACGCAGGACCCGTGATTCGGTACATCTGGAAAGCACCATCCGGCGCGTCGGCTTCGTACCATCGGTGCCTTCAACAGCGGCCGGAAACGCCCAAGATGAATCACAACATCGTCGCCGGTGGCGGCTCGGAAGCACCACCTCCTTTCCTCGACTGCGCATGGCTGCTGGCCGATCCGGGCACCGCAGCGGCCCAGTCCAACGTGCGCATCGCGTTCGACGGCGGCAACGTCCGTTCGATCGAACGGCTCTCCGGCCCGGCGGGCGGAGCGCGAAATCTGGCGCTGCCGGCGCTGTCCAACGCACACGACCACGCACGCACCTTTCGCAGTGCCACGCTGGGTGCCTCGGGCCAGCCGCTCGAGAGCTGGCTGCCCTTCCTTGGCGTGACGCCGGGCATGGACCCCTACCTCTGCGCGGCAACATCGTTCGCACGTTCGGTACGGCACGGCGTTGCCAACCTGATGGTGCACTACACGCGGGTGCAGGGTGGCATGCCCTACATCGACGAGGCGCGCGCGGTGTCCCGCGCGGCGCGCGACGTCGGCGTGCGCATCGGCTTTGCCGTTTCGATGAGGGACCGCAACGGCATCGCGTACACGGACGACGCGACCGTGCTGGCCGCCTTGCGACCCGGGATCCGCGATGCCGTCGCCAAGCGGCTCGCCGTGAAGCCCGTAGCGCCGGCACAGCAACTCGCGCAGGTCGAAGAGGTCGCGACCATGGTGCGAGAAAGCGGCCATGGCGACTGGGTCACGGTCCAGTATGGGCCGACGGCTGTTCAATGGTGCAGCACGCCGTTGCTCGAAGCCATCGCCCGGGCTTCGGCAGACACCGGGCGGCCGGTCCACATGCACATGCTGGAGTCCCGCTATCAGAGGGATTGGGCCGATGCGGTTCATCCTCGGGGGATCGTGCGATTCCTCGACGAGATCGGTCTGCTGAGTCCGCGCCTCACCTTGGCGCATTGCACCTGGGCCCGCCCGGAGGATTTGGCGCTGATTGCCGAGCGCGGCGCGACCATCGCGGTCAATACCGGATCGAACCTCGGCCTCAAGTCCGGCATCGCGCCGGTGCCGGAAATGCTCAAGCAAGGTTGCCGCGTGGCGATGGGCCTGGACGGCCTGGCCTTCGACGAAGATGACGACGCGCTGCGCGAGATGCGGCTGGCCTATGCGCTGCATCGCGGCTGGGGATACGACACGACGATGTCGCGCAAGCAGCTTTGGGAATTTGCCGCGTGCAACGGAGCGCGCAGCGTCGGAGGTGCCCGCATGTCATCGGCAGGCCGCATCGCGCCGGGCAACCCCGCCGACCTCGTGCTGCTGGACTGGAATTCGCTCGACAACGACAGCCTGTTCCCGGACGTCGATCCGCTGGATCTGCTGCTGGCGCGCGCCAATGGGAGCCACATCGCCAAGGTGCTGGTCGGCGGGCGCCTGGTTGTCGACGGCGGCCGCGTTCAGGGCATCGACGAGGCGGCCATGAACGCCGAGTTGCTCGCCCGCATGCGCCGCGCGCTGGCCGCGGACGTCGCCAACGCGTCGTGGAGGGAAACGGTCAAGGCACTGGCGGAAGACAGCGGGCCCTTCTACCGTGCGAATCGTCTCTGGGGCTGCTGCTAGTTGGCGATCGAGATCGTCTCGTTCATCAAAAACGCCAGACTCGTCTAACGCACTTCGCAATCCACAGCGTTGGACTTTGCAGTCGACGTTGACGTCGGCGCGGGCGCTGGGGCGCTGAACGCTGGAGGCGGCGTGAACTGGATGCCAGGATTCTTTGGCACGACGACCGGAGGTTGGGTGATGGATGCCGTGTAGCCAAACTGCCCTGCGGCAAAGTTCGAGGTGCCGGTCGGATTGGTGACGTGGATCAGGCCGTCGAGGACCTGCACGTAGAGTCCCGGGGGCAAGACCGGTGCGGGCGGGACCGGCCCTTGGGCCAAGGCCGCCGCGCCGTGCATTCCGAACAGCAGGGCGATCAGCAATTTGTTCATGGGAATTTCTCTCTCGGGGATCAGGGGACGATCAGGGACGGATCGGGTTCAGGGACACGACCATGCTCGCGTTCCCCTGAAGCACCCCCATGGGCGTGTTGATCACGGTCGATTCCGCACTGCGCCGTCCAAGCTTGCCGGCGGTGCTCTGAATGCCGCCCTGCGCCAAGGCCAGTTCGACCTTGTCTTGCTGCGGCTTATCTGCGTCGTAGGCATAGCGCGTCACGACCAGCGTGGATTCGGGCTGCAGGAGCACTTGGGCGTCGTCCTTGAAGACCACCCGGGCGTAGCTGTTGCGCTGGGTGGAAAGCGTGTCGCCCTCGTGCACCTGCGAGTTCACGGCGAGCACCCGATTCACGCCATCAGAGCCTCTGGAAACCAGCATGCCCGACAGATCGGTGACGGTGCCGACTGCCTGTGCGAATACGGCCTGCGCCGACAGCAGCAAGGCAATGAGAGGCAAGCGGAGGAGGGGGGTCGATTTCATGCCTTGCTCCTTAGTTGCAGTACATCTTCTTGGCGGGCTCGTTCTTGGTCCCGGACTTGTCCTTGGAGGCGACCTCCTTGGTGTCACTCTTGTCCGCAACCTTGTCTGCTTTCTTGCTGTCGTCGCTGGTACTGCTGGTCCCGCCGGTAGACGCAGTGGTGGAAGCGCTGAGGAAGACCGGGTCCTGCTGGCTCACGGGCGTCGCCTGCATCGCCGTGACGGTCTGGATGACTTCGTTGGAAGCCTGCTGGACGGGCTTCACCGGGGCCGATGCGGTCGGCGGCGACAGCACCTGGCAAAGCGCCGAATTGGGAGCGATGGTGCAGATGTCCGCCGAGGGCGGAGGCGTCGGCGCTGGCGTTGGCGTTGGCGTTGGGGGTGACGCTGGGGGTGGCGCGGGAGGTGCCGGCGGAAGGGCCGGGAGCGCAGGTGGCGTCGGGGCCTGCACGACAGTCGCCGTCACGCGAGCCGCGGCAGTGCCTTGCGGCGCGTAGCTGACGGCCACCGTGGCGACGGCGCCACCGAACGAGACGGGCGCCGCAAGGACCTGATCAAAGCTCCCGCTATTGCTCAAACCGCGCGCCACGATGAAGTCCGCATACGCCGCGTTCGCCGGCGCAAAGGTCCCCAGCGCGTCGATCTGCAGCATGCCTCCCAGGCGTGCAGAGCCATCGATATCGAGCAAGTCGAACTCTCCAGCCCCCAGCGCGCCAAGCTTGACGTCGAGCACGCCATTGCTGCCCTGCGAGTAGTTGCCTTGGACCGACAAGGTGCCCACCGCAGTACTCGTGCCTGGCGCCACCTTCCCGTTGTTGAACAGCGTGCCGCCGCTCGCCCCGCCCATCGCGAGGGTGCCGCTGCCACTGATGCTGCCGTTGTTGTAGATGTCCGCGCCGCCCGTGCGCAGCGTGCCGCCGCCTTGAAGCACGATGGCGCCATTGTTCATATGCGCCTCGTCGAAGGTCGCGTCGAGCACGGCCTGGTTGATCTGCACCGTGCCGCCGGCCTGGTTGTTGAAGGTGCCGCTGCCCTGCAGGATCAACGCCGATGTGCTGCCGGGCCCGACGCTCACTGTGCCGAGGTTGTTCCACACGGACTGGTCGAGCAGCGTCACCTGCGCGCCGTCCGCATGGACCCGATTGCGCGTGGTGAGAACGTTGCCTTGCCCATTGATCGCAGTGCTCGCCCCCAGCGACAGTTCAGGCGCCCCGGCGCCGACATCCACCGAGCCCATCAGGGTGATGTAGTTCTGCCAACCCATCGTGCCCGCGCCGGCAAAGGAGACGCTGCTGTTCAGCGCCACGCTGTCGAGCGTGACGTGGGCACCGCCCATCACCTGCACCTGCCCGTCGAGCTGCGCACCCATCACGCTGAGCGAGCCGGCCTCCGAGCGCACCACGCTGCCCGCCGTGCTGCCGAAGCCCGTGTAGACCTGATCAACCGCGCTCGTCTTGACCAGACTGCCGTTGTTGACGAAGTTCGCAAGCGCCCCTCCGGCGTCCCTCAGCACGTAGGTCTGCGTGCCCGAAGTCGTGACGACCCCGTCGTTCTTGAAGTGCGTGCCTTCGTCGGAGGACGAGATCGCGCCGTTGCCCACGACCGCCACGCTCGTGCCATTGGTCCAGGCGGCCGCGCCGTGCAGCGCAAGAGTGCCATCGACCACCACGCCCGTGCCTTGCGTCGACAGCAAGCTTGAACCGAAGCCCCACAGGTTGGTGTCGTGCAGCACCAGCGCATTGCCGCCGGCGCCGAAGACCAGGGTCGTGCCCAGATGGACCTCACCCGACCATTCCAGCGTGCCGCTGCCCGTGAAATCGGTGCCCGCATTGAAAGTGTGTCCGCCGGACATCGAGAGCCCCGCTCCCGACGCAATGTAGAACTGGCCCGTGTGCGCACCACCGTGGTCGAGGACCGCCGAGCCCGTGCCGCCGACGGACACTGTTCCGTCGTTGTTCAATGTGCCTGACAGGGCCGAGCCTGCACGGTTCAGCGCCAGCGTGGCGTCCGGCAGCACGTTGACGACGGCGGCGTTGATCGCCGACGTCGCCATGTTCAGGGAGGTCGTGCCTGCGCCAATGTTGAGCGTGCCGTTGCCATTGCCGCCGAGGCCCTCCGACACATTGAGGACGCCACCGTGCAAATCCAGGTTCGCGTTGAGCTTCACCGCATGATCGACGCCGGTGTAGTTGCCTTGATAGTTGCTGTTGAGATTGAGCCCGAGCGCACTGTTGACGCTCGTGATCGGCGCATTGATGACGATGTTGTTGCTGGCGTTCAGCGTCAGCGCCGAATCCACGCTGCCCGTCTTCGTGATGGCGGCGGAAACGGTGATGTCGCCATGCCATGGATCGGTGGCCGGGTTTCCCGTGCCGGTGGTGATGCTGACATTCACCCCCGAATCGAGTTGCGAAGTGATGGTGCCCGCACTGATCCGAGCGCCGGATTCGTTGGACACGAGGGCGCCTGTGACGCCGCTGTCCGGGCCCGACGCCACGATCTCAATGTCGTACGGGTCGATATGCCACTCTCCGCCGCGCCCCACCACCGGCACGTTCACGACATCGAGCGAGCGATGGCCCGAGGTATCGACGTAGCCGCCCTTGCCGGCGCTGCCCGTGGCCGCAACCCGGCCGTCGATCGAGGCCGCCCCGTCTGCAATCAACTCCACGCGCCCGCCCGTGGTGCCGCTGGCGCTGATGTCCGATGTGCTCGATGTCTTCACATCACCGGATGCGCGAAGGAACACCCGTCCGCCTTCGCTCACCACGCTGTCGGCATGGATCTCTCCGCTGTTGCTCACCAGGCCGGCCGTCAGGCCGATGCGCCCGGCCTCCGCGACGATGCGCCCGAGGTTCTTCGCCTCACCCTGCGTGCCGGTGATCTCCACCGAAACGCCCGGTGTGCCGGTGTCCATCAGTTGCACGTTCTGTCCGGCAGCCAGCAGCACTTCGCCATTCGGCGCGTTCAGCGTGCCCGTGTTGACCACGCTCGGTGCCACCAGGTAGATGCTCCCGCCCCTGGCCGTGTTGATGGTGCCGGCGTTGCGCACCTCGCCCGCCGTGGCACCGCTCTTGAAGGTCAGCCGGCCCGCGAGAAAGTCGCTGTCGCTCACGTTCAGGGTGCTCGCCACGAAGCTGCCCACATCGATGCGCGCGCCAGCCCCCACCATGATGCCGGCCGGATTGATGAGCCACAGCGCCCCGTTGGCCTTGATCTGCCCCTCGATCTGCGAAGGGTCGCCGCCCAGCGTGCGCGCGAGCAGCGCGGACTGCGCGTTCGGCTGGCGGATGTCCACGACCGCGCCCGAGCCCACATTGAAGGTCTGGAAATTGACCAGCGCCTGCGAGGTCGTCTGGTTGATGTTCAGGGTCGTGCCATTGCGGGTGATGGCGGCATTGCCGGAGGTGACGTTCCATCCCGTCGGCAGGGCCCCTGGCTGGACCTGCGCCCACAACGGTTGGCTCATGGCCGCGCACAGTGTGGCGATGGCAAGTGGAAGACGGCGGAGTCTGAAGCAGCGCATGGGGATCTTTCCTTTTCTTCTTGTCGTCTTCAGTACGCCAGCACCGCGAGGAACTCCGCACGCCAGTCGCCGCGCTTTTCGTTCGTCGCGGTGCCTGCGTCCACCACACGGGCCACGTCCAGGCGCAGATTGAAATCCCGCGTCCAGACATAGCGCGTGCCGAACCCCACGCTGGACACGTTGACGCTGTACGGCACCGTGACGCCGTTCGCGCGGTTGTTGCTCCCATGGCCGGCGTCGAGGAAGGCGAGCATCCGCCACTGGCCCGTGATGCCGGCCCACCCGGCCAACTCTGGCGTGTAGATTTCGGCGTTGACGACCACGCCGCTGTCCGCCACCACCGCGCGCTCGTCGAAGCCGCGCACCAGCGTCGCACCGGTCAGCGAGAACTGCTCGCTGCTCACCAAAGGTGATGAGCTGTATTGCGCTGTGCTGGCCAGGCGCACCTGCCAGCCACCGGCCAGCGCCTTGTTGAAGGCAGCCGCGCCGTACGCGGCCATGAAGCTGTCCGTCGTGTCGCGGTTGCCGGAGGTGAGGTACGAATAGCGGTCGACGCGCCCGTCGACGTTGGTGTAGCTGCTGCCGGTCGGGATGTTGCGCCACACGCCGGCCGTGTAGCTCAGGTTCTGGTCGATCCCATCGCGCTGGCCGACGTAGCTCAGGGTCAGCGGCGTCGTCTGGTACGGCACGCACGAGGCGATCGGTGGCGTCGGCCCTTCGATGCTGACTTCCTGGCCGCCCACGTTGCAGCGCGAGTCGATGTTCTTGTGATCGACACCGAGCACCAGCTTCGCGGAGCTTTCGCCATCGCGGCCGAGAAAATGGTTCCAGCGCATGCCGTACACATCGCCCTTGCCGGTGAAGCCCAGCACGCCGCCCAGCGTGGGCGAAGCGGCCGGCGAATTGGTGTTCGACTTGCCGTAGACGAAGTCCAGGCTGTCGCCAATGCCGTAGAACGGGATCCGGTAGCCCAGCGAATAGAGGTCCATCCGCACGCCGTCCGGCTTGTCGGGCGAGGTGGTGTAGGCGAGCGTTCCGACCTGGTCGCGATCGAACAGGTTGGCGTGCTGCAGCGCGATGCCCGTGCGCCAGGTGCCGGTCGACGACGTCCCCGTGTTGTCGACCGTGGCGATCAGGCGAAGCGGATGGTAATCGGTCACCGCCACCTTGGCATCGATGGTCCCGGGCGCTGCGCCTTCAGCCAGCGTCACGCCGATCTGCTTGGCGGGGTTGTCATTGGCGAGCTGGAGCGATTCCGAGATTGCGCCCAGCCTGGGCGGCTGCCCGACCTGCAACGGCACCACGCTGGCGCGGATGTTGTCGGCGTCGAAGTGCTGGTTGCCGATGACGGTGACCGAGGCGATCACGCTTTCCGCCACCTTGATCCGCACCACGCCGCCGGTCAGTTCCTGCTCGGGCAGCGAGACGGTGACGGCGCTGTAGCCGGTCTTCCGGTAGGCGTCTTGCAGCGCCTCGACAGCGAGTTGAATGTCGCCGTACGCGCGGCCCGGACCGGTCATTGGGGCAACGCGCTTGTCGATTTCGGAAGAGGCCAACAACGTGTTGCCTTCGACTTGGAAGCGGGTGATGTCGAAGCGCACTTCGCCGGGTGCAGCGATGGCCGATGCAGCCGCGAAAGCCAAGGCGGCGGTCAGCCCGCGCCGGGCCAGGAATCTCGTCTTCTTCTTCTTCAAGCGTCCGCTCGCAGTTCTTGCTCAGTCCATTCGGCTGAACAAACGACGCGCGGTGGCAACTAGCTCTGTTCAGGATGCGGGGGATGGTAACGTCATGTAACGACGCGGCAGGCGGGTGTGACGGATCAACGGACGGCCTTCGGTTGAAAACAGGGCGTATTTCACGAACTCGGCCCATGCGCTGTAGAGCTACGCGATCGCCGTGGACCCGCGCCGGCTCCGCCTCGCCCCGCCTGCCGCACGGACTACGCCGGGAACACCTGCGAAGTGAAGAACTTGCGGGGGTAGACGATCCCGAGTGCTGCGGCGTCGTTGTCGTCCTTCGTATGCGCGGTGAAGAAATGGTCGAAGCCTGATCCGGCTTCCCAGTCCTGGATGTGGACGTGGAACAGTTCGGTGCCCGCGGGCTCCGTTCCAGGTGGCGCCTGGAACTGGAAGGCGCGTGAGGTGACCGTGCTGCCGCCGCCCAGGGGATTCAGGTTGCCGACGATCATGCCGGGCCCGAAGGAGTCGGTCGCTTTCTCCCGCACCGTGGTCCCGTTCAGCCCGAGGATGTGCAGCGGAACGTTGGTCATGTCGACATGTCCGTTGTTGGTGAGCTTGATGCGGAATTCCCAGATTTCACCCGAATTGACGTCGGTGTCGGTGCTGCTTCCGACCCGGCCTTCGTTCACGATCTCGATCACGGTTTCGTCCCTGGGGTAGCTGTTCATGGCATTGGCGATGTCGTCGAGGACTGACATTTCGATCTCCTTGAGATGGCCGGAATTGAAGGATCCGGATCGTTTCCGGCAACAAGCGATCCAGGCCTCCAAGGTATTTGGAAAGGCGATGCGCCGAATCCCACTCCAGGGGGGAATGCGCAGGTCGATCAGTCGGCGAGGGCCGGTTGATCGGCCGACAGGCGCTCCACCAGTTGCTGGTGGCTGTTGATATCGAGCCGTGTGTAGATGGCCTTGAAAAAGTCCTTCAGGGTGTTCGGCGTGATGTTGAGCCGGTGCGCGATCTCGGCGTTCGACAGGCCCTTGGCGCTCAGCAGCGCGATCTCTCTTTGACGCAATGTCAGGTTGGTGGCGTTGACACGCTCCAGCAAGTGCGCCTCGAAGGGCACCAGTTGCTCGATCAGGATGCCGATGCGTTCGGACGGTCCTTGCTCGCCGCTCAGCCGGTAGCCGCGGAAGACGAACTCGCCCCAGCCGTTGCGCCGCACTTCGGTGGGCAACCTGGCGCCACCGGTGCCCTGGTCCATGCGCTCGCGCAGTGCCAATGCGATGTCGCGCAGGGCCGGACGAATCGCGCGGACGTCTTCGCGCTCGACTTCGGTCTCGAGGGTGATGCTGTCCATCAGCGCAAACAACGCCAGGTGGTGAGCCTGCTCGGACCATTCGACGACTTCGCCTTGCGCGTCGCAGACGACCAGTGCCGATCGTCCCGCACCGCGCACGAACCTGGGCGGGCGGGCCGACTCGACGCGCATGGCATGCGCCAGGTAGGGCAGTACCCGGCCCACGAGTTCCTCCTCGGCTGCCGAGAAATCCTGATCGTCGTGTCCGCGAATCAGACTGAAAAAGCCATACGGCCGCATCGCATCGCGCACCACGCCGTCGAGCACCCACTTGAAGCCGTAGGGCTTGAAGATGGCCGCATAAGTGGGCGAGGTTTCGAACGCCGGCTCGCCGCAGCTGCGCAGGTTGCCGGTCGGCTTGCCGAACATCAACAGGTCCTGGATGCTGATGCCGGCGTCGATGGCGTAGCGCTTGTAGTGCAGGATGATCCACGCCGCGCGGCGCGGAAGGAAACGGTCGGCCCACGCATTGGTCACGCGACCAGCTTCGCTCGACCAGGCGAATTGGCCATACATCGACGGAATCGATTCGCGCAGTTGCGCGATCACCATCGGCACGAACGATCGGCTTGGCAGGCCGGCACAGCAGATTTGCCGGATCCTCGCGACGGCCTCTGACTGCTTGCACTCCATGGCCGCAATTACAGGCCGGCGCACGCCGGTTGGCAATTTTCTACTTGGGCCGAATGGTCATCGAAGGGCACCCTCCAGAGGGTTGGAATCGGCCTTCGACAACCGACACCGGCGGCCGAGCCGCGGTACGTGCCTGAGTGCGCGTCGCCGGCGTCAAGAGCGGCAGCGCAAGCAGGGCGCAGCCGCTGGCTGCGAACCATACAAGCGGCCAGCCCTGAATCGCGAGCAGGTGCGGAATGGAAAGCGGTGCAAGAAAGCACACGGCGAACACGCCGGTATTGACCATCCCCAGCGCTGTGCCGGCGCGCCCCGCACCGGATAGCGTGGCCAGTTCCGTGTATGCCACGCCGTGCCAGGCGGACACGCATACGCCGCTGACCGTCAGCAAGACAATCAGCCCCGTACGAACGATCGATGAGCCGAGGATCGCAGATTCGCCCAGCATGGCGGTGGCGCCCAGCGCCGCAAACAGCAGCACCGTCAAAAAGCCGCAAGCGCGCAGGTACGCCGGCCTGTTCTTCCGGCGGTCTGTCCAGCGGCCGCTCCAAACGCGCATCACCATCGCGCCTGCCTGCACGGTCGTCATCGCCGCGCTGATGGCCGCCAGGCCGACGCGTCCGAAGTCGTGCAGGAATACCGTGCCGAACGACAGCAGCGCGAACTGCGGCGCGCACAGGATCCCGATGCCAGCCACGAGCCGCCACACACGGGCGTCGTGCAAAGGCCCGGCGCGTCCCGCGGGTCGCACATGCGAAACGAGCGGAGCGTCCGCTGCCACTGGCGGTTCGTGCACCCATGCCATCGCCAGCAGTGCGCCCAGCATGCACAACACAGCCAACAGGCTGTACATCGCGCCAAAGCCGAAGTGCAGCGCGACCATGGGAAGCACCAAGGCACCTATGCCGCCGCCGAGGGGCACTGCTGTCTGCCGGATGCTCATGGCCAGCCCACGTTCGCCGTCCGCGAACCAGCCCATCACCGCGCGGCCACTGGCGCCATTGACGCTTCCGCCAAACACACCGACGAGAAGCAGACCTGCACCGAGCCAGCCCAGTCCAGGCACATGGCCCGATGCCGGCGCCCCGAAGAGCGCGAGCGCGAACAGCGCGGTCGCTGTCGCACCAAGACCCGTCAACAACACGGGCCTGTCGCCCCATCGATCCGTCAGCAAGCCCCAGGGCAATTCGCTGACGGCAATGCCGAGGCCCATGAGCCCCAGCACCAGGCCGAGCGCGGCGTCGTCGAGCCGATAGCCGGAGCGCATGACGACCGCCGTCATCGGGATGCCGCTGAAGGCGGTGGAAAAGGCCGCATTGGCGCCCACCCCGGCGGCGAGGACTTTCCAGCGATGCCGGGGCGAAGAGAGAGGGTCGATGGATGTCATGCCGGTCAGTTTCGGGAAAATTGACCATTTTGAAAATCAGAAAATATTTCGATGACAATCCACAAAAACAGGATGATTGCAAATGGCCCAGGTAATGTTCGATCTCGACGTGCTGCGCAGTTTTTCTACCGGCGTGGCACTCGGCAGCTACGCGCGTGCGGCCGACAGGCTGGGGCGCTCCACGTCGGCGGTCAGTGCGCAACTCAAGAAGTTGGAGGCGCAAGCCGGGACACCACTCCTGCGCAAGGCCGGGCGCGGCCTTGCGCTGACAGACGCGGGCGAGACCATGCTGGCCTATGCGCACCGCCTGCTGGAAATCAATGACGAAGCAGCCGCCGCAATGCGGGGTGTCGACCTCGAGGGCTGGGTTCGCCTCGGGCTTCAGGAGGACCTTGGAGAGAACGTCTTGCCAGGTGTGCTTGGTCGCTTTGCCCGCGCGCATCCCAAGGTGCGCATCGAAGTCTGCGTCGCGCGCAGTGCCGAGTTGCGCGAACGGCTCGAACTCGGCGAACTCGACCTCGCGCTGATGTGGGAGGTGGAGGGCGGGCCCTCGCTGGCGCACGGCGAACGCCTCGCGCGTTTGCCGCTGCAGTGGATCGGGCCAGCCGCGGCCGAATTGCTCGACGTGTCCTGGTGGACGCAGCAGCAGCGCGCCGGTGGTTCACGCAAGACCAAGGAAGCCTTGCCGCTGGTGCTGCTCGATGCACCGTGCCCGTTGCGCGACATCGTCACGTCGATGCTCGACCGGGCAGGCATTGCGTGGCGACACGCCTTCACCAGCGCCAGCCTTGCCGCACTCTGGGCCGCCACGTCGGCCGGCCTGGGCTTGTCGGTGCGAACGCCGCTCGGCTTGCCGCCACACGTGCGCGTGCTGGATTGCGCGGGCACCCGACTGCCGACATTGCCGTCACTCGCGCTAGCCATGTACCGGGCGCAGGCAGAGCCCGAGGCGCCGGTCGCGCGATTGGCCAAACTGCTGCGCGAAGCTATCGCAGCAAGCACGGGCGATACGCGAACCTGAAGCGCGCCTCGTAGCTCACCGGACTGGTCACGCACCCGCCTCCACTGCCGTGACGGCGCCCCGCAACCCGCTGCTCGAGCGGATGATGAACTTCTCGAGTTCGACAACGAGGAAGAAAACGAAGCCACCCGCAATGAGCCACGGCCACGCGTAGAAAGGGATCGCCTCGTTGTCAAACAGCCGCTGGAACGGTGTCGCGTAGGTGAAGAGCAATTGCAGGACCACCACTGCGCCGATGCCGAGCGGCAGGTACTTGTTGCCGAAGTGCGCCTTGATCGACAGCGCGTTGTCGAGCAGGTAGCGGCTGTTCAGGAGGTAGAAGCACTGCCCGATGGTGATTGCGTTGACTGCGACGGTGCGGGCGAGCGCGTCCGATGCACCTTGCCCCTTCATCCAGAAAAACGCCCCCAGCGTGAACACAAGCAGCGCCAGCCCCACGAAGATGACGCGCCAGACCCCGAAGCCGGTGAGGATCGGACGGTCGACCGCACGCGGCCGCCGGGTCATCACGTCGGCCTCGTGCGGCTCGAAGCAGATCACCAGTCCGAGCGCGACGGAGGTGACCATGTTGACCCACAGGACCTGCGGCGCGGTGATCGGCAGGGTGAAACCGAGGAAGATCGCCACCGCGATCACCAGCGCCTGGGCGAAATTCGTGGGGAACAGAAACAGGATGGCCTTCTCGATGTTGTTGTAGACGGTCCGTCCCTCCTTCACCGCCGCGCCGATCGACGCGAAATTGTCGTCGGCGAGAATCATCTCGGCCGCCTCCTTGGTCACCTCGGTGCCCTTGATGCCCATCGCAACGCCGATGTCGGCCTTCTTGAGCGCCGGCGCGTCGTTCACGCCGTCGCCGGTCATTGCCACGATCTGCCTGTTCGACTGGATCGCCTTGACCAGACGCAGCTTGTGCTCAGGGCTCGCGCGCGCGAAGTCCGCGCGTTTTCCGGGTCATTGCGCTTCCTGCGCCGTCCGAGAGGGAGCGCAGCCAGATTTATTTCCAGCGGTACTTCGAGCACTTTCCCGCAGCGGGAGAGATCGTGATTTTTGACCGGAGCTGGTACAACCGTGCGGGCGTCGAAAGGGTGATGGGATTCTGTACCGACGACCAATACCATCGCTTTCTCAGACTCTGTCCGGCCTGGGAGAAGGACATCATCGATTCCGGACTCACCCTGATCAAATACTGGTTCGATGTCAGCAAGGAAGAACAGACCCGCCGGTTTTCGGAGCGCATCAACGACCCCCGGAAAATCTGGAAGCTGAGTCCCATGGATCTGGAGTCGCACCGGCGCTGGTACGACTATTCGCGCGCGCGCGATGCCATGTTCGCTGCGACCGACACAAAGATATCGCCGTGGTTCGTTGTCGACGCCGACGACAAGCGACGCGCCCGCCTGAACTGCATCGCGCATTTTCTGAGCCTGGTCCCCTATCAGGGAATCGATTTCCCAGAGGTCGATCTTCCCCCCAGGCAGAAGGCGAAGGGATACAGAGAGCCGGAATATGCCTACAACCGCGTCCCGGACAAGTACTGAAGTGCCTATGGGGTCATCGAGTACTTTGCGCAAATCGCCACGCAGAGTTCCTCAAAATGGACAACCCCGGTCGATCTCCTTGCCGATCTTGTGGCGCATGAAGACAACGATCCCAGCGGCGCCCATCGCCAACGCAACCCACCCGAGCGTTCCCATCATCGATCCTTGCTTGTGTCGCAGAAGCCCTCAACGCCAAGGCGTCGATAGGCGTTGACCGAGCGACGACGTGTCAAGGCCTCGTTCTGAAATTCCGGGGCTGGGGGGCGCTCACGTTGAATCTGGCGGCGTTCGCTACACATTGAGGCCCGGAGCGGGCACGGCGCCGAACGGTCCGCCCGATACGTCGCCGATTGACGAAACGTCACGCCACGCCGCCGCTTCAGCGAGCGGGGATCCTGCGCGACCGGTGAGCAACAGCGCGTGCGTTTGCGAAAAGCGGTTCCATTCGGACACACCGAAGATCTCCATCGGACCGCGTAGGCGCATCCCCACGAGTGCCGACAGCGAATAGTCGCTCCACGATGAAAAGTGTGAACGCGCCAGCGCGGCAACGTCTTGAAGAATGGCTTGCGCATCGTCGCGCGGCAGATAGTCGACCTTGTAACCGAGGCGCACCAGGTAAGCCAGTTGCTGGATGTCCCAAGCCAGCACGCTGATCTGATCGTGCGTGAGCAGGTCGAAGTGTCCAGCGGGAACGCGCGGCGTCACGAATTCCGGATGCTCGACGTTCGTCCGTGGTCTTGCAGTCGGGAGTGCCCTGCGGATCTGCGAATCGCCCAGGCGCCGCAACTGGGTCTCGAGTTCGACCCGGTACGTGGGCATGGAATCCACGCCCCAATGGATAGCGAGGCTCTCGCGTGCCTGTTCGTCGGGCAGGGCGCTGCCGAGCTGATTGAAGTCATCGTGCAACAGCAGCGCGAAGTTGGCGCTGAGCATGGACTGAAACAGCTGCTCGCGAGACATCGGTTCCGTTGGCTCGAAGCGGATCATCCGGCCACGGTGCGCGGACGATAGACCTGGCCATGAATAGACCAGGGCGCACAAAACGACTGGCACCAGAGACACCAAGGCGATCAGCCCCATCAGGAGAGCTCCGGTACCGACAGCTGGATCCGGGCCCTGCGCTTCCCGATGCCCGGACTGCGCCAATTCAAGTGCCCGAAAGCCCGCCTCCCATCAATCGTCAATTCAGTCCGTCCCATGTTTTTTGCAAATAGATTCAAAGGGCGTCGATTCTGATTTGATCGACTCTCGGAATCCATCAGCAAATTCTCTGGAGGTCATCAGAAATTTCTTTTCCAATGACGATCGCTAATGCTTGGGCTTCAGATTCGGACGATCCCAACGACTTGGCGGAACATTGGCCTGTGAACTACTGCGCAATTCATCCCAATGATTGTCAAAATTAGAAGCTTCGCACGGGATGGATCAGAAGTTTCTGCGTGGGACAAAGAAATTTCCCTCGTCATTCGGAGATGTGTCGCGGTTCAATTTATGGAAAATTGAACCGGCTGGATGCGCAATAGCGGTAATCGCGCAACGGTTTATCCAATCGCACAATTTCTGCGCGAATTGCCGCCAACAATTCGCGCCCGAATCATTCACTGAGTTTCAATTCAATGCAGCCCAAAGTAAGCGACATGTACTCAGTTGTGGTGGTCGACGACCATCCCGCAATCTGCCTCGCGGTCAAGGCGACGCTCGAGGCGAGCGGCGAATTCGAGGTGGTGGGCGAAGCCGCCTCCGGACAGCCCGCTCTCGCGATCATTCGCGAGAAGTTGCCGACTCTCGTGATCCTCGATCTGGACCTTCCCGGAATGAGCGGTCTCAACCTCATCGGGCGCATCCGGGCCGAGCATCCCGATATCAAGTTGCTGGTGTTGTCGGCGCAGCAGGAAACCATCTTCGCGACGCGCACGATGCAGGCCGGTGCCGGCGGCTTCCTCAGCAAGGGCGACGACATGCGCAAGGTGGCGGAAGCCGCCAAGTCGGTGGTGGCGGGCTACAGCGTGTTTCCGACTTCCGCCATCGTGTCGTTCACGAACACCGGCGCGTCGCCCCTGTCGAACCTGACGGATCGCGAGCTGACGGTCATGCAGCATCTCGCACGCGGAATGAACAACCGGGAAATCGGCGACCTCCTTCTCGTCAGCAACAAGACCGTCAGCACTTTCAAGGCACGGATCTTCGACAAGCTCGGCATCTCCACCATCGTCGAGCTGGTCGATATCGCGCGCAGGCATCAACTGATCACATGAAGAAGCCCGCTGGTATCCGAGCTGCCTGCTGTTGCTGCACCCCCCGGTGACCGACTGGAGCCATTACTACCGCTGGGGCTCCGGGGCCGGCGCGGTGCTGCTCGTGTGTCTCGGCATCTTCGCCATCTGGAACCGCTCGCTGCGCAAGCAGATGCGCAGAACGCTCGCCGTGAAGAAGAAGCTCCGTGAAGAACTTGCCTTCCGCCAGGCGATGCTCGACGGCATGCCTCACGCCATCGCCGTTCGCGACCGCGACCTGAGACTGACGCTGTGCAACGAGGCATTCAGGCGCGGCTGCAGCGCTTCCGAGGACACGCTGTTGGGCAAGAAGCTCACCGAGCTTCCACTTGGAACACAAAACCCGGAGGTCGCCGAGGCGATGGAGCGGCGGTATCGCAAGGTCTTCGACGAACGCTTGCCCGTGAGCGGAGACATCGACCTGACGTTCGGCGGCAAGGCGCAGAAGGTTTTTCACTGGGCCGCGCCGATCTCTCTCGATGACGGAGGCTCGCCCGTCGCCGTGGTGGCCGGCGTCGTCGACATGACCCAGCGCTACGACCTGCTCGAACTGGTCGAGTCCGCCCGCACCAAGGCCGAGACGGCGGACCGGGCGAAGTCGAATTTCCTCGCGACCATGAGTCATGAGATTCGCAGCCCGATGAACGCCGTGATGGGCACGCTCGAACTGCTGCTGCGCAAGGGACATCTCGACGCGCAAGACAAGGAATCCATCGAGCTGGCTCACGGCTCTGCCAAGTCCGTGCTCGAACTGATCGACGACATCCTGGACATCTCCAAGATCGAGGCAGGCGGGCTGGAGATCGTGCCGCAGCCCACGCAGCTTCGGCGCATCGTCAGCGACGTCGCACGCGTCTTCGACAGCCTCGCGCGCCAACGCGGGCTGTCGATCGAGGTGGCGTTCGATCCTGCCATTTCGACGTGGCACGAGGCCGACCCCTTGCGCTTCCGACAGATCGTCAACAACCTCGTCAGCAACGCGATCAAATACACGGACAGCGGCGGCATCCGGGTGCGCCTTGCCCACGCGGGCAGGACCGGCGATGTCGAGGCGATCTCGCTCGAAGTCGAGGACACCGGCATCGGGATCGCTGCGGAAGACGTTCCCTATCTGTTCCGGGCGTTCTTCCAGGCCGAATCGGCAGGGCCGCGCACCAACGGGGGTACGGGGCTCGGGCTGCCCATCGTTCAGCGCCTCTGCCTGAAGATGAACGGCCGGATTTCCGTGGACAGCGAGCCGGGGCGTGGCACCTGCGTGCGTGTGGCCCTTGAACTGCCCGTGCTGGCCCCGCCCGTGCCGGCGATCCTGGGCGAGCCCGAAGCGCTCCCGAGGCTGCACAAGCGCGGTCGCTACAACATCCTCGTGGTCGACGACCACCCGGCGAATCGACTGCTGCTCCAGCGCCAGCTGGAGCATCTCGGATTTCGCTGCGCGACCGCGGACAACGGCGAGGCGGCGCTCCGGATGTGGCGCGACGATGTGTTCGATCTGGTCATCACCGATTGCTCGATGCCGGTCATGGACGGCTACCAATTGACCGCAGCCATCCGTACCCAGGAACATCGGCGGCGCTTGCCACCCGGTCCCGTGCTCGGCTGCACGGCACACGCGCAAGAAGAAGACCGGCGCCATGCCCTGTCCGTGGGCATGGATGAGTGTCTGATCAAGCCTGTCGGCATCGACGAACTGCTTCAGGCGCTCGTTCGCCACCTGCCTGGCGAGGGCGATCTCTTGAACCTGGCGTCGGAGTCGTCCGTGGCGCGTCGGGACGAGCCTTTCGACGCGGGATCGCTGAAAGCCTGTTCGGGTGGCGATGACGCGGTGGAAGCCAGCTTCCTCGATGCATTGCTGCGGACCAATCTCAGCGACCTGATCGAATTGCAGGCGCTGGCCCGGTCCGGCGCATTTCGCGATGCGGCCGCTTGCGCGCACCGGATCAAGGGTGCGGCAGGCATCGTGAAGGCCGGCCAGGTCGTGCGTGGATGCGAGGAAATCGAAGCGGCGTCCAAGTCGGGGGACAGGGAAGAAATGGCCGCGGCAGTCCAAAGGTTGAGTGCGGCCCTGCAGCAGCTCAACGAGGCCATTTCGGCGCAACTGCGGAGCTACGCGGTACCCGCGCCATAGTCGGCTCGAGGCCGTCGTCACTCCTTCGAAAGAAGGACCCCGCCAGGATTTGCAAAGTGGTAGTCTGACGCCAGCTTCGCGTCCCAGGTTGCGTTCCGGCTGCCGTGGCCTTCGGGATATTCGCTCGGTATTGCAGGCAGCCCGGGAGACACCTGAATGCGCGCGCTCTGGATCGAAGACCACCAACTCGTCGGGGATTCCTTCGAGCTCCTGCTTCAATTGATCATGCCCGACGCCTCGCTCGACAAGGCGCGGGATCTCGAAAGCGCCAAGCGCCTGATCGAGACCTTTCCGTACGAACTGGTCCTGCTCGACTGGTGGCTGGGCACGCAGGACGGCGAAACCTCCATCCGTGCCCTGCGCGAGACGAACAGCCATACCCCCATCATCGTTGTCTCCGGCGACGACCGCGACGTCGTCATGGACCGGGCGCTCGCCCTCGGCGCTGCCGGCTATGTCTCGAAAGGCGCCGACCCTGCCGCGCTGCTCGACGCGGTTCGCGTGGCCCTTCGCGGCGGGGTCAGCCGCCCCCCACGACACGCCGGCCGTGCAGGCGAGGGACCGCCCAGCGGCGTCGTGCATCCCATCGATGTCGAGGCCCTCTATCCCGAATTGACGCCCCGCCAGGCGGAGGTCTTCCGCGCGCTGATGCGGGGCACATCGGACAAGCAGATCGCGCGCGATCTCGACATTTCCGACACCACGGTGAAGACGCATGTGCGGGCCATCCTTCAGATCGTGGGCGTACACAAGCGGGGAGAAGCAGCGCACGAGGCTCGCGTCAGGGGCGCAGGTGATCACTGACGCGAGCGTCGGCCTGCCGGCCGCGGAACTCACACCGCTCGTCGAAGCCGAGCAGGCGCGGCTGTCGATCCAGCAGCTCCGGCGTCTGCTGGTGCCGCTTCTCTTCGCGGACGGCTTCGTGACATGGGTCGCCCTGCAGGCCGGACTCGGCGCCTATGCATGGATCTGGTTCGGAATCATGGCGACGGCACACGTGATCCGGGTCGTCTACTTGCTGTGGCTCGGCGAGCCGGGTCGCGTCACGCCGGCGCAATGGCTCTCGCGCTCGGCCGCCGCCATGGTCGTGCTGGCCGTTCTGCGCGCCGGCGTGGTGCTGATGATCTTCGCCCGGCCGGTGAGCGAGTTGCACTACGTGCTGACGATGATCTTCGTCGGCAGCGCCGTGGGCGCAATCTCGCCTGTGACCGGACATCTGCGCAGCTACGTGGGCTGGGCGGCGATCCTCGGTGGCACGTTGTCGATCGCGTGGCTCACACGCGGAACGATCGAAGGCACGGCCATCGCGACGCTGCTGGTGCTTCTGTTCACGGTGCTCACGTTCTATGTGCGCGACGAAGGACGGACCCTGGTCACCCTGGTCACCTTGTCGGAATCGCTGCGCCGCGAACGCGACCGGGCGGAAAAGGCGAGCGAAGCCAAGACCCGATTCTTCGCCGCCGCGAGCCACGATCTGCGGCAACCGCTCACGGCCCTGTCGTACAACGCGGCGACCGTGCAGGAGCTCGCACGCCTGAGCGGCGACGAGATGCTGGACAAGGTAGGGCAGGGCATCCGCCGCGCCTTGTCGGAAAGCAGTTCGCTGCTCGACAGCCTGCTCGAAGTCTCCAAGCTCGACGCCGGGGCGGTGCGCGCGGAGTCGCAGGAAGTCGACGTGATGCAACTGCTGGCCCACACCTGCGAAACCTTCACGCCGGTCGCGCATGCGGCAGATCTGGATCTGCGGTGCCTCGGCGGCCATCACAAGGGCCTGTGGGTGCGCACCGACGTGGCGCTGCTGCGCCGGATCGTGCAGAACCTCGTGGGCAATGCGATCAAGTTCACCCGCGAAGGCCACGTGTCGATCGAGGCTTTCGCGGACGGCGCCAACGAAGAGAAAGTGTGTATCCGCGTGTCCGACACGGGACCCGGCATTCCGATCGAGGCGCAGGCGCATGTGTTCGAGGAGTTCTATCAGGTCGGCAACCCCGAACGCAATCGCAGCCGCGGACTGGGGCTCGGCCTGGCGATCGTGCGGCGCATCGCCGACCTTCTCGCGGTCCAGGTGACGATGAACAGCGCGCCGGGGCAGGGCGCGGTGTTCGAGATCTCGCTACCCCGAATTCCATCGCCCGCGCGCGCGGGCGCGGAACTCCATCGCGCCGCCGCGGCGTTCGACCCGGCCAGTGTGCGCAGGCGGGTCCTCTTCATCGACGACGAGCCCGAGATCCGGGAATCGTTGACCACTTTGCTGTCCACGCTCGGCTGGGAGGTGCGCTCGGCGAGCGACCAAAAGGAAGCCGAGCAGATTCATGAGGGGGGCTTCGCGCCCGACGTGCTGCTCATCGACTTCCGCTTGCGCGACAACGCATCCGGTCTCGACGCATGGGAGGCGTTGAAGCGTCGCGGTTGCGATGCGCCGGGGCTGATGATCACGGGCGAGACCGAACCGAGGCGCATCGCCGATGCGCGAAAAGCCGGCATCACGGTGCTCTACAAGCCTGTGGACGGCGTGCAGCTGATCCAGGCCATGGGTCGCGCCGTCGAAGCGGGTCGCGGACCTATGAAAGCTGAATCGTTCGCCTGACCTTGCCCTCGGCGCCGTCGAACTCCACATCGAGGCGCCAGGAGGAAGCCCCGGTCCGGCAAGGCCGGACGATCGTGAAGCCGTCGCCGCTGTGGGGAAAGAAGGTCGTGACGCGGCACACGAATCGCCGCTTGCCCGCACCGGTGCCGTGGTCGAACGCGAAGCAATCGGGCGACGCGAAGTCCGCTGCCGAGGAATTGGCAAAGGTGTAGGGCGCATACAGCGCCGAACTGTGGATGGAATGGATGGTGACCACCTTGCCCGGCGAGTCGACGCATTCGATCGTGATCGTCGCGAGCATGGACAGGTGCTCGTCGCCGGACAGGAAGACCATCCGCTGCGCATTCGCGTCGTACACCCACGCCAGCAGATCGTGCAGCGAATTCGGGTATCCCGACCACGAATCCGTCTGCAGGGCCAACCCCATGCATTCGCTGGTGACGGCGCATCTCTGCATCGACAGGTAGCGCGGCAGAAGGATCGATGACGAGACGACGAAGCTGGGGTGGTCCTGGGGGCCCTGCTGCTGGATCCAATTGAACAGATCCTTCGGCTGGTCCGGTCCCAGGATGGTGGCCGTGCCGTCTCTCAGGTTTTCGATCGTCCGGCCCGTTCGCTGTGTGCGGACGTCGGTGAAGAAAAACGGGTAGCCGTGCACCTCCGTCGCTGCCCACAACGGCTTGTTCCGCTTGTTCTGCGTGTTCTGTTCGCTGTTCAACCTCTTCCGGATCGACAGCGGCCACATGCTCCGTTGCCGCTCCACGTACTGGTCCCGAGCCTGCTTGATCTCGTCCTGGATTTCGTCATGGCCGAAGCCACGAGGCCGGGGCTCCCAGTTGTCGGACACTTCGTGATCGTCGAGCATCGGGAAGATGTCGGTGCCGGCCACGCGCAGCACGCGCTGCAAGCCGGCATTGAGCATGAAGGCCTCGTACGCGAACGCGAGCCGTTCGAGCAGCTTGCTGGGATCGAAAAGCCCCGCCGTGCGGTCCACGTACACCTGGTCGCCCGTCAGCACGGTGAACCGGATCGAGGGGTCGATCTCCAGGCGCTCGCCCAGTCGCCAGAGCGATCGTTCCGAGGGACCGATGTAGCGGTCGTCCAGCGCGCGGCTCCTCACCCGGACGCTGCCGTCGAGCATGCCGGCGGGGTATTGGCAACTGCTGACCGCAAAGGCGGCGTGTGTATTCGCCTCATACGCGGCAGCGCCGTGGCGGGTCACGACGCCGCCTTCGAGCGAGACCGGCTCCTTGTGATCGACGATTTCGTCGTAGTCCATATCGCCGCGGATGGCCGTCTGCGGATGAATCAACAGGAGTACCGCGCGATCGGCGCCCGGCGGCCAGGTCGGCGTGGCGGTCACGATGCCGTCGGCGGAAACACCGGTCACGACCTCTTCGGCGTCGATTCGGCGGACATCGGGCAGATCGATGGGCCGCCCATCCTGCAGAATCTTCCATTGATCGTCGTACCGCTCGACCCGCATGAGGACGGCCCGCGCCGGGACGCCATTGCGCTGGTCGAAACTCACCCGGCAGGTGAGCTTCTCGTCATCGAGGCTGGGCGGCGCTGCGAAGGACCTCGGCGGCAGCACCTTGTGCAGCAGCGCTCGAGGGGTCAACCCGGGGTTCGTGGTCATGGCTCGATTCCTTCGACAAGAATTTGCAGATGGCGCGATAGACGATCGGCGCATGGCCGCCGATCAGGCTGTCCTGATGGCCCATGTCCTGGAACTCCATCGACTGCCCTCCGCAGTGCGCATCGTTGAGCAGATCGACCATCCTCCGGCGTGTCGCGATGTCGAGCAGCCCGTTGTCGGTGCTGTGCAGGCACAGCGTTCGGTGCGTGGGTTCCTCCGTCTGCCAGACCTTGGCGATACGGCTTGGCACCATGCATGCGCCGTTGCCGCGACGATCGGTCACCACGCCGTAGCGTGCGAATGCGATGACCTGGGCGACGGTCTGCAGATTCATCGGCCCGAAGAAATCGTCGATGGCCGCGAGCACCGCGTCGGACATGCCGTCGAGCTTGAAGGTGACGCCGTACAGCGCATCCATGCGGTGCCTCGCGCCGACCCAGGGCGTGCGTTCCCAAGGCGGCCACATCGGGTTCTCGCGCACGAAGTCCTCGGGCGGGTAGGGGACCGCCGCGAGCAGGCGGTCGACCATGTCGTCGGCCACGCCCGGCTTGTCGGGCGTGAATTCGAAACTGCCCAGGCCGACGAACTGGCGCAGCCATTGCATGAGATATGCGCGGGCCATGTTGGCCGGCGACATGACCAGCGCGGGGCCCACTTGCGACAGCACCAGCCATCCCAGGCGATCCGGCAGCGCCTTCCGCAGCGCCGGGAAACGGTCGACGCCGTGCTCCACCCGATCCCCGAACAGTCCCAGCGCCAGCATCGCGGCGCCCATGCAGTGCGCGACGATGTCGACGCGCTCCTTGCCGGTGCAGCGGCAGATGTGATCGACGGCGAGCGGAATGTCCTGGCAACCCATCTGCTCGAAGAACCACGGTTCGCGCGCGGTTGGCATGCCGGCACTGCTGCGCAGATCCAGCACCCACACGTCGCGTCCGTCGCGGTGCAGCGCGCCGGCGAGCCCGCCGCCCGGCAGCAGTGGATGGGCGAAGGTGGTGCCGCTGGCGCTGTAGCCATGGATGAGCATCACAGGGTTGGCGTCGCGCCTGGCCCCCGGCCCGTAGCGCGTCAGGCGCAGGCGGACGGGGTCGCCATTCCTGAGCACGTCGACGGTGAGCTCCACGATCTCGGGCGCCGGCAGGCCCTTGATGGCGCCCGGCAGGCGCTGCGCGACACGAGGCTCCGGACGATCGGGAAGCCGGAGCGACCACGCATGCAGCGGCAGCATGACCCGCGACACGTACAGCAGCAGCGACGCGACATCGACCAATGCGCTCGCCTGGTCGGCTTGCGACACGACGCGCACCAGCGGAACGTTGACCGTTCCGAAGTAGGGCAGGTCGACGGCCAGTGGTTTGCACGGGTCCCCGGGGTCGCGATGTGGAAATTCGAGGAGGTCCGCATACATCCACTGGTTGGCCGGATTCGCGGCGCGCTCGTAGGTCAAGCGCTTGACCGCATGGATGCGTTGGCCTTCCCAGTGCATCGGGAGGCCGAGGGACTTCGCCACCTGGTCGGGCTCGAGAAGCTCCAGCTTGTATTCGAGCAGCCTCGTATCAGCCGCGCGCGAGGCGAGGTCGAACACGGATTTGACGAGTGTCCAGATGCTGGTCTTGCGCTTGGGAGCCCTCCCGAGAAGCCTGTCGACCACCGACTGCGTGATGTCGCGCAGTCCGCGATTGCGAAACCATGACCACAGCCCCGAGATCGTGCGAAACAGGCGGCCGGACGGCGAATGACGCATCAAGGTCAGGTTGCCGCTGATAGGTGCTTCAAGAACCAGGTCCTGCGCCGGCGTCCCCGGGTCGGTGGGCGCGCCCAGTGCGATGACGGGCGCTCGGGCCGGCGAGGGCGTGAACAGGCGCACGCGGCTGCGCGTCGTATCGACGACCAGTTGCCGTTTCGAGCGCGCAGCGATCAGATCGGGAATCGGGGTCGGCTTGAACCAGAGCGTGAGTTCCACATCCAGCGGCGTCGACTTGCCGTCGCACTCGACCGTCACGCTTCCCTTCATCTGCTCGGTCATCTCGATGCAGGTCGGCCGGACCGGCCTTGGTGCCGCAGGATCAGTGAACACGGGCCTCGACGGCGTCCAGCCCGCGGGTGGCCGCGGCGAGTGCGTGGTGGCATCCAGTGGGGCGAAACCCCATTCGACGCGCAGTTGCCGGATCGCGCGACGTGCCAGGGTCGCGATCGTCAGCGACGGATTGATGCCGAGCGAAGTCGGCATGATCGAGCCGTCCAGCACGGCCAGTCCCTCGTGTACACCGCCCTTGGCATCGCCCTCGAAGACACGGCCGTATTCGTCGACCACGCCGGTCGCGACGGTCTCCCCCATCGCGCAGCCCCCGAGCGGGTGGACCGTCAGGACCGGCCCGCGAGCCACGCCATAAAGCTGTTCCAGCACGTCAGGCAGGGGACGCCACACGGGATTCGGTAAAACGGCCGCACCCGGAAGATGATGGGCCACCAGGCGCTCGAGGATGTCCTGATGGTGCTCGAAGCTTGGGTCGTCGCGCACCTCCGGCCAAACCACGCCGAGCGTGCCCTGGGTGGCTTTTGGGGTGCCCTTGTTGCCCTTGGTGCCTTCGGGCGCGTCGGGCGGCAGCGAGAGCCGCCCGCTCGCGCTGTCGTGCCCGATCACCGCCACCACCAGGCTGTTGTCGACCGCATCCTTGTCGATGCCGGCGCTGTCGTGCTCGTCCTCACCACCTACATAGCGTCGCGTGTCCGCCGTCGTCAGCGACCGGATGGTGGCCACGGTGGTGGCACTTTCTTCCAGCAGGCGACGCAGCGCCACCGGAATGGCCAGGTCCTGGATCACGACGGGCGAATCGCTTGCCTTGAGCCTCTTGTGCGCTTCGCGCAAGTCGATCATCCGCGTGATCGTCGGTCCGTCCTGATCCACCACGGAGGGCACGGCTGCTGCCTGTCGGTAGATGGTGCTCAGGTTGTCGCCGTTGGTCGAAAAGCGCTCGCCCAGCACGGCCGATACCGCGAGCTTGTCCTTGCGGGCACGCATGAGAAGTTCGGTGGAGCCGAGCGCGCCTGCCGCGAGGATGAGGCACCTCGTGCGCAACACATAGGGCACCCGGATGTGGCGACGCAGCTCGGTATCCGTGTGCGTCACGGAGACCTTCCAGTCGTACTCACCCAGCCTTGCGAAGGTTGTCACCGTCGCGCCGGTCACGATACGCAGCGGCTCCGGATGCCTCGCGCAGGCGTCCGCGATCAAGGTCACGTCGAGCGACAGCTTCGCTCGTTCATTGCAGCCTGTGGCGCAATCGCGGCAACCGGTGCAATGCTTGATGCCTCTCTTCGTGTCGTCCTGCTGTGCCACCGTGATGTCGACGGCATACGCAGATCCTCGTCCCAGCACTGTCATCAAGTCGGAACGACCGGAGAACGCCTGGCTCGACGTCGACTCCAGTTGCCGCCTGACCTGTGTCATCGCAGGCAGGAGATCGGCATCGTTCCTGATGCCATCGGGCCAGCGAGGGTCCTGGAAGACCTCCGGCAGCGGGGCGGCCATGACCCCCGCGTTGATCAGCGAGCCGCCTCCCAGCCCGTTCGCCAGCACCACATTGACGTCCCCGCCGATCCGCAGGTCGAAGAGTCCCGGCGTCTGTCCATGCACCGCGCCGGTTCCTGCGCGGCTGAACCGAACATGGCCCGCCAGATCCCCCATGCGCGACGGAAAGGCGCCCGCGAGGTACTCCTTGCCGCGCTCGAGCATTGCGATGCGCAAAGGCATACCGTCGATTCCCTGGCCTGCAAGTTCGCTCAAGGCCATGGCGCCGCCATAGCCGCTGCCGACGATCACGACATCGAAGTGCGGCTTGTCTTTGGAGTCTTTGGGGTCTTTGCAATGAGGCGTCTCGTACAGCCGCATCTCCTCAGCCAATTCGGCGAGATCGCATGACAGCCATGCCGTGGCACGTTGTTGTTCGTCGTCCATTGCGGGGTCCCTCGCGTGCCTCCGCGCCATCGCGGCGGTGTGCGAGTTCAGCACGGCGAGGTGGCCGCTGTCCATCCGCAAGAAGGAGGAGGCGGGCCGGCCGAAAGACCGGGCAATCGATCATCCGGCAGAGTCCGCCACGCACGGAATCAATGCCCGCGAATCAGGAGACGCGCACGCCCTCGGGCGATTTCAGGCGGACATCTCTTCCAATGTCTTTCCGGCTTCGATGGCTTCCTTGAGCCAACGCGGCCGAGGTCCCATGCCTGACCAGGTGTGGCCGGCATCGTCCCGGTAAAGAACCCGGGACTTCTTCCGTTTCACGGCGGCTCGGCGGCCATTCGGTTTTGCGACCGCGTTGGTCGCGAATTCTTCGAGTGATCGTCCTGCCGCGAGGGCCTCACGCAGCCAGTCCGGTCGCTTGCCAATGCCGCCCCAAGTGCTTCCCTTTCCGTCGGCGTAGCGTACTGCGCGCGCGCCTGCAATGGCTGATCCGCGAGTCTTGCGTTCGGTGGGGATTCTCGCGAACAGTTGTTCAGGAGTCAGTCCGTAATGCTCGATGGCAACACGAATGCGTGCCACCACGCCTTCGATTTCCTTGTCACGCAGTCTTTCGGCCTTGAGTTGCAAAACCTGGATCTGTTTCTGAATCTGGCTGTAGCTCTGAGTCATTAATAATTGCTCCAAATGTGAGTCAATGATAGAGCGCCAACCTGACTGAAGCGTTTCAAGAAGAAATAGACACTCTGAAATTTGCTCGGCAACTCTACTCGGCACTTCTTCAAAATGACATGTGGCGCGCGTTCACCCGCAATTCAACACGAAGCCTGGACATGGGATTCCTTTCAAGGAATCAAGACTGCGGCGCCTTGAAGCTTGCCGGCGCGCAGGTCCGCCATCGCTTCATTGGCTTGCACCAGCGGATAGGTCGTGACATGAACTTGCGGTGGATGCGTTCGCACGACGTCGAGAAACTCGCGGGCATCTGCGCGGGTCAGGTTCGCGACCGAGACGAGCTGGCGCTCTTCCCAGAGGAGGCGGTAGGGAAAGGCGGGAATGTCGCTCATGTGAATGCCGCCGCAAACGACCCGCCCGCCCTTGCGCACTGCACGCAAGGCGAGGGGCACGAGATCGCCTGCAGGCGCGAAGATGATCGCGGCATCGAGTGGCTCGGCGGGCATCTCGTCCGAGCCTCCGGCCCACACGGCACCGAGCGTCTTGGCGAATGACTGACCTTTCAGGTCGCCCGGTCGCGTGAAAGCGTGAACCTGCCGCCCTTGCGCCACGGCGACCTGAGCGATGAGGTGCGCCGCGGCGCCGAAGCCGTAGATGCCCAGGCGCCGCGCGTCTTCTCCAGCCGCCTTCAGGCTGCGCCAGCCGATCAGTCCGGCGCACATCAGGGGCGCGATGTGCGCAGGGTCTTGCATCGTTGCGCCGAGCGGAAGGCAGAACTCGGCCTCCGCAACCACGTGACTCGCAAAACCGCCATCGCGGTCATAGCCGGTGAAGCGCGGTGTGTCACAGAGGTTCTCGCGCCCGCTGGCGCAGAACGCGCAGTGCCCGCAGGTATGGCCGAGCCAAGGCACGCCGACACGATCGCCGATGCGATGCGCGTGCACGCCGGCACCGATCGCCTCCACCTCGCCGACGATCTCGTGGCCCGGCACGATCGGCAGCGTGTGCATCGGCAGGTCGCCGTCGACCACATGCAAGTCGGTGCGGCAGACCGCACACGCCAGCACGCGGAGGCGCAATTCGCCGGTGGCGGGGTCCGGAAGCGGGCGCTCCTCCAGGCGCAGCGGCTGGCCGGGCGCATGAAGCACCATTGCCCGCATTGCCATCGCTCGTGTCGGATCAAGGCCGCTGAACATCAAACGGTAGAGCTCGAAGCGCCCCCCAACCAACGCCTGAATCGACTCAAATCCCTGTGAAGTGGAGGAAGGGAAAGCGCCATCAGCAACGCGGCCAGCGGGACCACGCAAATGAATCCGACGTACTTGAAGCCGAGGGCCCCGACGACGCCACCCAGCACGAACATGCCGATCAGCCCACCGCACAGCCGCATGCGACTGCGGTTGTGCCTGACGCGGCCTCCCGATTCGTGGCTCTTGCGATTCCAGTAGAGCATCTTGCCGAGTTCCATACCCAGGTCGGTGATGTTGCCCGTCATGTGCGTGGTCCGGATGCTGCCGCCCGAGGTCTTCGATGCCACCGCATTCTGCAACCCCATGATGAATGACAGCAGCAGGACGGTCAGCGGCACGGCAAAGGGCGTGGTCCAGGTCAGCGTGATGGCACCCATCAAGCCGAAAGGGAACATCAGCGCAGCCTCAAGCAGCAGGGGCAGGGCGTAGACCCCGTGGATGCGATGCTGGCGCCCCCAGTTGACCAACATGGCCGTCGTGGCGGCGCCTGTCAGGAACGAGAGGATGGCGCCCATCGCATTCAGCAGCAGCCTCGGATCGCCCAGAGCCGCGCCATCGGCCAGTTGCGACGCGAAGCCGGTCATGTGCGACGTATAGAGATGCAGCACCAGGAAACCGCCAGCGTTCACCGCGCCGGCGTTGAAGGCCAGCAACAGGCCAAGCGCATGGTTCGTCGAAGGCGCACGGTGCCGGTTGGTGAGAAAGCGAAGTCTGCGCATCGAATGGCCAATGGACGAGTTACTTCGATCGTCCGTATTTCGCGGTGAAAGTGGCAGCGCCCAGCTTGTTGGCATTCACCATGAAACCAACCAGCGCCGGCGTGCCTTCGGGTGGAACTTCCAGCTTGTCGGTCTTCAGCGCGTAGACCGTGAAGATATAGCGGTGCGGCTTGTCGCCTGGCGGCGGGCACGCACCACCGAATGCCGGTACGCCGAAGTCATTTCGCACCTGGGCACTTCCAGCCGGGAGACTCTTGCTGTCGACGGTGCCGGCGTCCTCAGGCAGTTCGGTCGCCGTGGCGGGGATGTTGTAGACCACCCAGTGCCACCACCCCGAACCCGTGGGCGCATCGGGGTCGTACACCGTGAGGGCGAAGCTCTTCGTGTCCTTGGGCGCGCCGCTCCACTTCAATGGAGGGGACATGTTCTTCCCTTTGCAGCCGAAGTCGTTGAAGACCTGAGCGTCGGGCAGCGTGCCGCCGGACTTGATGCCCGGACTGCTGAGCGCAAACCCCGCGCCGTTGGCGAGCGGCAGGCAAGACACCAAGGCAATGGCAAGGGTGATCGAACGAAATCTGGGACTCGTCATCGTCTGCTCCTTTTCGGGGGTGCCGCGCGGGCTGTCGAAATCCTACCCTGAACGACAGGAAACGAGACTAGGGCTGCTGCAAACGCAGAAGCAGTTCCGCGCTCGGATAGCCATCCGCGGGTACGCCGATGCTGCGTTGATAACGGCGGACCCCGTCGCGGGTGGCCGGCCCCATGACGCCGTCGGGCGCGCCGCTGGCAAAGCCACGCTGATTGAGGGCGGTCTGCAGTTCGATGATCTGGCTGCGCGAGAGGGTGCCCAGATCCCGTGGCCATGCCGCCTGGACGCCGGGGCCGCCATCCAGCCGTTGTGCGAGAAGGCCCACCGCGAGCGCGTAGCTGGTCGAGTTGTTGTAGCGAAGAATCGCGCGGAAGTTCGGTCCGACCAGGAAGGCCGGCCCGCCCGCGCCCGCGGGCAGGAGGATCGAGCCGTCGGCAAAGTCCGGCAGCGGCTTGCCGTTGATGGCTTGGACCCCTTCGGCGGTCCATTGGGCCGTGGATTGACGAACCGCAGGGTCGGCGCGGCCGTAGTCGAAGCCGGCCGGCAGCCGGATTTCGACGCCCCAGGGCTGGCCTGCCTGCCAGCCCGAGCGCGACAGGAAGTTGGCGGTCGAGGCCGTGACGTCGGCCATGCTGCCCCAGATGTCGCGCCGGCCGTCGCCGTCCGCATCCACCGCGTAGGCCAGGAAGTTCGACGGCAGGAATTGCGTCTGGCCCATGGCGCCGGCCCAGGAGCCGATCATGTGGTCGCGGTCGATGTCGCCGTTGTCGAGGATCTTCAGCGCCGACAGCAACTCGCGGCGTGCCCAGTCCTCGCGGCGTCCTTCGAAGCCCAGGGTTGCCAAAGCGTCGATGGTGGGTGTGCTGCCGTAATTGCCGCCGAAGTTGCTTTCCATGCCCCAGATGGCGACCACGATGCTCGGCGGAACGCCATAGCGGCGAGCGGCGGCATCGGCTTCGTTGCGCACCTGCTGCAGCTTGTCCTGGCCGAGTGCGACCCGTTGGGGTGTCACGGTGTTGTCAAGGTAGTCCCACACCGAGCGCGTGAATTCGGGTTGTGCGCGGTCCAGTTCAATGACGCGCGGCAGGAACTGGACATTGTCGAACGCGATACGCAGCGTCGCTTCGCTGACGCCCGACGCGCGCGCGGATGCGCGGAAATCCGCCACCCATTTGGCGAACTTCTGCTGGACCGCCGCGTCGTCAACGCCTGAGGGCGGCGCTGGAGGAGGCGCTGGCACCGGCGCGGGCCGGGCGCTCGGTGCAGGTGCAGGGGGCTGGGATGTTGCCGCCGGCGGCGTCGAGGCACATCCCGCGAGAAGCGCGATCGCGAGCGTCAAGCAGACGATGCCGGGAAAACGAAGCGACGGGGAGTTGGCTTGTTGCATCCCCCGGATTTTCACCTCCGGGCGATATGGCGATTGCAGTTGCGCGATCCCGTCCGCAGGCGTACACCGCAAGACCCGCGTGCCTTGCGTGGGCAGCCCCATGAGTCCAGTTCCACCGCCCCCGCTCGACGCCTGGCTGTCCGGCACGGTCGCGGTCGACGTCGCCATGGCTGCGCGCGCAACTTCGGATGCGCTGGCATCGAGACGGGCCGAACGCCTCAGCCGATTGCTCATGTCGGCAAGGCGGAAGTCGCCGTTGTACGGCCGGGTGCTCAAGGGCTGCGGCGATCCGGATCGCCTGCGCCTGGAAGACTTGCCGGTCATGCACAAGGCCGACCTCATGAAGCGCTTTGACGATTGGGTCGCCGATCCGGGCCTCCGTCTGGACGCGCTGCGCCGCTTCGTGGCCGATCGCGCCCGGATTGCAGAGCCGTTCGCGGAGCGCTATGTGGTGTGGGAAAGCTCGGGCAGCAGCGGCGAGTCGGGGATCTTCGTGCAGGACACCATGGCGATGGCGGTCTACGACGCACTGGAGGCCGTGCGGCGGCCGGTGCTTCGACCGTTGCAGCGGCTGTTCGACCCGTGGGGCCTGGCGGACCGCATTGCGTTCGTCGGTGCGACCGGAGGTCATTTCGCGAGCACCGTGTCGATCGAGCGGCTTCGGCGCCTCAACCCGGCCTTGTCGGGCCGCCTGCGCGGTATCTCGTTCCTCCAGCCTGTGAAGGACATCGTGGCGGACCTGAATGCGTTCGCGCCGACGATTCTTGCCACGTACCCGAGTGCCGCGGCGCTGCTGGCGGAAGAACGCATGGATGGCCGGCTGCGAACGTCGCCGAGCGAAGTGTGGGTCGGCGGCGAGGACCTTTCGGCGGCCAAGCGCGAATTCGTCCAAGGCGCATTCGGTTGCCCCGTGACCAACAGCTACGGCGCGTCGGAATTCCTCTCGCTGGCATCCGAGTGCGACAGGGGCCACCTGCATCTCAACAGCGATTGGGTCATCCTCGAGACGGTGGATGCGCAGGGCCACGCCGTTGCGCCCGGCAAGGCCGGTGCGACGACCCTGCTCACCAACCTGGCCAACCATGTGCAACCGCTGATCCGCTACGACCTGGGCGATCGTGTCACGGTGCATGCGCACGCCTGTGCCTGCGGCTCCAGCCTGCCCGTGGTCGAGGTGCAGGGCCGCTGCGACGACACGCTGCACCTGGGCCGCGAAGACGCGGGTTCGGTCCGCATGCTGCCCCTCGCGCTCAGCACGATGCTTGAGGAAGATGCCGGCCTGTTCGATTTCCAACTCGTCCAGGAAGGGCCCTGCGAGCTCTTGCTGCGAACCGGCCTGCGCGGCGTCGAGGCCGATCTTGCACTTCGGCGCGCGCACCAGGTGCTCGGCGCGTTCCTCGAATCACAGGGCGCGGTCGGCGTGAACATTCGTTGCCGCAGCGGCGAAGCCGGACGTGTCGGCCGCAGCGGCAAGGTGCAGAGGGTAGTCGCAGGACCGTCCTCCTGAGCGGCGCTCAGAGGGCGTAGGTCACCAGCCTGAAGTCGGGATCCTCGTCGAAGCGCTTGACCGAGAAGCCCAGCTTCTTCATCAGCTTCAACATCTCGGAATTGCTCGTCAGCACCAGGCCGTCGATCTCCGAGAGACCCTTCTCGCGCGCGGCCTCGATGATGCTTTCCATCAGTCGCGACCCGATTCCCTTGCCGCTGAATTCGTCCGCCACCAGCAGCGAGAACTCGCAGCTTTCCTGGTCCGGATTGGTGATGTAGCGCGACACGCCCACGATGCGCTCGGTTTCGTGGATTTCGCCGGCGGCGTCCGTGGTGCGTTCCGAGAACACGGCCACGAGCGCCATCTCCCGGTCGTAGTCGATCAGTGTGAAGCGCGACAACATGGTCGCAGGCAGCTCCTCGAACCAGGACACGAAGCGGAAGTACCGGCTTTGCGGCGACAGGTGCTGCACCAGTTCCTGCAGCATCGGGGCGTCGCCGGGATGAATGGGTCGCACGGTGTACATGCCGCCGCCGGGCATCGGCCAGGTGCGCTCGTGTCGGGCCGGGTAGGGGAGTATCGAGAGGTGGTGGTAGTCGTTCGAGCGCCCGCCGGCCGGGCGCGGCGCGCTGTCGATCAGGATGCGGGCATCCACCGCCACCGCGCCCGAGGCGTCGACGATGATGGGGTTGATGTCCATCTCGCGCAGTTCGGGCAGCTCGCACACCATTTCGGAGACGCGCAGCAACAGCTGCTCGAGCGCCTCCATGTCGACCGCGCTGGCGCCTCGCCACTCTCCCAGGGTCTCGGCCACCCGCGAGCGTGCAATCAGCTGCCGCGCGAGAAAGGTATTGAGCGGCGGCAGCTCCATCGACCGGTCGTTGATGAGCTCGATCATGGTGCCGCCCGCACCGAAGACGATGACGGGGCCGAAGGGCTTGTCGGTCACCAGGCCGACATGGATCTCGCGGCCGCGTTGCGCGCGCGCCATTTTCTGAACCGTCACGCCGTTGACGTGCGCTTCGGGCATCAGTCGCGCCACGCGTTCCACCATGTCGCGGTAGGTGTCGCGCGCGCTGGCGCCGTTCATGATGTTGAGCGCCACGCCGTCCACGTCGGACTTGTGGCTGATGTCGGGCGAATCGATCTTGAGCGCGACCGGAAAGCCGAGCTGCGTCGCGATCATCATGGCCTCGTGGGCGCTGCGCGCCAGCAGGGTCCTCGTGATCGGGATGTGAAAGGCCGAGAGCAGCGTCTTGGACTCCATCTCTGTCAGCACCTTGCGGCGCTCCGCCAGCACGCTCTCGATGACCAGCCGGGCTCCTTCGATGTCGGGCTTGGCCATCGTCGACAACGGCGGCGGAATCTGCTGCAGCAGTTGCTGGTTCTGATAGAAGGCCGCGATGTTGCCGAAGGCGCCGACGGCGGCTTCGGGCGTGCGAAAGCTCGGGATGCCCGCTTCGTTGATGATCGCGCGGCCTTCGCCGACCGAGGCATCACCCATCCAGCACGACAGCAGCGGTTTGCTGATCGAGCCGTGCGCGCTGACAAGGGCGCGTGCCATCGCCGATGCGTCCGTCCGCGTCTTCGGCGAATAGATGGCGAGCAAGCCGTCGACCTGCGGGTCCTTGCCTGCCGCCGCGATGGCCGCCTCGTAGTTCGCCGGGGTGGCTTCTTCGGACAGGTCGACCAGATCGGACAGCGATGCCGAGGCCGGCAACTGGGGCGAGAGGGCGGCGACCGAGGCCGGAGAGAGCTTCGCAAGCTGGAGCGAAATCTCATTCACCCAATCGGCCGCCAGCACGCCGGGGCCGCCCCCGTTGGTGATGATCGCGAGGCGGCGCCCCACGGGCCTATAGCGCGAAGCCAGGCACTTGGCGGCGGAGAACAGTTCCACGAACGAGCGCACCCGCACGGCGCCCGCGCGACGCAGCGCGGCGTCGAACACGTCGTCGCTGCCGACGATGGTGCTGCTGTGCGTCTGGGCGGCCTCGTTGCCGGCGGGTTTGCGGCCGGCTTTCAGCACCACCACCGGCTTGGCGTTGGCCGCGGAACGCAGCGCGCTCATGAAGTGCCGCGCGTTGTTGATGCCTTCGAAGTACACGATGATGCTTTGCGTCTGGGGATCGTGCGCCAGGAAATCCAGCACCTCGGCAATGTCGAGGCTGCTGTGCGAGCCGACGGAGACGACGGCCGAAAACCCCACCATGTTCTTGCGGGCCCAATCCAGCATGGACGCGGTGAGCGCGCCCGACTGCGACACCATCGCCAGCGAGCCGGCCCGGGCCAGGGGGCCGGCGACGCTGGCGTTGAGTTGCAGATGGGGGCGCTGGAATCCCAGGGAGTTGGGACCCAGCAGATGCACGTCCTCGCGCTGCGCGATCTTCTTCAGGGCCGTGGCCTGTCCGTCGTCGATGCCGCTCGAAATCACCAATGCCGCCCTGCAGCGGATGCGCCCGGCGAGTTCCAGGGCCGCGGCGATCTCCTGCGGGGGCAACGCGATGATGGCGAGGTCCGCTCGCGCCTGCGCAAGGTCGGCCAGCGTTCCGCTGGTCTCTATGTCGAGGAAGTGGAGCGTGCCGGCATAGCGCTGGGCGCGCAGTGCGTCCTGCAGCGTGCCGACCAGCGCGCGCGGCGCCGATCCGCCCGATTCGCCGCGGGCGCCGGCAAAGACGACGACCGAGGCAGGGGAAAACAAGGGAGCGAGGTAGTGCTTGTCCATGGGCTCAGTCTGCACGCTCTGGAGGTGCGAGCGGCGAGCCTACCGCGACATGGTTGAAGAAGCAAAAAGCCCCCGGGGTGGACGAAGCCCCCGCCGCCTCGCATCATGTAGACCTGTGCTTCGTCCGGACGGGAGCGCCATGACGACAGATGCCCTGAAGAGTTCGCCCACGCGGCAGACGCTGCCCCCGCAGCCGATCAGCCACGAGGTGCTGCTGGAAAAGTACGCCAAGGACAATGAGCGCAGCATCGACGACGTCCGCCGCCGCGTGGCCCGGGCGATCGCCCAGGCCGAGAAACCCGAGCTGCGCGCGCAGTGGGAGCCTCGCTTCCTGCAAGCGCTGGAGGATGGATTCCTGCCCGCGGGGCGCATCCAGTCGGCGGCCGGCACGGCCTTGTCCGCGACACTGATCAATTGCTTCGTGCAGCCGGTGGGGGACTCCATTGCATCCGACGACGACGGCCATCCCGGTATCTACGTTGCACTCACGGAAGCCGCCGAAACCATGCGCCGGGGCGGCGGCGTCGGCTATGACTTCTCGCGCATCCGGCCGAGCGGCGCCTGGGTCGAGAGCACGCGGTCAAGTGCGTCGGGGCCGGTCTCGTACATGCGTGTCTTCGACCGTTCATGCGAGACGGTCGAGTCCGCCGGTTCGCGCCGGGGCGCCCAGATGGGCGTGCTGCGCTGCGACCATCCGGACATCGAGGAATTCATCCACGCCAAGGATGACGGCGACCTGACCAACTTCAACATCTCGGTCGGCCTGACCGATGCGTTCATGAATGCGGTGCAGGAGGACAAGACCTTCGAACTGGTGCATCGGGCCGCGCCGGGGCCCCGACTGCTGGCCGCGGGCGCGCGCCAGCGCGAGGATGGCTTGTGGGTCTACCGGTCGCTTGCCGCTCGCGCGCTGTGGGACCAGATCATGCGGTCGACCTACGACCATGCCGAGCCGGGCGTTCTTTTCCTGGACCGGATCAATCTCGACAACAACCTGTCCTACTGCGAGAGCATCGCGGCCACCAATCCGTGCGGCGAACAGCCCCTTCCGCCTTACGGCTGCTGCTGCCTCGGGTCCATCGATTTGACGCGCTTCGTGCGCGCGCCCTTCGAAGCGGACGCAAGTTTCGACGAAGAGGCCTTTGCGCGCATGGCGGCCTTGGCGGTGCGCATGCTCGACAACGTACTGGACATCACCTTCTGGCCGCTGGATCGCCAGCGGGAAGAGGCGCGCAACAAGCGGCGCATCGGCCTCGGGTTCACGGGGCTCGGCGACGCGCTGGTGATGCTGAACCTGCGCTACGACAGCGCCGAGGCGCGCAATGCCGCGCGTCGCATCGCCGAAGTGCTGCGCGACGCCGCCTACGGGGCGTCGGTCGAACTCGCGGCGGAGCGGGGCGCCTTTCCGCTGTTCAATGCCGATCTCTACCTCCAGCGCGGCACCTTCGCCTCGCGGCTGCCGGCAGCAGTCAAGGAGCGCATCCGTGCGACCGGCCTGCGCAATTCGCACCTGCTTTCCATCGCGCCCACGGGCACCATCAGCCTCGCCTTCGCGGACAACGTCAGCAACGGGATCGAGCCGGCGTTCTCGTGGACCTACACGCGCCGCAAGCGCACGCCCGATGGCGGGTTCGAGGAACATGCGGTGGAGGATCACGCGTGGCGGCTGTATCGGCACCTCAAGGGCGAGAACGCGCCGCTCACGCAGGCCTTCGTGACGGCGCTTCAGATGAGCGCACAGGCGCATGAGGAAATGGTCGCGGCCGTGGCGCCGCATGTCGACACCGCCATCTCGAAGACGGTGAATGTGCCCGCCGACTATCCCTACGCGGATTTCAAGGACCTGTACCTGCGCGCCTGGAAGTCCGGACTGAAGGGGCTGGCCACCTACCGGCCCAATGCGGTGCTCGGCGCGGTGCTGAGCACGCATGCCCCCGCGAGCGCGCAGCAGCCCATGACGATCGACGCCGGGCCGTTGAACGAGCGCCTGCTGCTCGAGCGCATGCCGCAGCCGGTGCTGGCATCGCTGCGCTGGCCTGGGCGTCCGGATTTGCCGGCAGGGAATGCGGCATGGTCGTACATGGTTCGCCATCCCTACGGCGAGTTCGCGCTTTTCATCGGCGAACTGCCGGAAGACGGCAAGCCGGCCCCGTTCGAGGTCTGGGTCAATGGGGCTGAGCAGCCCCGCGGCCTCGGCGCGCTGGCGAAAACACTGTCGATGGACCTGCGCGCGAAAGACCCGACGTGGATGCGCCTCAAGCTCGACGTGCTGACCACCGTCCAGGAAGAACGCTCCTTCGAGATGCCTTTCCCGCCGAATGGGGAGATGCGGCGCTTTCCCGGCGTGGTGGCGGCCACCGCGGCGGTGATCCGCTGGCGCTGCGACCAGTTGGGCCTGTGGCAGGGCGAGGAGCGCGCGGCCACGCCGGTCATCGACGCCCTGTTCAGCCGGGACGAACCGCAGACCGGACCGAACGGAACGCTCGCCTGGGCGGTGGACGTCCACAATCCGGCGAGCGATGAGACATTCACGCTGATGCTCAAGGAAGTCCTGCTGCCGGACGGGCAGGGCGGCAAGGTCGCTCGGCCTTGCGCGCTGGGTCTTTCAGGCAACTACCCGAGGGCACTGGACGGCCTGGTGCGTATTCTTTCGTTGGACATGCGCGTGCTCGACCCGGCATGGATCGGCATGAAGTTGCGAAAGCTGCTGAACTACGCGGAACCGCTGGGGCACTTTCTGGCGTTCGTTCCGGGGTTGCCGAGCGGCGCCCAGCGGCAGCAGGTCTGGCCATCGACCGTGGCTTACGTCGCGCGGCTGATCATCCATCGCTACGCCATGCTGGGCGTGCTGGACGCCGACGGATGCCCCCTGAGGGCGATGGGCATCCTGCAGGCGCCGGCGACCATGTCCGACCAGCCGCCGCCGATGCCCGGCGCGCTGTGCCCAGAATGCGGCAACGCCACGATGATCCAGAAGGACGGATGCGACTTCTGCACGGCATGCGGCCACATCGGAAGTTGCGGCTAGCAAGGGTGGTCCCTATGACGAAGCCTGTTGATCCCGCTGACCCTCCGACGAACCCGCAACGCATCGACGTGTGCAACGGCGATGCCGACGGCTTGTGCGCCGCGGTGCAATGGCACCTGCACGATCCGTCGCCTGCCGTGCTGGTGACGGGTTTGAAGCACGACATCGCCTTGCTTGCGCAAGTGCGCGCGCAAGCCGGCGACGAGGTCAACGTCTTCGATCTTTCGATGCAGCGCAATCACGCCGACCTGCTTCGGCTGCTCGACGCCGGTGTTCGCGTGCGCTACTTCGATCATCACGCAGTGCAGCGCGTTCCTGACCATCCGCTGCTCGAAGCGCACATCGATGGCGCGAGCGACGTCTGCACCAGTCTGCTCGTCGATCGTCATCTCGGCGGTGCGTTTCGTGCCTGGGCGTTGGTGGGCGCCTACGGAGACAACCTGGCGATGGCGGCGGAGCGCCTGTTCCAGGGCGCCGGCTTCGACACGGGGGATTGCGCGTTGCTTCGTCGCCTCGGCGAGGCGATCAACTACAACGCCTACGGCGAGGACGAGCGCGATGTGTGCATCGCGCCGCGGCGCCTGTACGAAATCATGCTGCGCTATCCGGATCCGCGAGACATGCTTGCGCACGAAGCCGTCGTCGACGAGATCGATGTCATGCGTCGCAAGGATCTCCGGCAGGCCTTCGTGGTGCCTCCGCTGTGCCAGGGGGCGCTCGCCAGCGCGCACCTTCTTCCCGATGCGCCCTGGAGCCGGCGCGTGCTCGGCTGCTTCGCCAATGAACTCGCGAATGCCGAGCCCCAGCGCGCGCACGCGGTGCTGAAGGCGCAAGGCAACGGCTATGCCGTCAGCGTGCGCGCACCGCTGGCTTCGCCGTGGGGCGCGCACGAGCTGTGCCACGAATTCGGCGGCGGTGGTCGCGCCCGGGCCGCAGGCATCGACGGGCTCGCGCTGGACGAACTGCCGCGTTTCGTCGAGGCCTTTGCGAAGAAGCGCTGGAGGGAGCCGCCGCCGGCGGATTCCAGTTGAAGCCTTGGGGCCCCATTGCCCCCATATATTCAGGGTTTGTCGCCCGCGCCAATAATCCCCGGCGGCCGGGCATGTCCTGGTCTTCTGCCTTTTTTCCGAGATCCTTGATGCTTGAGATTGATTTGTCGACGCAAGCCGACGCGGTTCGCAACACGCTTGCGACTCACGGAATTCACCGTGCGCTGGCGCTGCTCAACGACCGGACGCAGTATCGGTACACAGGCCTTTACAAGCTGGTCGGCGAGACGATGCGCGCGGCCTACGTCTTCGACCGCAGCGCTGAATATCGCACCTGGCTGAAGGTCGTTCCTCTCAGCAAGAGCCTTTGCCGGTTTGCGATCGAGAAGGGGGAATTCCTGACCAGTCACGCCTCCAAGGACCTGCTCCTGGCGGACCACCCCCATGCCGGTCTCATCGAGTCCTACTACGGGCGCTTGCTCAAGCGCCGCGACGGAACGCCTTATGGCACGTTCATTCATTTCGATCTGGAGCCGCGAAGCATCTCCCCGAGGGAATTGATGTTTCTCCAGGAAGTGACACCCCTTTTTCTGGACTACGTCGACTGAATTCGAACTGCTGTAAGTTGAAACTTACTATGAATCGAGATTCATAAAGATTTTCAATCCTTGCTGCCTGGGTTTTTGTACTGCCCACTGTGGCAGTTGAGGTACGGGCGCGCACTTTTGTCGGGCCGAACTCGGTGCCGCCTTCGACCGCAGGAGGCTCACGATGGGTATGAACCGAAGGCAATTCTTCCGCGTCAGCGGCGCGGGGCTGGCGGCATCCAGCCCGGTCGCACTCGGCTTTTCGACGACGCTGGCACTGGCGGAGGCGCGCAACACGTGCCGTGCTGCTCCGTCGGCTGCGGAGTCATCATGTACAGGCTGGGCGACGAGGCGAAGAACGTCACCTCATCGATCATTCGCATCGAGGGCGATCCGGACCATCCTGTGAATCGCGGCACGCTCTGTCCGAAGGGCGCCGGGTTGCTCTACTTCGTGCACAGCCCGAGCCGGCTCAGGTACCCGGAGATGCGTGAGCCCGGCAGCAGCGAATGGAAGCGGGTCTCGTGGGACGAGGCCATGTCGCGCATCGCCAAGTTGATGAAGGCCGACCGCGACGCGAACTTCATCGCCAGGAACGACGACGGCCAACTGGTCAACCGCTGGCTCAGCACCGGCATGCTGTGCGCCTCCGCATCCTCCAACGAAACGGGCTACGTCACCCACAAGGCGATGCGCTCGATGGGGATGCTGGTCTTCGACAACCAGGCGCGCGCTTGACACGGACCGACGGTGGCCAGTCTGGCCCCGACGTTCGGACGCGGCGCGATGACGAACCACTGGGTGGACATCAAGAACGCTGATCCTGTCCTGATCATGGGTGGCAACGCGGCCGAGGCGCACCCCTGCGGCGTCAAGTGGGGGATCGAGGCCAAGCATCACAACAAGGCGAAGCTCGTGGTCGTCGACCCGCGCTTCACGCGCTCGGCGGCCATGAGCGACTTCTACGCGCCGATCCGCGCGGGCAGCGACATCGCGTTCCTTGGAGGCGTCATCAACTATCTGCTGAGCAACAACAAGCTGCAGCAGGACTACGTCAGGAATTACACCAACGCGTCGTTCAACGTCGGCGAGCAAGATCACCGGCACGCCGAAGGACAAGTTCCTCTAGGTGTGCGAAATGGTCGCGACCGCCGCCGTGCCAAACAAGGCCATGACAATCATGTATGCGCTTGGGTGGACGCAGCACAGCCAGGGATCGCAGATGATCCGCACCGCTGCGATCGTTCAATTGCTGCTCGGCAACGTCGGCATCGCCGGCGGCGGCATGAACGCCTTGCGGGGACACAGCAACATCCAGGGCCTGACCGACCTGGGGTTACACGCACGTGATGTCGTGCTGCAGCACGGCGACAAGCCGGAGCTCTATCACGGGCTGCCCTCCGATCCGAAGATCAGCCCATGGATGTCGCTGTGGAAGGGCGCCGCCAAGCCGCTCGCGCTGGCCGCAATTGGTCGGCGCGGCGGTGGTGGGCTTCTTCCAGTACAACAAGACCGGTCCGCCGGAGTGCTGGAAACGAACCCGCTTCTGGAGGAGAAGCCAGAGCTGGTTCACCTCGATCCGTACGGCAAGGGATGGCTTGCGCGACTGCGCTTGCGGAACTTTCAGGCTAACTTGCCGCAACTCGTGCAGGGCGCGCAAGTCGCCCGCGCGATGGGGCGGCATGCCGAATCGGTGAAGGACCTGTCGTGAGCGCACCCGCAGACAACACGGCGGCTGGACTCGCCATCCTGCTGGGCGAGCGAGCCCGACGCGCCGCACCGTCTGGCAACGCCGTTCTTTCACGCGGCAGCGCTCGATCTCCCGGTGGAGGTCTACTTCACGGCGCGGAGCGTGCTGCTGCTGCAAGCAGGTGTGGCCGCATCGCTGCGGCCATCCAGCCATCCGAAGACTGTCTACGACTCGATGCAGGAAGAAGCTGGGCCCTGTCTTCTACGCCTGTTCCGATGCCTTGCAGGCGCATGGACTTGATGCTGCGCAACTGATTCCGGAATGTGCGGGCCGCGGCGGCGCCGTGCAGTTCCTGGACCGCGCGAGCGATCTCCGCTGGCGCACCATGGTGTTCTAGTCGCCTGTCGATCTAGAAGCGATAAGCGAGGTTGAGAGCGGTTGCCAATGTACGCAGCTTGACCTCGGTCATCGTCTTCACAGGGACCCCGAGCGAGGTGTTGACGGCGTCGACCGTCACATCGGTGGTGAGCGGCGCGTAACTGAGCGACGCGAAAAGCGACCAATGCTCGTCAAGCCGGTAGCTCAACCCGGCACTCAGGACCGGATTCCAGGACGGGCTTCCGGAAACGCCGGTCACGGAAGCGGGTCCATAGCTCGCAGCCTGGAAGGCGGCATTGGTGATGTGCGGGTTGCGGAACCATGTGTAGTTGAACCCGAGGCCGACATAGGGCCGCAGCGTTTGACCGGGCTCGCCGAAGTTGTACTTCGCGAGCACGGTCGGACTGATCTGTTGCGCTTCGCCGAGCACGCCGAATACAGCGACCTGACCGGTGCCTTCGAACTTGTGGGTGGGCGGGATGCCCAGGGCCAACTGCGTCGAGAACTGGTCCGTCCAGAAGTGCTCGTAGGCCAGCAGGACAGTCCCTGCGCCCTGTACCTTCACGCCGGTACCGGCTTGCGGCTGGTACACGGGCACGCCTCCGACTTGAACCAGCGTCGTGGGTCCACTGGAGCTCCGCGGGCTCAGGTAGACCCAGCCGATCGAAAAGACGTTGCTGCCTGCGGAGTCGGCGTGTGCTGCGCATGCGGCCATTGCCATGCCGAGCGCGACGACACGGAGGATGACGCATCGGTGCGATGCGGGTCGGGACTTCGTCATGGCCAGTCCTCCTGTGCTTGCTGAATTAGCTGTGATGGCATTCTGGGTGTGTTTGGCCTGCTGGGGATCACCAACTGTGGGGAGTGATCGATGGGATGCTCCGCATGCGGCAGTTGACGCGCACGGGCAGTACGGCGAGCATTCGCCTACAACTGTGGGGGGTGGAACGATGCAAGACGACTTCGACCGCGCGCAATACCTCGCGAAGCTCGGTGCTCCGCTGGAAGCCCAGGCCATGGCGCTTCTGCTGGGTTGGTCGCGAGCAAGACAAACCCGCGAAAAGGAGGTGCGCAACTTCCTGGAAGTTTCCAAGTGGGCCGCAAGTGATGCGGGTTCCTACCCTATGCTTCCGGAAATCAAGCAGTGGCTTGAACTCGAAAACATGCTCCCCCCGGCGCTCAGAGTTTGCGGAGATTCGGGTGACACGCCGGTGGCGAAGACAGACCCCGGAAAGCCGTTGGTGCCACGGACCGTGGAGGCCATCACGTCGTGGATGACCTCTCCACTTCCTTTCGCAAAGGCACTGGAGATTGCGGATTTTCCGAGGCGCTGGGGCGAGGCAACGCCCCAGATCACCAAACTGCACTTCGACGATCTTTGTAGCGAAGGTTCACTCTGGCGAGGTCGCCTGACAAAGTGCACCGATCTCGGAAAACCCCTCGTCACCGGGCTGAAGACGGAGGAGACGATAGAAATTACCGCCGAGGGCAGCGATGCGCCGGATGGAAGCGGCCATCGCCGCTACAGCTATGTTTTCGTGTCAGCCGTCCACGGTCCGGACATGCTGACTTTGGTAGAGGACACGGGATGGATCGAACTTAGCGGCGATGCATCTGGTACACAACTTCGACTGCAGAAGCGAGCTGCCGTACTGCGCCCAGTCAAGGACGACTACGCCGCCATCCTTTCGGCGGCCTTCGTGGCCGAGCTTTGGTTATGGGCAACCGGCTTCTTCGAGGCGGCAGGAGCCCAGCCGCCAATCTTGAAGTGCCCCGAGCCGCCAAAATGGGAAAAGAAGATTTCCCCCCAGAGCAACGAGGCCAGCGTGGCCGTGCTTGGGGGTGGTCCTGCAGGGCTGGCGTGTGCGTGGCTTCTTTCCAATCCAATCTTGCAGTCCGGAAAGCCGGCCTGGACTTCAGGTAGTGGCCTGAAGGTGAAAGTAGCGCTCGTCGAAAAAGATTGTCGCTTGGGCGGGAAGGCGGCTAGCGGACGGCGCACCGACAACGAGAAGTACCGAATCGAAGAGCACGGCCTTCATGTGGCCATGGGTTTCTATGCCAACCTGCCTGCGATTCTGGAGTCAGTTGGTGCCGCAGACACGCTCCAGGACCTTTCGAACATGCGGGTTCCGTACGAGAAAGCGGGCAATCCTGCGAGGCCATGGGAACTGCCGTTCGAACCTTGGAAGAAATGTGACTGCCGCAATCCAGCCACGCTCAAGGAATGGCTGGTGCTAAACACCAAGCGTGAGTCAAGCTTTAGTGAGAAGGCCAAAAAAGAAGCGGCAGCATTTGAACTTTCGACGAATCGACCGCGACCGCTGTTGAGAACGTTCACGCTCATCGCGCGACAAATTTCCCTGCTGGAGGCGCCGCCTTTCATTCCGATCGTCACATGGCAACTGGTGGCGATGATGCTCAACTGGCTACTATCGCGCCTTTTCTGGGCCGAGCTGACCTTGGGTTACCGACTCGAAATGCTCGACGACCCCATTCATCCGGAAACTGAAAAGAGCTTCGTTTCGTCTCCTCCTCTCGAAAGCGACGTGGCGCCGATGGCGCGCTTGTTTCGATGGTTTGCTCGATTTGCGCTACCCGCCGATGACGAAAACCCAAAGATTCGCCTGGCCAGCGAGGTGGTGGAGCTCGCCACGACGATTGCCATTGGACTCGACGAGGTGCAGCTCTTTCCACGCTGGGCTGTCGATGACCCGCGTAACCTCCCCGGAGAGCTCTATGGTTGCTGGATTCGGGCCCTTCAACTCCAGGATGCGAGGTCGATCGATGCTTGGCTGATACGGTATGGCGTGGCTGAAGGATTCTCAGGTCGGAGTCGGATCCTGGCCGCAGTCACTGCAGGACTATTCACCACGCCGGACCAGATCGCGGCGGGCACCTTCATCAATGGATTGGCTCGCCTTGTGCTCACTTATGAACTGGCGCCGTACCAGCGAATGCTTGGAGGAACCGGCGAGGCAATCATCGGTCCGATCTATGAGAGTCTTCGAGACAGCAGCGTCGAAATACTGTTGGGCACCGAAGTGACCGGTGTCACCATCGAAAGCAAGTGCCTCAAATTCGTGACGCTCCTGCAGACGAAGAACTGCAAGACTGACGCGAATTTCGGCATCTGGCCGGCAGACGCAACCGATAGGCGCCGTGGATGGCGCGTCGATCTCCAATACGACAAGGTCAACGAAATGCACATCCGTCCCTTTGACGCGTGTGTGCTCGCGATACCTCCGTTTCAGGGGAGCGTCCCTGGGCTTCCGGCTGATCTCGCCGAAAAGCTCGAAGATATCCACAGCCGTGCCACTATTGGCCTGCAGAACTGGACGAATGGCGATCCACGCTTCGAGCACGCGATCATCTCTGCGCTCAAAGGAACGCTTCCGTGCACGGCTTCGATGGATCATCTCAAGGAGGGCGCCGACAACGGGGGTAGTGAGTCCGCGGATACCTACCGCCATCCTCCGATATATGCGTGCGGCGACGTCGATGACGATGTGGCTCGTCAATGGGGCAAATCTAACGTCGAGCTCGACAAGTGGCTCGAGCAAAACCAAAGCATGCTCCAAGACGGCATCCGGGCCCATGCGCCATTTTTAATTGTGAACGACAAGGAAAGCGCGCGTTATGTCTGCGCCGACGTTGAGACGCAAAAAGCACGACTCTACGTATACGAAACTGATGTCGAAAACCTCTGGCTTGCCGGCGACTGGACCCGCTCCGCGCTCTCCTGTGGCTCGATCGAAGCCGCGATCACGTCCGGCCTGGAAGCGGCACGGGACGTCCTCCAGGCATTGGGGTGCAAGGTCGATTTCCCGATCGTCGGGGCAATCTTCGAAAGGCAACCATGAATCCCTTGCACACCCGTGTCGTCGGCGCCTTCAACGAATTGGGTTACCTGGCCTCGTTCGGGTCGGTCGCGACCAAGCTGAATATCGACGTCAAGACCCTCTATCACCTCTACCCTAGCCGCGAAGCGCTGGGAGAGGAGTGGTTTTCATCAGAGGTTCCCGACGTGCCATTGGATCCCGGCCTGCATGGTGCCTTCACGGGCTTCATGCTTCCGACCTTGCGTAACTTGGAAGACTACCGGGACTTCAGTCGGGCCTGGATCGCGGCGCTCAGGGCCATGGGCTTGCTCCATTTGCCGCAACTGCGCACCTTGCGCGATTCGGTTGCCGACAACTACTTTATCGTCTGGCTCGATGCGAACCACTCCAATCTCAGCTTTCCGCCCAATGTCCGCTACGAGGACGTTCGCGTGGAACTGGCTGACGCACTCGTTGCGCTGGCGCTGGCGCTTATCAACTACTGGGAAGCGGACCGCTCCCTCATGTACGCCCACACGTTGAAACTGGTCGACGCCATTGGCTACCTGCTCGACGCGCTCCTGATACGACGGGCCGACTTCGGACACGCGGGCCTGCTGGTGCACCTACATTGCCTCTACGCCCAACAGCAGGAGCAGTTCATCAGGCCCGTCCTCGACATTCTCCTGAAACCCGAGCGGGCAGGGCGATTTGCGGATCCGCTCAGCCTGCTCGAGGTGTTGCGCACCTTTCATCCCTCACCAGCGCAACGGACGTGAACGCGCACGCGCCTCAGATTACCGAGATGGCCCGCGGCCTTCGCCTCGGGCGCGCCGCGCTCGAAGCGGGAACCGAAAGCGTCCTCGAGCGCTTCGGTCCCTCGCGCGCCGACGCGAGCGGGGGATCGCGGCCCAGCCACGCGGTGATGGCGGCCTTGCTCGAGTTGCGCGGTGCCGCGCACAAGGTCGCCCAGTTCCTGAGCCTGGAAAGCGATGTGAGTCCGGACTTCGACGTGGCGAGCCATTCCCTCCAGGCTCCCGTCATGGGGCCGGCATTCGTGCTCGATACGATACGTGCGGATCTCGGCCGCGTCGAGAAGCTGTTCTCCGACTTCACCCCAACGCCATTCGCCTGTGCCAGCCTCGGCCAAGTGCACGCAGCCACGACGCTCGATGGCCAGGAGGTGGCCGTGAAGGTCCAGTACCCGGGCATGTCGGAGGTTGTGCGCGCCGACATGCGCCTGCTTCGCCGCGCCGCAGGGATGCTGCCACACCGTGCGCACTATGAGCATCTGCTGGTGGAGGTCGGGTCACGACTGCAAGAGGAATGCGACTATGTCCAGGAAGCTCAGGCATTGGAGTGGTTCGATGCGCGCCTTTCGATCGAAGGCGTCACCGTTGCGAAGGTCTTTCCATCGTTGTCGAGTTCGCGCGTGGTCACGATGGCAAGGCTGCCCGGCCTTCACTTGGACGCATGGCTGGTGAAACAGCCGGGGCAGAGCGCAAGGGACTTTGCAGCACAGCGCTTGCACGATGTTTTCATGCAATCCGTACACGTGCTCGGCCGAATACATGCCGATCCGAATCCGGGAAACATCCTCTTCGGGCCCGAAGGCCAGGTCGGGCTGATCGACTTCGGTTGCACTCGGTGGATTCCCGACGATTGCCAGGACATGATCGTGCGTATCTGGCGTGCCGCTGCAACTCGCGACGATGAGGCCGCCCATGCGGTTTACCTCGATATGGGCCTGTTCGCGGACTTGTCGACCGATGAAGCGTGGCATGTCGATCGCTCATCCTTGCTGCCATTTCGCGAATGGCTGGCGGTTCCGCTCCTGACGGAACGCTTTGATTTCGGTGAGCGACCCGAGTTTGTCGCAGAAGGCCGCAAACGCTTCGTTCGCATGCTGGAGGACCGCGCGCTTTCAGGCATTCGTCCCGAGTTCGTGCTTGTCAACCGCACGCTCTACGGCCTCTATCGTCTATTCGAGCGCATATGCGCCCGGGTTCGTTGTCAGGCCGGCTGATGTTGAGCGTGGGTCGCTCGCACGGCGGTCTCCTCGACGAGTCCCTTGAGCGCGTGCGTTTGATCCAGCAGCCTGGATTGCTCGTCGGCGGAAACCAAGCCCGCCAATAGCTCAATGCCGTGCATTTCCTCGTAGGTCATGCGGAATCGCTGTGCCAGAACAATCGAGCGCCGCAACCGGCGTCTGGCTGAGGCAATTCTTCCCGATGCGATGTTGAAGAGCGCGCAGATCCAGTGATAGCGAGCCTGGCCAAAGGGAAAAACAATGGCGAACAGGCGTAGGCCCACCATCGCCGCTCGCGCACGCCGCTGGGCCTCCGCCTTCGTCAGAAGGCCATGTGCCAACGCAGTCGCATAGACTTCACACGGTCCGGCAAAACCTTCGAGTTGCCCCCAGGTTGTTGGCCTGGCACCGGCAATGACTTCGCTGGCTCGGTCAGCGCCCACGATAGCTTCTGCCATGCGGCCCAGTCTGCACAGTGCGACGCACTGCACTCCTTCGGAAATTATCAGCGAGATGCGGTCGCGCTCCACGAGGAAAATCTGTCGCGCACGCTCCGATCGCAAGAGGGCTTCTCCGTAGTGCGCCTGATGAAGGTCCGCGACCGACAGCACATTGTGCGTCCAGCCTTGCTGTTGAACATTGACCGAGCGTTCTGCGTGTTCCCAAACGATCTTCATCCACGCACGCGTTTTGGCGTATTCGCTCGTGTAGAGCGCGTTTGTGGCGATGATTGTGAGTTGGAAGCCGCTTTGCGCATGGGCACCCAGTTCTTCGGTAAAGGACAGAGCCCTTTGTTCGGCCTCGAGCGACGCATCCCAATCGCCGATGCAGCCGAAGTACATGCCGGTGTAGAACCATGCGACGCCTTGTTGGAGGGGATCTCCTGCATCTTCCGAGAGGGCGCAGGCTCGGCGGAGGTAGCGAAGTGCGATCCCGTGCAGCCGCGCCATTCCGGCTACGACGCCGAGCATGCCGAAGGCTACTGACACCGGGGCCGCGCTGGACGCCCGCTCCGCCAGATTCACCGCGAGCAAGGCGCTCCCAAGCATCATCTCGGGGGCGTTGACGAAGTAGGCCGATTCCGCCAGCAGGCCGGCCGCGCGGGCGCCTTCGATCAATTCCTCATCTGGAATCTGTCGCGTTCCCAGATGGGACGCGAGAGTCGCGACGCGGCTGGACAGGGGTGCGGAGAGTCGATCGAATGCCGAGATGGCAGTCAGGCCAATCCAGCCTGTCGGGCTATTCGGCAATGGCCGGATGAGGAGTTCGAACGCTTTTCGAGCTTCGACGGCGACGCCTTCCACCTGCCCCAGCCCAAGGAGCGCGCGACCGAGTTGACGGTGCCAAGCCGCCAGCCGTCCTCTGGGCTGATCCTTGCCGATGGACAACGCCCGACGGAAATGAGTGACGGCCTCCTGATCCGCGCCCGTGCGCAACGCTTGCATGCCAGCGAACTCCAGCCAATGCAGGGCTTTGGGCCACTCCTGCGCAGCGAACCAATGGTGAGCAAGTTCACCGGCACACTCTTCAGCGCGCTGGGCAAGGCGACTCTCGATTGCCTGGCCCATCCGTCGATGCAGGAGGCGGCGCTTGTCACCGGTCAGCATGCGATATGCCGCTTCCTGGGTATACCGATGTCGGAAGGCGAATGTCTCCGGTCCGACCGGCAAAGTCATGTCGGACGCGACCAGTCGCTCTACCGTCGCCGCGATCTCCGAACCGGACCGCGAAGCAAGATTGCTCAGTTCCTCGATCGAGAATGTCGGCCCAATGACGCTTGCAACTTTGAGTGCAGCGGCGTCGTCCACTCTGAGGCTGTCGATTCGCTGCTCGATCGTGCTTTCAATCGTTGTTGCCAGCGGCAGGTCGCTGAGTTCGGAGGCGTTTGGCGTCCGCGCGATAGCGCCCGCCCGGATTTCGACCTTGCCGAGGGCGATGAGCATGGCAGCAAGCTCTTGCGCGAAGAATGGGTTGCCCTTGGCCCGCTCGATAACCCACTCGGCGACTGTCGCAGGCACATCGCAGGATTCCATCCGGCTCGTCAACAGGGCGGTAATGTCCTGCGGCAACAGCGGCTCCAGATGAATGATGAGCGCATTGCGAGCGCGGATGGTCTGCAGCGACGTCGGCTCCATGCCGACCATGGGACGCGCGACGATGACAATACGGAGCGTGTCTACTTCCGAGGCCAAGCGCTGAAGCAATGCCCAACTCGAGGAGTCCAGCCAGTGTGCATCGTCGACGATCAGCGCGGTCGCGTCGCGATCAGCTCGATCAGCGAAGAGCATCGACAGCGCCTCGCGGATGTTGTCGGCTCGGACCCCACCGATGAGCGCCTCCGTGGATGCCGTGTCGGGTAGCGCCAGACGCAAGGCGTCGCCCAGCAACGGCGCCCGATCTGAACTGCCGAGCAATTGCCGGGCGACGATGCTCAGCCTGTGTGCAGCGTCCATTCCCGGCTGAAGTCCGCAAAGATCTTCGATGACGGAGGCAAGGGCAGAGTAGGGCGTGTCTCGCCCGACCGGCGTGGCGATTGCAGTCCACGTAAAGCTCCCACGCATCCGCAGTTCACTGGAAAGCCATCTGGCAAATCGACTCTTGCCGATGCCTGCTTCACCCTGAATGACGATGGGACAAGCTTTTCGTCCCCCCATCGCGAGTGCTTCGCGGACGACCCCGACTTCCTTGTCGCGGCCGAAAAACTCCTCCTTCTCTATCGAAACTCCGAGATGGGCGATCTCCAGTCGCCAGAAGGCGCGATCGCCGATCCCCTTCAATGTCGCCTGGGCATGCGAGCCCTGGACGCTCCCGCTTGCTGCCGCCCACGTCGTGTCATCGGCCAGCACTTCTCCCGAAGCTGCATGCTGCATCAATCGCGCCGCGAAATTGACAGCCGTACCCAACGAGGTCAGTTGCCGCCGCGACTCTGATCCTATCGGGCCCAGAAACACCCTTCCCGTCGAAATGCCGGCACGCGCGCCCGCGATGTCGCGCACTACGAGCGCCGCAAACTGCAAAGCCTCGGGGGGGCCGGTAGCGGCTACGCCCACCACCAGTCCGAACGCAATCTCGGCAACGAGGCGTTGGGCCTCCAGGCTGAAGCGTACAAGTTGTCCCCCCTGGCCATCGGCAGCAGTCTGGATTGCCAACGCCACGTCCTGCAACGACCTCTGACCAGCGGCGAGGTCTGCGCCGACGAAAGCGATCGTGAGGGTGCGGAACTCCCTCATCCAGTCCGTCAAACCTTCAGGGAGCCGTGCGCGGACGTATGCCGGAAGGTACGAGGAGGGATCTGCATCCGCGGTGTCATGGAGTGGAACCTTCAAACCGGACGAGGAGAGCCGCGCGATGCTGCCAGGCATGCCGGCAACGGCCGTTTCGACGAGGCGATAGACATGCTCGACCGCATCGCCGCCCGCGACCAACTCGTATCGTTCGCGGTGACCTCCTATGCGCGCAAGCTTGATGGAGCCGTGCGCGATCGCGCTGCGAAAGCCATGGTTCTTGCCGTCAGGTCCACGGACGGCGCATTGGGCGATCGCATGCGAGGCCCTCGATGCCGCTTCCACGGCGGCGTCACCTCCGAGAAAGATGCAGAGCAAGCCATCGCCAGCGAACTTGGCAACTTCGCCGCCCTCGGACATGACCGCATCGACCGCCGGTCCGAGTGCATGGTTAAGGTCGCGACTGACCAGTTCCCCCCCGTCGGCACCAGCGCTCGCAGCGAGCGCTTCGGTCAATCCGGTGAAGTCGGCCAGATCGGCCAAGAGCACAGCGCCTGGCACCAGGACTGGGGACCCATCGACCGGCACCAGCCCGAGCAGGCGCATTGGTGCGAACGCGTGTGCAACATCCAACTCACTCATAGTGGCAGCACCCTGGAGCTTGGGCCGGCACGGTCGTCAGCACGGCCTCGCAGTTCGTCGAGCGGCCCATGGCTCGAACTGCAGGTTATTGTGGGGCCGCAGGAACGCTGGATCAACAATGCCAGTTGTCGCACACAATTCCAAGGCGGGCTACGGCAGCTTGGCGTCCCCCGCGGCTCAGCCCTGATCGACCTCGTGGGGGGCGCAGACTTTGCGACATTTCTACTTGGCATGCAATGAATTCACGCCACTTCACGACTCGCAATGGAACGGAACTCGTCTTCTCGGCCCTCGGCTATGCCGGGCGCCGAAGACAGCGGCTCCGAGCACGGCCGAGGAGAGCATACGGCGCCAACGTGCGTTGACCATGAATCACTTCTTGGATTGAAGGTTGAGGGTCGACTCAATCCGGCGTCGAGCTCAGGCGCTGCCGGCCAACGGCCTGCCAACGAAACATTTCCGGTGACGGAGCCATCACGCTCGGTCAACGCCGATCAGCGCGCAGCGTTCTTCACGGGCAGAGCTTTTGCGAAATAGCAGGGATTCAAGACGGGGCCTATTGGTTGGCTTGTGTTGGCGACAAGCGCCTGCGGCTTTTTTAGGCGACGACCCGTGCCGTACCAAGTCTCACGCCACCCCTCGCTCACCCGGCATTCGCGGAGGCGCCATCAGCATGAAGACGCCTGGAAACGCCAACGCGCGGCCTGTATCAGTTGATCTCACTGCTCTCGTCACGTGACTGGCACGTGAATTGCGGCTCTGCAGCATTACCATCGATGCGCAAGGAGGGTCCGAGCGATGCCGACGCTGATCGTGACGAGGAATGCCGTCGTGCGGCGCATGATCCGGCTACTCGAAGGGGAGTTCAGGATCGGGCGCGGCCCGACCAATCATCTCGTGCTTGCGGCGGGCACCGTCAGCAAGGTCCACGCAATCCTCAGGCGGCACGGAAATTTCGTCACCCTTCACGACCTCCACAGCACCAACGGCACGCTCGTCAACGGCGAGGACGTGTCGGTGCGCCCGTTTTCTTCGTTCCCAACGTTACAGGACCGTCGAAGAATCGCGGTCTTCCGTTGTCCTGGAGCGCTCCGCATGTTGCACCGTCAAGCCTTTCTCCACCTCGCAGCCGCGTTTCTATTGGCACCGATCGTCGCATCCGCCGCACCGGCTGCCGGCGACCCCGTGTGGTTCGGCGTCAGCGGCCCGCTGACCGGGCAGAACGCGCAGTACGGCGCCCAGTGGAAGGCCGGTTTCGATCTCGCGCTGGAGGACGTGAACGCCACCGGCGGCATCCACGGCCGCCCGCTGACCTACGTGTTCGAGGACAGCCAAAGCGACCCGCGGCAGGCCGTCGGCCTGGCGCAGAAATTTGTGAATGACAAGCGCATCCAGATCGAGCTCGGCGACTTCTCCAGTCCGGCATCGATGGCCGCCTCGCCGATCTACCAGCGCGCAGGCCTGGTGCAGTTGGGCTTCACCAACTCGCACCCCGATTTCACCAAGGGCGGCGACTACGTCTGGAGCCCATCCATCAGCCAAGCCGCATTCTTCAACTGGGCCAATCGGCTCATGCTCGCGCTGGGCGAACCCGCGGCCAAGGGCAAGGACGAAGCGCCGCTGCCGTCTCTGTACAACTGAGTGCCCTCAGTTCAGCCGCTGGCCGCCGGCGGCGTCGAAAAGATGCGCCTTGGCCGCCACCGGCGAGAATCCCAGGTGGTCACCCGGTCGCGCGTTGATGCGGTCGCGGAATGCTGTCATGACGGTCTGGCCGGACAAGCGCAGCGCGACCTGTGTTTCTGCGCCGGTCGGCTCGACGACGATCACCTCGGCGGACAGCCCACTGCCCGGATCGATCGTGAAGTGCTCCGGGCGCGCGCCATAGAGCACGCGATCGCCGTGCGACCCGTGCGTCACCGTTGCCAGTGGCAGGCGCAAGCCGTCGTCCGTCAATACGAATGGGGCGCCGTCGAGTTGCAGGTGTCCAGGGATGAAGTTCATGGCCGGCGAGCCGATGAAGCCCGCCACGAAGGCATTGCGGGGCCGGTCGTAGAGTTCGAGCGGCGCGCCGACCTGTTCGACCCGTCCGTCCTTGAGCACGACGATGCGGTCGGCCATGGTCATCGCCTCCACCTGGTCGTGGGTCACGTAGACCGTAGTGGTGCCCAGGCGTTGGTGCAGCGCCTTGATCTCGGTTCGCATCTGCACGCGCAGCTTGGCATCGAGGTTCGACAGCGGTTCGTCGAACAGAAATGCCTGAGGCTGCCGCACGATGGCGCGCCCCATGGCGACGCGCTGGCGCTGGCCGCCCGAGAGCTGGCGCGGGCGCCGTTGCAGGAGGTCGCCGAGGCCCAAGGTGTCGGCCGCCTGCTGCACACGGCGTGCGATGTCGTCAGGCCTGAGCCCATGGATCTTCAGACCGAAGCCCAGGTTCTGGCCGACCGTCATGTGCGGGTAGAGCGCGTAGTTCTGGAACACCATGGCGACATCGCGGTCGCGCGGGGCGACGTCGTTGATGCACCGTTCCCCCAGAAAGATCTCGCCCGTGTCGACGCTTTCCAGGCCCGCGATCATGCGAAGCAGGGTGGATTTCCCGCAGCCGGACGGCCCGACCAGTGCGACGAATTCGCTGTCCCGGATCTCGACGTCGATCCCGCGGATGACGGGCGTCGCCGCGAAATTCTTGGTGAGGTGGCGGATGGTGATGGAGGCCATGGAGGTATCGAGGAGTCGAGGAAGAATGGAGGAGGAGGGGGAACGGTCAGTCCTTGATGCCGCCGGCCGTGAGACCGCGCACCAGGTACTTTCGAACGAGTACCGTGAACACCACGACGGGGAGCATCACAAGCGTTCCGCTGGCGGCGATCTTGGTCCACTCCCATCCTTCGTACTGCAGGAAATTGACGATCGCCACCGGCGCCGTGATGGCGTTGGTCCTGGTCAGGATCAGCGCGTAGAAGAAGTCGTTCCACGAGAAGATGAAACACAGCACCGCGGTGGCCGCGAGACCTGGCGCGGTGAGCGGCAGGGACACGCGCCAGAACGCCTGCCAGACGCCGCAGCCGTCGATCCATGCCGCCTCTTCGAGCGATGCCGGCACCGCCTCGAAGAAGGTCTGCATCAGCCAGATGACGATCGCCAGGTTGAAGGTCAGGTAGACGATGGCGAGACCGATCGCCGTGTCCTGCAGCCCGAGGTACTGATAGGCGAGAAAGAAGGGAATCGTGAAGGCGATGGGCGGTGCCATGCGCGTCACCAGGATCCATAGCGCAACGCGGTTGCGCCCCCTGAACTCCCAGCGTGTGAGGGCGTAGGCCGCGGGCACGCCGATCAGCATCGAGAAGACGGTGGAGAGCGTGCTCACGAGCAGGCTGTTGCCGAACGACTTGAGGAAATTGCCTTGCAGCAGGCTGATGAAGCCGTCCAGCGTCGGAACGAACAGCAGGCTGTCTTCGAAGATTTCGGCCGCTGGCCGGAAGGCGAGTTGCACAAGCCAGAGGAAGGGGGACAGGACGACGAGCAGAAGCAGCGCGACGGTGAGCGCGCGCCCATGCCGCGAGAGCCATGATCGACGCCGGGCGGGCGCTCGAAGGCGGGTCGCCGAGACGTCTTCGCGGCCGCTGGGCTCCCGTTCGTCGATGTCGATACCCCATGCACGGCTAGCGCTTGTCATGCTCGCTCCATCCCAGCTTTCCGACCAGCCAGCTCAAAACGAAGACACCCACCAGCATGACGGTCGCGATCGCGCTGGCATAGCCCCAATAGGAAAAGTTGAACGCCTGGATGAACCCGTAGTAGTTGGTGACTTCGGTCACCGACCCGGGCCCGCCATTGGTCAGCACGTAGATCAGCGGAAAGGCCTTGAAGCTGTCGATGAGCCGGAATAGTCCGCACACGACGAGCACGGGGCGGATGTAGGGCAGCACGATGTACCGGAACAGCTGCCAGCGACTGGCGCCCTCCAGCGTCGCGGCTTCGAGCGGCTCGTCCGGAATCATCTGCAACGACGCCAGCACCATCAGCATGGTGAAGGGAAACCATTGCCACGTGTCCGCAAGCGAGATCGCCCACAGGGCGGTGTCGGGGTTGGCGATCAGCGAACGCACCGGCCAGCCGATCGCTTCGAGCGTGCGATGGATTGGACTGACGTCGGGCGTGTACATGATCTTCCAGATCAGGGCAACGACGATCGGCGGCAGCACCATCGGGATCAGGAACACCGTCCTGGCGCCCTCGAGCACTCGGGACTTTCCGTTCAGCAGCAGCGCCAAGCCGAGCCCGACCCCCAACTGCAGCGCCACGCTGGACGCGGAGAGCTTCAGCTGCACCGCGACGGATGCGAGGAAGCGATCGTCATGCAGCAACTGGCGGTAATTGACCAGCGGGTCGTCGAAGCGGAAGGTGGCCGAAGGATCGGTGAGCTGCAGGGGCGTGAAGCTCGCCACCACCAAGGCGGCGGCCGGAACCAGCGTGATCAGCAGCAGGACGATGAGCGAAGGCGAAAGGCCGAGCAGGAAGGCGCGGCGCCGCTCCGTCTGCCAGCTGCCTGCAGGAAGTGCATGCGCCACACCCAAGTCCTCAGAGCTTCGCGCCGGCGCGCTTGAGCTCGGCGATCGAATTGGCCTGTGCCTGCTGGAAGGCCTGCTTGGCCGTGAGCTGGCCGCTGGCGATCAGCTCGATCGCCTTGTTCAGCTGCTGGTCGACCTGCGGGTAGACCGAGACGGTGCGGTACTTCATGTGGCCGGTTTTCGCCGCCAGCTCGATCGAATCGAGCGACAGCTGCGCGAGATTGCTTCCGTTGATGATCTGCTTCTTCCGGAACTCCGCGGAGTCGATGTCGGAGCGCCGCGCCGGCGAACCGTAGCCTGCCGCCACCGCGCGCGAAGTGATCTGCTTGCTCAATGCCCATTGGATAAAGGCCCAGGCCGCTTCCTTCTGCTTCGACCCTGCAGGGATGCCCAGCCCATGCACCGCAGTGCCGGGAAAGCGTCCGGCCGGTCCCTTGGGCAGCAGACCGAACTTGACGGTCTTGATCGTCTTGCTCGTGGCCGGGTCGCCCAACTGCGCCAGGTGCAACTGCCCGGCATCGGTGAAGTTCACCCGGCCCAGCTTGAGCGCCTGCGTGACTTGGTCCGGCTGGTAGGTGATGGCGCCGTCCGGCCCGAACTCCTTCAGCAGGTTGGCGTAGTACTCGCCGGCCGCGATCGCCTCGGGGGTGTCCAGCGTGGGAAACAAATCGTCGGGCGCCTTCCGGAACACGTCGCCGCCGAAGGCGTGCAGGTAGGGCACGAAGGTCCATCCATAGTGGTTGTCGGCGACGAAGCCGGCAACGCGTTCCTTCTTGTTGACGGCGCGCAGCACCTTCACGAGATCGTCGGTGGTTTCCGGAAAGGCCAGTCCGGCTTTCTCCACGAGGTCGAAGCGGGACGATGCCGTCAACAGCGCTTCGGCCGTCCAGGGCACGCCATAGAGCTTGCCGTCCTTGCCCGTTTCCGGCGCGCGCGCGCCGGGCAGGAAGTCGTTGATGTCCCAGTCTGCCGGCGTGAGATTGGGATTCCTGATGAAGTCGTCGAGCGGGGTGAGCCAGCCCGAGTTGATCCAGCGGCTGGAGTAGATGAAGGTGACGTTGACCACGTCATAGGCCGAGCCCTTGGTCGACAGCTCCAGGTCGGCGCGCTGGTTGTAGACCGGAAAGGAAGGTGCGTCGAAGTTCACCTTGGCGCCCGTGAGCGCCTCGAACTCGGGCAGCCACTGCTGGAGCAGCTTGGGATAGGCGGCACTGAAGGTCGAGACATTGAGCGTCACGCCGGCGTACTTCCTGGCGCCGGCCTGCGCAGCCGCGAGGCCTGGAAGCAATGTCGACGCGCCGAGTGCGGCCCCTGCGTGGAGCAAAGCGCGGCGATGACGATCGTGAGCGGAGAATTCCTGGGTCATGGCAATGTCTCAGGTTCAGGCGGTGGCGGAAATGACTTCGTCGATGCGCGCATCGTTGGTTGCTTCAGGTCGGCTGCGCGTGCGACTGCGCTGGCCGTCGAGCGCCACCGCGGTGTCGCCGTGGACGGTCACGCGGCGGACCAGGCGGGGCTGGTTGCCGTAGTCGTTGATGGCGAAGTGCTGCGTCGCGCGGTTGTCCCAGATCGCCACGTCGTCCTGCCGCCAATTCCAGCGCACCGTGTTCTCGAGCCGCGTGACGCGGTTCTGCAGCAGTTCGAAAATCCGCGTCGACTCGGTGCTCGACAGGCCCACGAGCTTCTTGACGAAATGGCCCAGCAGCAGCGCGCGCTCGCCAGACACGGGATGCACATGCACCACCGGATGCTCGGCTTCGTAGACGGCGGACACGAAGACGTTGCGGTGGTGGCGCAGGCGTTCTTTCTCGACCAGCACGCGGTCAGCGCCATAGTCATAGTCGTTGCTATGGACAGCCCACAGGCTGTCGGCCAGTTGCTTGAGTTGGGCCGGCAGGCGCTCGTAGGCGACGGCCGTATTGGCCCAGACGGTGTCGCCGCCATAGGCCGGAATGGTCACGGCGCGCAGGATCGAGATCTTCGGAAAGGCATCGACGAAGGTCACGTCGGTGTGCCACGAGTCGGCCCTGCCGCCACCCTTGGAGGCATCGAGTTCGAACAGTTTCGTGCCCTGTGCCGGGGGCACGGTCGGGTGCGCGACCGTGCGACCGAATCGCGCACCGAAGGCCTGGTGCGCTGCGTCGTCCAGATGATCCTGGCCGCGGAAGAACAGCACCTTGTGCTTGACCAGTGCGGCGTTCAACTGCTCGATCGCGTCGGCCGGCAGATCGCCGCCGAGCTTGATGTCCTGGACCTCGCCACCGATGTGACCGGCCACGCGCCTGATGCGCAGGTCGCCGATGCTGGTGTCGATGGATGAAGAGATGTCGTGGCTCATCGGGAATTCTCCTGAAGGAATGGAAGTCGTGATGGGGGACGGTCGAACCGTCATCGGAACGAGCTGCGCATCGCAGCGCCAACTCAATGTGCTGAAAGGGCCTCGCCGTTCACATTCGGCTTGTGCGCGAGCAGTTGCACCAGCGCCGACGCGGGAAACGACTCGCTCTTCCGCTCCGCCACGCCTCCGTCGAGCGCGTCTTCCACCGCGGTGTGCGTCAAGGTGGGCGCGAATGCCTCGATGAAGGCGTAGACGAAGCTGCGCAGGTAGACCCCGCGCCGTACCGCGAGCTTCGTCAGGTTGATGCCGAACAGGTGCCCCGCATCCACCGCGCGCAGCCGGACATCGCGCTCCGCTTCGAATGCGATGCCCGCGACGATCCCGACACCCATGCCGAGTTCGACGTAGGTCTTGATGACGTCGGCGTCCATCGCGGTGATGGCCAGGTCGGGCTCCAGGCCGGCGTCTGCGAACGCCTGGTCGATGCGCGTGCGCCCGGTGAAGCCGCTGTCGTAGGTGACGAGCGGGTAGGCCGCCAGTCGTTCGATGGTCAGCGGCCCGTCGAGCAAGGGGTGGCCCGGCGGTGCGATCACTGAATGCGTCCAGCGAAAGCACGGCAGCGTGACGAGTTGAGGGTAGTCGCTCAGCGCTTCCGTGGCGATTCCGACGTCGGCTTCGCCGTCGAGCAGCATTTGCGCAATCTGCTTGGGCGAGCCCTGCCGCAGGTGCAATTGCACGTTGGGAAACCTGCCCCGGAACTCCTGAACAGCAATCGGCAATGCGTAACGCGCTTGCGAGTGCGTCGCGGCGATGGAGAGCAGGCCGTCCTCCTGCGCAATGAACTCTTGTCCGGCCTGGCGCAGGTTCTGGCTCTCGTCGATGATGGGCAACAGATGGTCGCCCGGCGCCGTCAGGCCCGTCAGTCGCTTGCCCGCACGGGCGAACAGCGCGATGCCGAGTTCGTCTTCCAGTTCACGGATCTGTCGGCTGACACCCGGCTGCGAGGTGTGAAGGACATGGGCGGCTTCGGTGAGATTGAAGCCGCAACGAACGGCTTCGCGGACGGAACGCAACTGTTGGAAATTCATGGGACCTGAACGAGAAAGCAGTGCCAATGGCAAGAGGCGGCCGATTCTGCTGGCGTACTTTCAGATCCCGAACTACCGATTCGTTGCTTTCAAATAAGGGAATGATCTGAGACCTTGCGGCCAATGGAAAACGCATCTGCAAACGCGCATTCCTTCGTTTGCAGGCACGCCGGGCATCCTCAGAATCCGCAGGGTCGCCGGTGCATCGGCCAGTGCCCATTGCCCGTTCCGACAATCGCGTCCGCTTCCATTCGATGACCCCAGGATCTCCTCATGTTGCCTGTTTCCGCTGAAGTAGGCAGCGCGCGCCCCATCTCGATTGGGCGGCGTCATCCGGTTTCGATACTCTGAGATAGGTCGTTGCGCGGCAGGATTTGGTATTCATCGTTGTGTGCATCCCTTCTTGAACGCCTCGATGTGTGCGGCCAAACCACGCCTCGCCTTGGAACTGCCTGAAGCAGAATTCCGTCACCGGGTTTCCTGCCGCTCGCGATTCCTTGCACAGCTGGAGCGGCGACTTGGTCTGGTTGCCGTACTGGTCGCGGTACACCGGCGGGGCGGGCGCGCGGGTTTTCGCTTCGTCAACACGCTCGATCCGCCCGCTGGAAAGCCATTCGATCCTGGCCTTGTAGTTGCCTTCCTCGATGAAGCATCCGGCTTGCTGTCCGCGAACGGCAACGAAGCCTTCATCAGCCTTGTTGCCGCTGAGGCATGGCTTGTCGTAGATCGTGACGCCACCCGGAGCGGTCCCCAGCACGGGGACACCGTCCAGCGCACCAGCCAAGGCAGGCGCGGCGAGCGCTGCCGCGAGGATTGCAATGTACTTCTTCATCTCTCAGCCCCTCCGCCTTGAAGTTAATGTGAAGGACATTTTTCGCGCAGTATGTCGATGGCGATTGTGAAACTGCAAGCGAGGTCGCGGCGGTGGAGTCAGCAGGCCTATGCCTGCAATGGATACGTTCTTGAACGAATGAAAGCGTGCAACCTTATGCGGCCTGCATGGATGTGAGCTCAGAAGAAATGGAAGCGCACGGTGGGGTCGCGCGCGACGCGGTCGCTCAGGCCTCGCTCCCAGACAAGGTAGTCGGTCCATGCGCGGTCGCGCCGCGATGCCGGCACGCGCATGACGGAGCCCCAGTCATCGTCAATGGGCGTGAGGAGTTGGGCGGGCTCCCAGGCTTGTTCGATCGGCAGACCCGCTGCCCTCCATGCTTCGGTGCCGCCCACGAGCCAGGTTGCATCGCTCTCGGGCCACCGCTTACGCGCATCGCGGGCCACGAGACGGGCAGCCAGTCCGTCCGGCGAGCTGAAGACGATGCGGTGTCCATTCTGTTGAAGGGCAGCCAGCGGGTCCAGGGTCGAGGGCAGCAGGTAGTGAGCCCGCGGAAGATGCCGGCGTTCGAAATCGAAGCTCGGGCCGACGTCGACCAAATGAAGACGTTCGGGCGTACCGGGATGCTTCAGATGATCGGCGAGGAGAACGTTTTCCTGGCCACTCCGCAGATCGGTGCCGCCATGAACGCCGCTGCAGCCGCGACGCAGGAGTGGCTCGGCCAATCCACGGCGTCCAAGTGAGATCAGTGCCAGGTAGCGGCCTGCGCCTCGTGCTCGGTCGCAACCGGGCGTCGGCACTGCACCGCGCTGCAGGCTCTGCACGAGAATCCGTTCTGATGCCGAAAGCGCCTTCCCATCGACCCATCGACGCGCAGCACGATCCCGGATCGCTCCCGCGCGCCGGCGGTCAGTTGCTGCCGCGTGTGGCGCTCCTCGCGCGGCTCGCCAACAACCATGGTCGCCGGCTCGCCTTCATTCAGGCGCCGGCCGGATGCGGCAAGAGTTCGCTGCTTCAAGCCTGGCGGCGCGAGTTGGTGGCTGCTGGCGCCGAAGGACCCGAATTGACCTACATCAAGATTGCTCAGTGGACCACCTGCTTCGCGCTCAGTCCCGCCGGTCTCGCTAGTGACCCGCGAACAGCGCTTGCACCTGTGTGCGAAGCCACCTGTTCGCATGGTCCCGATTGGCTCTTCGATGCCAGAACTGATGCACCGGAATGGCCGGGGAAGCAATGGGTGACGCGAGGATTCGAACCTTTGCATAGCGCTGGCACACGTATGCCAAGTCGCTCGGGACGGTCGCGACGAGGTCCGAGCTTTCGATGATGGGCAACAGGCTCAGAAAATGAGACAGTTCGAGCGCAACCTGTCGCCGAAGGCCCTTCCTGGCGAGAAACTGCTCAAAGACATGCTCACGCCCGTCGGGCCGGACGACGACGTGCCGCAAGGCGAGGTATTGGTCCAGACTGAGCGGTCCGTCGTCCACATGCGGGTGGTCATGGCGCACCATGCAGACATGGCGGTTCTCGAACAGTTTCTGCTGGTAGAAGCCGGCGCCCTTGAGATCCGGAAAGTAGCCCAGCGCGAGGTCAGCCGCGCCGCTGGCCAGTGCTTCGGCGGCAGCTTCCGGCGGACGTGAAACCGCACTGAGCCGCAGGCTCGGCGCGGCTTCTGCCAGCCGCCGGATCAGTGGCGGAACGAAGTGGATCTCTCCGATGTCCGGCGTGATCACGACAAAGGTTCTCTCGCTGCGCGCGGGATCGAAACCGGCCGGCTGAAGGATTTCGTTCTTGACTGCGTCGATGACGCGCCGCACCGGAACCTGTAGCGCCTGCGCTCGCGCGGTGGGCTGCATCTGCGCGCCGACCTTCACGAACAATGGGTCTTCGAACATCAGTCTCAGGCGCGCGACTGCGGCGCTTGTCGCGGGTTGGCTCAGGCCGATGGCTTCGCCGGCGCGCGTGACGCTGCGGTGTTCGAGCATGGCGTCGAACACCACGAGCAGGTTGAGGTCGATTTGCCGTATATCCATGGCATGGATTCTATGAATCCATGGAATGGGCTTCTTGGATTCGATGCGGCTGCCTAGACTTCGCGCCAGATCAAGGAAAACAGCATCGCGCTGGACTGGAGACAAGTCATGACCGAACTCACGCTCGCCTTTGCGAACGACCTCATTGCTGCCGCGCTCGGCGCCGCACGTGCCGCCGGCCATCCGCCGCTGGCGGTCGTCGTTCTGGATGCCGCAGGTCATCTGATCGCGGCGCAGCGCGAAGACGGGGCCAGCATGTTTCGGATCGACATTGCCACCGGCAAGGCATGGGGCGCGGTCGGCATGGGGGTCAACAGCCGCACGCTGTCCGAGCGTGCCAAGGGCAACCCCAACTTCTTCACAACGCTGGCCGCCACGGCGAACGGGCGCTTCCTGCCGCAGATCGGCGCCGTCCTGATCAAGGACAGCGAAGGTCGGATCCTGGGTGCCGCAGGCGCTTCCGGCGGCACGGGCGACGAAGACGAAGCCGATTGCATCGCCGGAGTGAAGGCCATCGGCCTTCTGGCCGCCTGACCGCGGACCCGCACCATGCGCCCTCATTGCCATGCCTGCAATGGCGTCGACGTGCACGCGCACGTCGTGCCCGAACGCTTTCCCGCCTGGATGGGTAGCGCCGTTCCTTCGTCCTGGCCTTCGACCATTGCGGCGCCGGACCAGAACGGCATGTGCCATCGCCACGTGATGATCGCGGGCAAGCAGTATCGGACCGTTTCGGAGAAGTGCTGGAGCGCACCACGCCGGCTGGCCGATCTTCCGGGCATGGGCTTGAAGCGTCAGGTGATCTCGCCCATGCCGGAGTTGCTGAGCTACTGGCTGGACGCGCCCGCAGCACAGACGCTGATTCGCTACTTGAACGAACACACCGCCGCCATGGTGGCCGAAGGCGATGGCGCACTGATCGGGCTGGCGGCCGTGCCGCTGCAGGACCTCGACCTCGCGATCGCCGAGCTTGAGCATGCTGTCGGCGCACTGGGCCTCGCGGGCGTCGAGATCGGCAGCAACGTCAACGGAGTGGCAATCGGAGATCCGCGGTTCCTACCCTTCTTCCAGGCCTGCGAGGCGCTGGACGTCGCCGTCTTCGTGCATGCGCTGAAGCCCATTGGCATGGACAGGCTCGTCGGTCCAGCGCCTCTGCAGCAGGTGCTGGCCTATCCGACCGACGTCGGTCTCGCTGCCGCGTCGGTGATCACTGCGAACCTGATGCTGGCCTGTCCGCGCCTGCGCATCGCGTTCAGCCACGGCGGCGGCACATTGGCAACCTTGTTGCCCCGGCTGCAGCAGGGGTGGCAGGTCTTTCCGGCGCTCAAGGATCAGGTGCGCGAGTCGCCGGTCGACCAGGCGCGCAAGCTCTTCTTCGACACGCTGGTGTTCGATGTCCCCACGCTGCGGCATCTGGTATCGGCGTTTGGCGAGCGCCAACTGATGCTGGGCACCGACTACCCCTTCAATTTTCATGACCGCACGCCCGTGGCGCACGTTGAAGCCGCAGGCTTCGACGAGGACACGGTCGCCGCGCTCATCCATCGCAATGCCGAGCGCTTTCTCGGCATCGCTTCCGACACACCCGAAACACCCGAGACACCATGAGCTCTCCCTGGATTGAAGGCCTGCGCAGCGTAGCGCTGGACGTTCCCGACCTCGAACGCGCCGAGGCGTTCTACACGGAGGTCTGGCGGCTCAGCGTGGTGTCGCGCGGCACCGGCGCGATCTATCTGCGCGGCACGGGTGCTGACCATCACCTGCTTGCGCTGCGTGCGGCACCGGTCACGGCGATTCGCTGCGTGACCTTGCGCGCCCGAAGTGCCGCGACACTGTCCTCGATCGCCGATGCCGCAGTGGCGGCGGGCGGCCAGATCCTTCGGGCCATCGCGCCGCTGGCCGAGCTCGGCGGCGGCACCGGCCTCACCGTTCGCGACCCGGACGGCCGCATTTTCCAGATCGTGCACGGCGACGAGCGCCACGCCGACGCGACCGAGCAGCGGGACCGCCCGGTCCGCCTCGCGCATGCGGTGCTCAACAGCCATGCGGTGGACGCAACGCGTCGCTTCATGGAGAGCGCCTTCGGCTTCACGCTGTCCGATCGCACGCGGATCATGGCCTTCATGAACTGCAACCGTGATCACCATTCGATCGCGTTGGGCGATGCGGACAACGACGCGCTCAATCACATCGCGTTCCTGATGCCCGATCTCGACTCGGTCATGCGCGGCGGCGGTCGGATGCGCGATGCGGGCTTCGGTATCGAGTGGGGTCCTGGCCGCCACGGTCCTGGCGACAACGCCTTCAATTACTTCGTCGGCCCCTTCGGCGAAGTCATCGAATACACGGCCGAAGTCGAGCAGATCGACGACAGCTATCGCGTCGGCGGTCCCGGCGACTGGACATGGCCACCCGGCCGCGTCGACCAATGGGGCATTTCCCAACCGCCAAGTCCGCGCCTCAAGGAAGCGCAGCGTTCTGTTTTTTTTATCAAGGAGATTCTGGAGTGAAGTTCACCACCTACTTGCGCAATGGCCAGCCGCGCCTGGGCGCCGTCGAAGGCGACGCTGTCGTCGATCTGAACGACGCACAGCCGCAAGTCCCGGCGGACCTGCGCGCGGCGCTGCTTGCCGGCATAGACCTCTGCGCGGTCGCCAAGGCGGCGCTGGCATCGGGTGCGCCGCGCCAGCCGCTGGCGTCGCTGACGCTTGCGCCGCTCGTGCCGGAGCCTGGCAAGATCGTGTGCCTGGGTCTGAACTACTACGACCACGCGAAGGAGAGCGGGCGCCAGAAGCCGGAGTACCCGTGGTTCTTCTACCGCGGCGCGAGCTCGCTGCTGGCGCACGGCGCGCAGGCGCTGCGCCCCCGCGTGTCGGAGAAGTTCGACTATGAAGCCGAGCTCGCCGTCGTGATCGGCAAGCGCGGGAAGCATGTGTCGCAGGAGCAGGCGCTCGATCTCGTCTTCGGCTACAGCTGCTTCAATGACATCTCGGTGCGCGACTACCAGAAGCGCACGCCGCAGTGGACGATCGGCAAGAACTTCGACGCCACCGGTGGCTTCGGTCCCGTGCTCGTCAGCGCCGACGAACTGCCGCGCGGGGCCGAAGGCCTGCGCATCTCCGGACGTTTGAACGGCGAGATCATGCAGGACGCCAACACCACCGACATGATCTGGGGCGTTGCCGAGACCATCGCGCTGCTCACCGAGTGCCTGACGCTGGAGCCTGGCGACGTGATCGTCATGGGAACGCCGGCCGGTGTCGGCCAGAGCCGCACGCCACCGGTGTGGATGAAGGCCGGCGACCGCTTCGAAGTCGCGATCGAGCGCATTGGCACGCTCGTGAACACCGTTGTCGACGAAAAATAGGATGACCGCGCTCCCTCAGGAACGCGACGTGTACGACGTCGCCGTGGTCGGCTTCGGCCCGACGGGCGCGGTCGCTGCAGCGTTGCTCGGCAGCGCCGGCCTGAAAGTCTGGGTCGGTGACCGGACACGCGAGGTCTATGACAAGCCACGTGCGATCGCGCTCGACCACGAGATCCTACGGGTGTTCCAGCAGATCGGCGTGATCGATCAGGTGATGCCGCACGTCGAGCCGTTCACGCCCTCGGAATATTTCGGTGTCGACGGCCAGTTGATCAAGCGTCTCACGATGGTCGCACCGCCGTATCCGCTCGGCTACACGCCGTCCAATGTGTTCAGCCAACCGCCGGTGGAAGAGGCGCTTCGCGCCCGCGTGCACAGCTTGCCGAATGTGAACGTGGAACTCGGCGTCGAAGTGACCGCGCAGACACGGGACGATGAAGTCGTGGTGCTTGCGCTGAAGCATGAAGACGGCTCGACCTCAGCGTTGCGCGCGCGTTATGTGATCGGCTGCGACGGCGCCTCGAGCTCGGTGCGCGACAACGCCGGCCTGTACCTCGAAGACCTGACATTCGACGAGCCATGGCTGGTCGTCGACGTGCTGGTCAACCAGCGCGGGCTTGCCAAGCTGCCTCTGACGAGCGTGCAGTATTGCGATCCCGAGCGGCCCTGCACTCTGGTCATCGGCCCAGGAAATCACCGCCGATGGGAGATCTCGCTCAAGGAAGGCGAAGACCCGAAGGTCGCGGCAACTCCGGAGCGCACCTGGGAGCTTTTGTCGCGCTGGCTCACGCCCGAGGACGGCACATTGTGGCGTCAGGCGAGCTACCGCTTCCATGCGCTGGTCGCCGACCGTTGGCGTGATGGCCGCGTATTCATCGCCGGAGACGCGGCGCACCAGCAACCGCCGTTCCTCGGACAGGGCATGTGCCAGGGCGTGCGCGACGTCGCCAACCTGGGCTGGAAGCTCGCCAGCGTGCTGAAGGGCGAAGTGACCGGTCCGGCCGCGGAGGCGCTCCTGGACAGCTACGGCGAGGAACGCAAGGCGCATGTGCAGGAATTGACCACGCGCATCAAGGCCATCGGCGCGGTGATCTGCGAGCGTGATCCGGCCAAGGCGCGCGAACGCGACCGCAGGCTGCTCGCCGAAACGGGCGGCGTGGTGAAGGACGTGCCTCGCCAGGAGGTTCTGCCTCATCTCACGTGTGGATTGCTCTCGCGCACCCCGCATTCCGCCAACGGCTTGCTGTTTCCTCAGCCGTGGCTCATGCAGCGCGGCGAGCGATTGCGCTTCGACGAAGTGGCCGGACACGGATGGCGGCTGGTGTTGCTCCCTTCCGCGCCTCGTCCGGCTCACACGGACGGACTGACCGTCGTGACTGCCGGCGACGCCGGGCTCGTCGAGACGGACGAGGTGCTGGCGCGCTGGATGCGCCGCCATGAATGCGTCGCGGCATTGGTGCGACCCGACCACTACGTGTTCGGCGTCGCGAGCATGCCCGCGGAGGTGCAGGACCTGGTGAACGAATGGCGTGCACGCATGCGCTGAATTCGCGGCGAATACCGTATCCCGACGACTAAATAACACAACACAATTGGAGACATGCAATGAACTCACCTTCCACCGCCACGGCCCCGGAGCTGCCAACCCCGGCGGCGCCGGCGGCCCGCAGCGGCGCGGCGCACGCGCGCCTGCTGGCAGCCGCCTCGCTCGGGTCGGCAATCGAGCACTACGACTTCTTCTGCTACGCCTTCATCGCGCCCATTGCGTTCGGGGAAGCCTTCTTCCCGAAGATGGACGCGCTGGCAGGGACGCTGGCCGTCTACACCACCTTCGCGATCGGCTTCGCCGCGCGCCCCCTGGGTGGTCTCGTGTTCGGTCACTACGGCGACCGGATCGGGCGCAAGGTGGTGCTGATGCTGACGCTGCTGATCATGGGCATCGCCAGCTTCCTCATCGGCTGCCTGCCGACCTATGCGAGCGCGGGCCTGTGGGCGCCCGTCATGCTGATCGTGCTGCGCTTCGTGCAGGGGTTCGCATTCGGGGGCGAGTACATGAACGCCGTGACGCTGACGCTCGAGGGGGCGCCCGCCAAGCGGCGCGGCTTGTTCGCATCAGCGATCAACGCATCAGGACCGGTCGGCGTGATCGTCGCGTCGGGATTGATCGCGATGATGACTGGCGCCTTTGGCACGCAGGCCTTCCAGGAATGGGGCTGGCGCGTGCCGTTCTTGCTCAGCATCGTGATGGTTGCTGTCGGGACCTATGTCCGTTTGCAAGTCGACGAGTCCACGCTCTTCAAGCAACTGAAGGCGCGTCGCCAGGTCGCGGGCATGCCGATCGTCGAGGTGCTGCGGTCGTGGAAGCTGCCCACCGTGCGCGCGGTGCTCATCAACATGGTGCACAGCTCGTTCCAATACCTTGCCACGGTGTTCGTGCTCGGCTATGCGGTCAAGCGCCTGCACATGTCCCCATCGGGCATCACGACAGGTACTACGCTCGCGAACGTCCTCGAAATGGTCATGGTCCCGCTCATCGCGATGGCCAGCGACCGTTGGGGCCGTCGTCCGCTGCTGCTGCTGGGCATTGCACTCGCGGCGGTGTGGTTCCCGGTGTTCCTTCAGATCGTCGACATGCGCGACGTCATTCTGATGAGCGGCGCGCTCGTCATCACCCTGGGCGTGGTGCACGCGATGATGTTCGCGCCGGAAGCGGCGTTCACCGCCGAGCAGTTTCCGACCGAAGTGCGCGTCAGCGGCGGCTCGCTCGGCAAGCAACTAGGCATCGTGCTCGGCGGCGGCCTGGCACCGCTGATCGCCACAGGCCTGATGGGCAACGACGCCAGCTTCATGCCGGTGATCATCTACTTCGAGGTGATTGCCGTGTGCGCCTTCATCGGCATCCTGTTCGCGCCCGAATCGTCGCGCCGCGCGCTGTAGGCGGCATTGTCACGTTGCCGATGGCGTAAGCTTCCCCGATGCAAAGGACGACGAGATCGCTCTATCACGGTCATCGGTTCCCGGCGGCGGTGATCAGCCAGGCGGTGCGTTGGTATTTTCGATTTCAACTGAGCCTGCGCGACATCGAGGAGTTGCTGTTCGAGCGCGGTGTTGTCGTCAGCTACGAGACGATCCAGCGCTGGTGCGACAAATTCGGCGCGAGCTTTGCGCATCGCGTCAAGGCTGCGCGCCGCAAGCCGGGATCGACTTGGCATTTGGACGAGATGTTCGTGACGCTGCGCGGCGAGCCCTACTTGCTGTGGCGCGCCGTCGATCAGCATGGCGCTGAACTCGAAATTCTTCTGCAGAAGCGCCGCGACAAGCTCGCAGCAAAGCGCTTCTTCAAGTGCGTGCTCGCCGCCTGCCCGGAGGTACCGCGCAAAATCGTCACCGACCAGTTGCGTAGCTATCCGGCCGCCAAAGCCAGCGCGTGGCCGTAGGATCTGCCCCTCGGCCGCCGCGAGCAACCGGTCTGCGTATCCGGGCAACCTGCTGGCCGCTCAGCGAGTTTGTAGTTTTTCTTGCAACCAGACCTTGATCAGCGATTGGTAAGGCACATCGCGGGCGTTCGCCGCGACCTTGATTGAGTCCAGCAGGTGCTGAGGCAGGCGCAGCGAAATGGTTTTGGTCGTGGGTTTCAAGTTGGGCAGCGCAACCTTCTTGGCTTTCGACCAGTCAAGGTAGTCCGTCGAGTCATGCTTCTCCCAATACGCACGCTCTTGCGCTTCGGTGGCGAACTTCGGGATCGCCTTAGTCTGCTTGTTCATAAATGGCTCGCTCCTTTCGGTGCATGTCCCTGGCTGAAATGACGCGAATCAACAGGCTCGATTGGCGCAAAGTGAATGTGATGTGCAATGTGCGCCCGTCGTCGGTTTTGCCCAAGGCGTGGAACCGGGATTCTTGACGGCTGCGCGCGGCATATTCCAAAAGCAGCAAGGGTGCGTTGAATGCGCCGCAGGTTCTCCAGGGTCGCCGCGGCCACCTCCGAGCGACGCCGCCTACTCGGTGGCCCAGGCGAACAGCAGAAGGGCGCGATCGCGTTTTCCTCGGAGGGTGTCGTCGCAGGTGACCGGACCGGTAGCTTATGGCTTCCTCCGCAGCGGGCGCAGCATTTCGCACGGTCTGCCGAATCTTCTGAAGAATCGCTTTCACATCCGGCGGAAATCCCGAGACGTACTCATCGATGGTTGTGGGCGTTGCCTTCCGGGTCGACATTTCAACGTGATCTGCGTCGTCATGCTGCATGAGCGTGCCTTTCTCTCTTGGCCGAACGCGGCCCTCAGGCTTGGGAATATATGAGGGTGAGAACAGAGAAGAGCACGAGAATTCCAAAGAAGCGCGTGCGTTCGGCCGTGTACAGGCATACGATTTGATCGACGCCCCTCAGGACTCGCAGATTGACCTCACCCAGGCTCGACGCACTTCTGCGCCAATGCGCGTGCAGCACCGCTCCGGAAGCCGCCTTCTGGAAAGGTGTCGTCGCGAGTCTCAATGAGCCGAGCCCGAACTGGGGCCTGGACCTCCACCCGGATCGCGAACCGGAGTCGGTGGACGCCTTTGTCTACCTGGTGGACACGAGCAGCCTTTGGCTAGCCGGCGCAGCGATTGCGCCCGGGCAGTTGACGGCGCTCTACGAAGAGCACGAAAAGCAAGGCAGCGGCAAGGGCGGCCCCAGCAGCGACCTGGTGCGTGCCGCGGCGTGCATTGCTGTGGCAAGCGAGGGCGGTAATGCAACTGCCTCACCTGAAGTCCTGGCGGCCTTCGCGTGCGCGGTGCGCGCCGTGGCTGCTTCTCCGGCCTACGCCCAGGCCCGCCAGCACGAGTGCCCCTTGCTGGAAAACCACCACTGGATGCTGCTGCTGTACCGCCTTGCGAACGACGAGGCCATCGTGGCAATCGGGCAAAATGACGAGCCCTATCAGGGCATGCTCGAGCGCAGCACCGCGCTCGAATGTGTGCAGCGCATGGTGCAAGAGGACCTGGGCTCGCTGCGCGCCGCCGTCAACCAGGCCGTGAAGCGGGCAGGGGGCGTGAGCCTGGCGCCGGAACTGCGCCGACTCAAGATCATCTGAGCTTCTCGCAAGCCACCAGCTCATGCTGGATCCGGCGGGTGATTCGCGCGGCCGGCATCGAACCCGAATGACGATGCGGTGGCCTCGGCCCGCAGCGCCGTCCTCGATATCGCTCGGCGCTTGGTCGAAATCAGTCGCCTTTGCGGTCGCGTCCGGAAGCGCGCGGCAAGTTCCACTTGTAGCGCAGCGACAGGTAACGCAGTGCGAAGCACGCCATCAAGGCGATCCAGGTCCGCCCGTTCGACACCCATCCGAGGCGCTCGCCAGCCACCTCGATGACGGCGGCCACCAGCGCAGCCGACGCATAGATCTCCCGCCGGAGGATCACCGGCACCCGATTGGGCAGCAGGTCGCGCATCACACCGCCGCCCACGACGGTGGCCACGCCCGTCAGCACGGCCACCTCGGCGCTGTGACCAAAGATCATGGCCTTTTGCGCGCCGGTCACGGCGAACAGCCCCAGGCCAAGGAGTCGAACATCGAGCGCAGTGAACAAGCGGTGGTCGTTCAGGCCGGCAAGGGCCAGTTCGTGGACGTTCATGAGTGCATGATGCGCCTCAGGCCAGGGTACTCGGGCAATTCCGCCGGCTACGGGATCTGCGATTTCGCCGCCTTCGCCGCGATCAACTGAATCAACAATTCATCCCGCTGGCGGAACATCCCGGGAAAATCAAGACCCTCCAGTTCGGCGTCCACGCCCTGTGCAATCTGCTGGATGTAGTCGTCCGAGCGCGTATTGCCGGGGCGCAGTTGCAAACGGGCGAGGGGATCCCGCTCGGAGCCGAGCGGCAGGAGTTCGGCCCAGACCCGCACCTCGACTCTGTCCGGGGTTGGACATCAAAAGAAGGCGGTGCGGTTCCGGGCCGACGCCGCTTCGGGCCGGGGCTCAGCGCATGCGTGTGTGTCAGGTCCGTGTGATCGAGGCGCCGCCGTCTACCAGGGTCGCGGTGCCGGTTACAAAAGTGGAGTCGTCGGACGCCAGATAGAGCACCGAGCGCGCAAGCTCTTCGGGTTGCGCTGCACGCTTGAGCGCATGCAGGCCACCCACAAAAGCTGTCTTCTCGGGCGTGTCGTTCATCTGACGGTACATGTCCGTTTCGACTGCACCCGGCAAGATGGCATTGACGCGCACGTTGCGCGGCCCGTACTCGGCAGCCAGGGCCTGTGTCAGGCCGATCAGGCCCGATTTGCTCGCGGCATAGGCAGCCACACCCGGGAATGCAAAGCTGTAGCCCACGAAGGTGGACGTGAAGATGACAGAGCCGCCGCCGTGTTTGAGCATCTCGGCGATCTGGTGCTTGGCGCCGAGGAAGGACCCCGTCAGGTTCACCGAGATGGTGTCGCTCCATCCCGCCTCGGACACGGTGGTGCTGTCGCCGGCTTCGCCCAGCACGCCGGCGTTGTTGAAGGCGATATCCAGGCGACCGAAGCGGCTGACGGCGGTAGCGACCAATTCCCTTGCATAGCTTTCGGAACGCACATCGCCAGCCACTGCGACTGCCGTGCCGCCCGCCCGCTCGATGTCCGCGACGAGGCTCTCGAGCTCCGCCTTGCGCCGGGCGCCAACGACCAGCTTGGCGCCTTCAGCGGCGAACAACAATGCGGACGCGCGACCGATACCAGAACTCGCACCGGTAATGATGGCAACCTTGTCCTTCAGACGACTCATGATGATTTTCCTTGGGTTGAAACGGTGACTTACCGTGCCCCAATAATCTTCCTTGGCTTCGAATTTGCCGTGCCATGTTTTCGATGCAGATGTTCGGGTTCTTCGAACATGACTGGAAAGAGTCGCAATGAAAATCGAGCGCGAAAGCGAGCAGGCTTCGGTCGTATCAGCGGCCTATGTTCTCCACGGTCGGATTGGCTCCTGATGCACTTCCCAACGCGATGCCTCAATTTCAGACAGGGCCACGTCGCGCTTGTTCGGTTCTCCGAGAGCGCAAGCTGTACCTGTACGCGCAACCCCTGAAGGCGAGGGCAGAGGACAAAGCCGAGCAGGCTTGCGCGACATCTGAACTTTGCTGAAACGCGACATTACAACTTGGGGCCCACAGGATAAGGTCATACAATTTGCATTATGTAAACTATCTGGTGCGTGGTCACGCCCATCTGCTTCATCTTCGCGTGCGACGTCAGGCCGGCCTTGAGACTGACAATTCGATGCCCACGCGCGATCTTGCGCCGACGGATCTCGTTCTGGATCGCGTAGGCGTCGTCCCAGTCCATCTGGGGATACTCGTCGGTGATCTTCGGCGTGTCCCACGCGCCGAGTTCGCAGCTTTCCAGATGCTCCGCGAGCGCGGCAATCGTCTTCAGGTCGAGGTTCATGCCGTCGCCTCCTGCGCCGCGCCTCGCGCCCGCGCGAGTGTCATCACGGTGTCCTCGATCATGTCTTCCTGGCCGCCAACCATGCCGCGCCGTCCGAGTTCGACCACCATTGCCGTTTGCTGCGGGCTCCGGGCTATCGAAGGAGGATCAGCTCGGGCACGGCATCGGAGCCTGCCCATACGATGGCGTTCTGTTGGTAGCGATGCCCTAGCTCACGCGCCGCGTCTCGACTGATGCCGAGGACTGCAACGCTCTCTTCGCCGGGCCAACTGCTGGCAGGGTCTCCATCTCTGCTGACGCCGGGCAACAGCGCGAGACCCAATGCGTGTACATCAACGCAGAGCGCAGTCATGGCGACCGCGTTGTCCGCATCGCGCAAGGCAACCCCCAACGGGTTCGAAGCGGTGAGGAATGCGCAGCTGTCCACGCCCAATTCGCTGTATATCGCAGCCAACCCGGCTGACCGCTCACCGATGCGCAGTATCACAGCGGATGCACCTGCAGGCTCGATGCAGTAGTGCGCGGCGCGGTAGGAGGCGATAACCTCCTCAACGCTGGGATTTGCGTGACTGACGGCCAGCAACGACATGCGGCATTTTCCCGCCGTCCTGGATGGCACCATCAGGCTGAAGGGTTTGCGCAGGTGCAGTCGGCCCCTTGCTTTTCCGCCCGGTCGCTTCCACAGTGGCCTACATCGCGCCGATCAGGAGAAAAGCATGGATACCGATGCATCCGTGACAGGAAGCCGAGGCGAACGCCTGGACGAGGTCGTTGCACTGATTCACGCCAAGGTCGCCCCGGACCAGACGGACCTTCTCGCCGCCTTCGCGCGGCAGTACTTCGGTCAGGTGGACCCTGAAGACCTGGCCGATCGCCAAGTGGCCGACCTGTACGGCGCCGCGCTGTCGCATTGGGGCTTCGCGCGCAACCGCAAGCCGGGGCACGCCCGGCTGCGGGCGTTCAACCCGACGATCGCGGAGCACGGCTGGCAGTCGACGCACACGATCATCGAGATGGTCAACGACGACATGCCGTTCCTCGTCGATTCGGTGACCATGGAAGTCAACCGCCACGGGCTGACCCTGCACCTGATCATCCACCCACTGGTCGGGGTGATCCGCGACAGCGAAGGCACGCTCCAGGGGTTGGCCGCAGAGACGCCTTCGCCCGATGCCCGCCGCGAGTCCTTCATCCACGTCGAGGTGGACCGCGTGGCCGACGCGGGCCACCTCGAGGCGCTTGCCACCGACTTGGCGCGCGTGCTCGGCGACGTGCGGGCGGCCGTGGCCGACTGGAAGGCGATGAAGGAGTGCGTACTGGACATCGTTCGGGGCCTCGACGAGCGCGCGCCGCCAATCCCGCCGCAGGAACTCGCCGAAGGCCAGGCCTTTCTGCGCTGGCTGACCGATGACCACTTCACCTTCCTGGGTCACCGCAGCCACGAGTTGGTGAAGGTCGACGGCGAGGACGCCCTCAAAGTCTTGCCGGATTCGAGCTTCGGCATCCTGCGCGAGACGACCAAGGACGCGGCAGCCGCCTTCGCGGCGCTGCCCCCGGAGGTGCGCGCCTACGCACGCCGACCCAATTTGCTGGTGGTCACCAAGTCGACCTCGCGCTCCACCGTGCACCGGCCCGGCTACCTCGATTACATCGCCATCAAGCGCTTCGATGCCGAAGGCCTTGTCTGCGGCGAAGACCGTTTTCTCGGCCTGTTCACTTCCACGGCCTACAGCGCCAGCCCGGCCGACATTCCTCTGCTGCGGCGCAAGGTGGCCGACGTGGTCGCGCGCGCAGGGCTCGCGCGCGGCAGCCACTCGGGAAAGGCACTCCTCAACATCCTCGAAACCTATCCGCGCGACGAGCTGTTCCAGACCAGCGCCGACGAGCTGTTGTCCACATCCATGGGCATCCTCCACCTGGGCGAGCGCCAGCGCTTCCGCCTGTTCGTGCGGCGCGATCAGTTCGAACGTTTCGTGGCGTGCATGATCTACGCGCCCCGCGAGAACTACACGACCGAGCTGCGCGAGAAGTGGCAGGCGATCCTGATCCATGCCCTCAATGGCACCAGTTCAGAGTTCAACGTGCAGCTGTCGGAATCAGTCCTGGCCCTGATCCAGATCACCGTGCGCACCCGGCCCGGCAGCATCCCGCCCTTCGACGTACGCGATCTCGAGCAGCGCCTGGCTGTCGCCGCCCGCCGCTGGGACGACGACCTGAAGTCGGCGCTGATCGAGGCGACCGGCGAAGCGCACGGCAACGCGCTGCTGCGCCAGTTCGGCGGCGCATTCCCGGCCGGTTACCGGGACGAGTTCGCGGCGCGCGCCGCCGTGCACGACATCGAGCTGATGGAGCAGCTGAGCGACACGCAACCGCTCGGCATGAATCTCTACCGGCCGCTCGAGGCGTCCCCAGGCACGCTGCGCTTCAAGGTGCTGCGGCGCGGCGAACCGCTCATCCTGTCGACCAGCCTGCCGATGCTCGAACACCTGGGCATGAAGGTGCTCGACGAACATCCGTACCGCCTTGCACTGCAGGGCGCGTCGCCCATCTGGGTCCATGATTTCGGACTGCGCAGCGCGCTGGGCGATGCCGAGATCGAGGTCGACGCGCTGCGACCGGTGTTCGAGGATGCGTTCGCCGCCGTTCTCGGCGGCGAGGTCGAGAACGACGACTTCAACCGCCTGGTGCTTGCAGCGCGCCTGCCCGCGCACGAGATCGTCGTGCTTCGCGCCTACGCGAAGTACATGCGGCAGATCGGCTTCGCGTTGTCGCAACCCTTCATGGAAAGCACGCTGGTGGCGAACGCGCCCATTGCGCGCGCATTGGTCGAACTCTTCAAGCTGCGCTTCGATCCGGCGCAGGCCGGCGGCGGCGACGACACGCTGGCCGGCGAGAAGGTGCGCGCGATCGAAGCCGCGCTCGAGAACGTGGCCAACCTGTCGGAAGACCGCGTTCTGCGGCAGTACCTGTCGCTGATCCTGGCCACCACGCGCACCAACTACTGGCGTCGCGATGCGGCGGGGCGGCAGCGCGGTTTCCTGTCGTTCAAGTTCGATTCGTCGAAGGTGCCCGACCTGCCGGCGCCGAAGCCGATGTTCGAGATCTTCGTGTACTCGACGCGCTTCGAGGGTGTGCACCTGCGCGGCGGCCGCGTCGCACGCGGCGGACTGCGCTGGTCGGACCGGCCGGAAGACTTCCGCACCGAGGTGCTGGGCCTCGTGAAGGCGCAAATGGTCAAGAACACCGTGATCGTGCCGGTGGGCTCGAAGGGCGGCTTCGTGCTCAAGCGCGCACCCGCCGCGAGCGATCGCGATGCCTACCTGCGCGAAGGCGTGGCCTGCTATCAGGACTACCTGCGCGGTCTGCTCGACATCACGGACAACCGCATCGGCGACAAGATCGTGCCGCCGGCGCAGGTCAAGCGCCACGATGACGACGATCCATACCTGGTGGTCGCGGCCGACAAGGGCACTGCCACCTTCAGCGACTACGCCAACGGCATCAGCAAGGAATACGGCTTCTGGCTCGGCGACGCCTTTGCCTCGGGCGGCTCGGTGGGCTACGACCATAAGGCCATGGGCATCACGGCGCGCGGCGCCTGGGAATCGGTGAAGCGCCACTTCCGGGAGATGGGTATCGACACGCAGACGACCGACTTCACGGTCGCCGGAATCGGCGACATGTCGGGTGACGTGTTCGGCAACGGCATGCTGCTCTCCCCGCACATCCGGCTGGTGGCGGCGTTCGATCACCGCCACGTCTTTCTCGACCCAAGCCCCGACGTGCAGAAGAGCTTTGCCGAGCGCGAGCGCCTGTTCAAGCTGGCGCGATCATCGTGGGCCGACTACGACGCGGCGCTCATCTCCGAGGGCGGCGGGATCCACGCGCGCGGCGCCAAGTCGATCGCGATCACGCCACAGGTGAAGCAGGTGCTCGGCATCACCGCCGATGCGCTCACGCCGACCGAGTTGGTCAACGCCATCCTCAAGGCCCCGGTCGACCTGATCTACAACGGTGGCATCGGCACGTACGTGAAGGCTGCAAGCGAGAGCCACGCCCAGGTCGGCGACCGCGCCAACGACGCGCTGCGCGTGAACGGCGGGGAACTGCGCTGCAAGGTGCTCGCCGAAGGCGGGAACCTCGGCTGCACGCAATTGGGCCGGATCGAGTTCGCGCTGGCGGGCGGGCGCATCAACACGGACGCGATCGACAATTCGGCCGGCGTGGACACCTCGGATCATGAGGTCAACATCAAGATCCTGGTCGGCCTGCCCATCGCCGAAGGCGAGCTCACCGAGAAGCAACGAAATGCGCTGCTGCCGGAAATGACCGACGACGTGGCCGCGCTGGTCCTGCGCGACAACATTTTCCAGACGCAGGTGCTGTCGGTCACCGGGCGCATCGCGCCGCAGCTGCTCGATGCGCAGACCCGGTTCATGCAGTATCTCGAGAAGGCCGGGCGGCTGAATCGTGCGATCGAGTACCTGCCATCCGACGAGGAACTGGCCGAGCGCCGCGTCCAGGGACAGGGCCTGACCGGTCCCGAGCGCGCGGTGTTGCTGGCCTACAGCAAGATCTGGGTCTACGACGAACTGCTGGCTTCGCCGCTGCCCGACGACCCGTGGGTCGCGACGGCGCTGGGGCGATACTTCCCGAAGCTGCTCGGCGAGAAGTTCGCGGCCTACATGCCCAGGCATCCGCTGCGGCGCGAGATCATCGCCACGCACGTCACCAACAGCACCATCAACCGCATCGGCAGCACCTTCGTGCATCGCCTGGTCGAGACCACCGGCGCCCGTGCGTTCGAGGTTGTGCGTGCCTACCTGATGAGCCGCGAGATCTTCGGCATGGTGCCACTGTGGCTGTCGATCGATGCGCTCGACAACCGCGTGGACGACGCCGTGCAGTCGAGCCTGCTGATCGACACCAGCCGGCAACTCGAGCGGGGCACCAAGTGGTTCCTTCGCTCGCGGCGCCTCAACGAGGACATGGAATCGACCATTGCGCACTTCACGCCGAACGTCGAGGCGCTGTCGAAACGGCTGACTGAACTGCTGGACGCCGATGGGCGCGCCCGCGTCGATGCCGCGGTCTCGCACTATGTGGCCGGCGGCGTGCCGCGCGAACTGGCTGAGCGCGTTGTCACCTTCGACTCGCTGTATGCCACGCTCGACATCGCAGAGATCGCCGGCAGCGCCAGGTGGCCGGTGGCGCTGGTGGCTGCGATCTACTTCGACCTCGCGAACCGCCTCGGCATGCCGTGGCTGCGCGAACGCATCGCGGCACTGCCCGGCGACCAGCATTGGCAGATGCTCGCGAAGGGCGCAATGCTGGACGACCTGTCGAGCATGCAACGCTCGATCACCGGAGCGGTGCTGGCCGGGGGCGGCGAAATCGAGTCGCCGACGGCACTGGTCGAGGCATGGCACGCCGCGAATGGCCGGACGCTCGAACGCGCGGCGGAACTGATGGGCGAACTGCGTGCAGTGCCGGCGCCTGACGCCTCGATGCTGTCTGTCGCATTGCGGGAACTGCGGGCATTGGGATAGTGCCCTGATCGCTGCGCGCAGCGTCAAGCACGCGAAACGGAATTAGTCCGATTTGCCGGCGTCCTTCCGGTTCTTGTCATCGTGTTCCTGCTCGTCGTCGCTGCTGTCCGTTTCAGAATGCCGTCACATTCCATTCGTAGTCCATTGCGACCTCGCTCGACAAGCGCAGGCGCTCCGCCGGCTCGGATGCCAGCGCGGTCAGAATTTTCTGGTTCATGCGATGCATGGTCGCCTTGGCCTCGTCGACGAATTCGCCGGAGAGTGCCTGGTCCTCGTACCGCATCACGAATGCGCGAGCGGCCGTGCCGATCACAAAGTAGAGGCTTGCATTGGACGAATCCTCTTTCATGAGATCGAACGCCGACTTGTAGAGCGTCTTGAAGGCGTCGGTGCCCAGACCGGAGTCGTTGAATTGATCGGAGATTTGCTTGAAGTTCATGACGTTGCTTTTTCGAGTGAGTGGTTGGCGCCCAATCCACCGCGTGCCTGCGACCACGCCGATGGATCAGACAGGAATTCGTCCAGTTCGTCCAGCGCGGCGTTGCCGAAATCGTTGCGTGCCCGAGCGACGGCCAGGATGTCGCGCCAATTGGCCAACGCATGGACGTTCACGCCCAGCGTCGAAAGTAGCGCCTCGGCTTCGAAGGTGCCGTAGTCGAAGATGACGAAGACCTCTTCCACGACGGCGCCGACGCCGCGCAATGCGCTGACGAATGCGACTTTCGAAGCGCCCGCAGCCATCATGTCGTCGACGAGGAGCACTTTGGAACCTCTGGGGACCACACCCTCGATCTGATTCGTTCCAGCCGCTCGCTTGCGGACGTACTGCAACGGCAAATCCTGCGCTTCCGCCATCCAGGCCGCGAAGGCGATACCACTGGCTTCGCCGCCGGCAATCGACGCAACGTCTCTCAGACTCCCGCTGGCCTGCAATCGTTCGATGGCATGGCCTACCAGTTCCCTTCGCACGCGGGGAAATGAGATGAGCCGCCGGCAATCCATGTAGGCCGGGCTGGCCCACCCCGACGGGAGGCGAAAAGGCTCGTCGGCGCGAAAAGTCACGCATCCCGCGTCGATCAATTGGGCGGCAACCGCCTGGGCCCGACCTTGGGGAAATTGTGGTGAGGTCATCATGGGAGTCCGTTCAATCTACTGAAGGAGTGCGAGCAGTTTTCGCAGATGCTGCGCGCCCGCCCTGCCCTTGTAGGCAGCCTTCCAGAGCTTGCCGATCATGGCCTCGTACATGCGAACCGCCTCGGGCGATGCGGTAACGGTGGCGATGCCGTTCCTGACGTTGGGCAATTCGCCGAGGCGGAACGGACTGACCGCAAGCACGCTGCCAGCCCGGCTCGAGAACACCTGGAAGGTCGATGCGGGCATGGCGTCATCGATCAGTCCGATCTGCACGTCGATCGGCTCGCTTTCCATCAGGTCGGCGATGCGTTCGACTTCACGTCTTGCGGCGAGCCTGCGCACGGCCCTGGTCTTCTCCGGCAGGTCGACCCTGCCCACAAGGCCGGTCTGAATGAAGCGTTCGAGCTCGCGCAGGCCGATCAGACTCACGATGTGCGGCCTGCGTTTCTGGAAGAACGCGCGCCGCTCTTCCATGATCTGGAGCATCTTGTCGATGTCGGCGGCGCTGGGTGACTTGACATCACGTCGAGGGGAAGCTTCGGCGAGCATTTCCCGCAGCAGTGGCAGGTAATCGTCTGACGTGAGCAGCAGCGAGATCGGCTCGAAGTGCGCCAGGATGCGATCGGCGGATTCCTCCAGTTGGCGCATCCGTTCGAAGAGGCCGAGAGCCGTCGGGTAGTACTCGACTTCGACGCCGAGCAGAGATGCCATCGAGGTGTCCAGCAGTGCTGCCAGACGCTCCAAGGTCTCGATCTTGACGATCTCGCCCTTCTCAAGCCGGTAGACGACCGCCCTGGAGATGCCGAGTTTTTCCGCGACGTCCTCGGCAAGCAAGGACGCACCCACCCGGTAGGCCCGCAACCGGTTGCCGAGCGCCAGGTAGTCGATCGAGGACTTGTAGGCTTGATTGGCGGCGTCCATCTCACTTTCCAATCTTTGAATCGAAAAAGAGACTATAGGAGATGGCGGTCCAGAGGTCATCAGGGCTGGCTCCACGATACGGTGGTGCCGCCCAGGAAAGGATGAATCGTGGCGCCGCCGGGCAGCACCACGTCGTCGGGCACCAGACAGTCCGTGCGGGTCCACGTCACCGTTTCTTCATTCGGCGACAAGCCATAGAAGCGTGGGCCGTTGAGGCTGGCAAAGGCTTCGAGCCGGTCGAGCGCATGCTCCTCGTCGAACACGGTGCAGTAGCTTTGCATCGCAGTCGGCGCGTTGAAGATGCCGGCGCAGCCGCATCTCGCTTCCTTGAGCACGCGATAGTGAGGAGCCGAATCGGTGCCCAGAAAGAATCTCGGGTCCCCTGACGTCGCCACCTTTCGCAGCGCCAGGCGATGGCGCTCACGCTTGAGGACAGGAAGGCAATAGAAGTGCGGCCGGATGCCGCCCGTGAAGATGGCATTGCGATTGAACATCAGATGTTGTGGCGTGATGGTTGCGCCGAGACGGCCACTCGCATCGGCGAGCACGAACTCCACGGCCTGCTCGGTCGTGATGTGCTCCATCACGACCTTGAGATTCGGGAAATCTCGCAACAGGGGGCGGAGCGTGGTCTCGATGAACACGGCCTCGCGGTCGAACACGTCGACCGATGGATCAGTGCTTTCCCCGTGCACGAGCAGCGGCATCCCGATCACTTGCATCGTATCGAGCGCCTTGGCGACCTTCGCGGTCGACGTGACACCCAGTTCCGAATGGGTGGTCGCGCCGGCGGGATAGAGCTTGACTGCCGCGAAGACCTTCTCCTCGAACCCCTGCCGAAGATCTTCGGCAGGCGTGTTGTCGCAGAGGTAGGCCGTCATTAGCGGCGTGAACCGCACACCCGGATCGAGCGCGGCGAGGATCCGGTCGCGGTAAGGGCGTGCCATTGCGACCGTAGTGATCGGCGGATTCAGGTTGGGCATGACGACAGCGCGAGCGAACTGGTCCGTCGTGTATCGCAGCGCGGCTTCGAGCACCTCGCCGTCGCGCAAGTGCAGATGCCAGTCGTCGGGGCGGCGCAGGGTGATCGATTGATTCATCAGGTGCCTCATGCCAACTGGGCGAAGGCGCCGTGCATGGCCTGCACGCCGAGCATGAAGTCGCCCATGTCCATCGCTTCGTGCGGATTGTGCGAGCCATTCTGGTTGCGCACGAAGAGCATGCCGCTGGGGATGCCGGCGTTGGCAAACAAGGAGGCGTCGTGCCCCGCTCCGCTGGGAATCACTTCAAAGCGCGTCCCCTGCGCTGAGCAGGCGTTCGAAAGGACCTCGCAGATCGATTTGTCCATGGTGGCCGGATCGCTCAGCAGGCGACGGTCGAACTCGAACCGGACGCCGCGCTCCCGTTCGATGGCCGTGCACTCGGCGCGCATCAGTTGATAGAACGCCTCCAGCGTGTCGTTGCTCTTGCTGCGCGCCTCCAGGCTGAAGCTGACCTGCCCCGGGATGCGCGAGATCGAGTGTTCCGCAGGGTCGGTGCTCACGATGCCCGTCGTCACGACGAGATCGATCCCGCGTTCGAGCAGGACGCGCCAGTGCGCATCGATGCGCATGATCAAATCGGCCACCGCGAACATCGCGTCATGGCGCAGCCAGCGCGGCACCACGCCCGAATGCTGCGCATCGCCATGACACACGACACGGTTGTGTCGCACGTTGCCACGGATACCCGAGACGACGGCCAGGGGCAGCTGGCGGGCGATCATCACCGGACCCTGCTCGATGTGCAGTTCGAGATAGGCCTTCACCCTGGCCTTGTCGATGAGCACTTGCTGGGTGCGAATCGCCTCGACGTCAGCGCCGCAGGCTCGCATGCAGTCGGCCATCGTCTCGCGCGTCGTGCGCTGCTGGAGGTCGAGGTCCGCCGCGCCGATCTTGCCGAACAACGCGCCGGAGCCCATGTAGGCCTTGCCAAACCAGGCACTCTCCTCACCACGGAACGCGATGACTTCAAGCGGCAGGCGGTAGGCCTCGCCGCTGCGCTTCTGTTCCAGCAAGCAAAGCAGTCCGGCGACGACGCCGGCATAGCCATCGAAATTCCCGCCTTGCGGCACGGAGTCGATGTGCGATCCGGCCCACGAGACCGAGGACGACGCGCCGGCCTCGGGCAGGCGAAACACCAGGTTGGCCGCCCGATCGGCATGCACGTCCAGCCCCTGTGCCTTTGCGAACTCGCGCAGATAGTCGGCGGTCGCCGATTCGCCGCGGCCGTAGCTCTCGCGCGTGACGCCGACGCCATCGAAGGTCAGATCACGCACGTCGGAGAACAGCTTTTCGGCGGTGGATTGAAGGCCGAGAACGCTCATGGCCTCGCCCATCAACCCGACTGCTGCGCAAAGCGCAGCCACCGGTCCGACAACTGTCGGTCGAGCTTGACCTGCCCGGTCAGTTCGCGAATGTTCTCCACGCCCATCTCCCGGCAGTAGGCTTCGAGCCCGTGGATGATCTTCTGCATCGCGCCCGGATCGATGAAAGATGCGGTGCCGATCTGTACCGCACTGGCGCCGGCGAGCATGAACTCGACGGCATCGTCCGCGCAGGATATGCCGCCACATCCGATGATCGGTATCCGCACGCTGCGATAGCACTGGTGGACCATCCGCAGCGCGATCGGCTTGATCGCCGGGCCCGACAGGCCGCCCATCACGTTGCCGAGCTTCGGCTTGCGCGTGCGCACGTCGATCGACATGCCCAGTACGGTGTTGCCCATCACCAGCGCGTCGGCGCCGGCTTCCTCGGCCGCCCTGGCGACGGCTGCGATGTGCGAAGCGTTCGGCGTGAGCTTGGCCCAGAACGGATGGCTGGTGCGGCGACGAATCGCGCTGACCACCTTGTACGTGGTCTCGGGCGTCATGGCGAAGGCCATGCCATCTGCCTCGAGATTCGGGCACGAGATGTTGGCTTCGACCACGGCCACCTCCGGCAATGACATCTCGGCCACTGCCTCGGCGAACTCGTCGACGGTGTCCGCGGAAATCGAGACCACGACGGGCGTGTCGTATTGCGTGTAGGCCGGCAGCACCGAATCGCGGTAGTAGGCCAGGCCCTTGCTCGGGATGCCGATCGAGTTCAGCATGCCGCTGTAGGCTTCGGTGACGCGCGGGGTCGGGTTTCCGGCGCGGCTTTTCGGGGACACGCTCTTGATCACGAGCGCACCGAGCTTGTTGAGGTCGAGCGCTTCGGCATATTCGATCGCGAAGCAGCCCGAGGCGGGCATCACCGGGTTGCGGAGGCCTAGCTCTCCGACCTTGACGGACAGATTAGCCAAACTCCACCTCCCCGACGACGTCGCTGATGGGGAATACGGGGCCTTCGCGACAGACGCGAAGGAATTGCTTGTCGCCGCCCTTGTCGAACAAGCGGACACAGGAAAGGCACACGCCCATGCCGCAGGCCATTCGCTGTTCCATGGCGACTTCGCCGCGCGTGGCTGGAAAGTCCTTCAGCACCCGCTGCAGGAGCATGAGGATGCGGTGCGATCCACAGGTGTAGACCACGTCGTGATGCCCGGCGCGCAGTAGACGGCGTACCAGCGGCTCCATGGCCTCGACCGAGGAACTGCCTTCGCTGTCGAAGACGCAATGAACGTCGGCATCGGCGCCGCGCAGGAACTCGTCGCGCATCAGGTCCTTCGGTGTGCGCGCCGACATGACGGCGGTGATCCGGATGCCCGTCTTTGCCGCGTGCTGGAGCAGCGGTGCCATCGTGGCGAGGCCGACGCCGCGCGCCACGACCATGATTCGCTTGAAAGTTGGCTCCAGTGCGAATGTGTTGCCCAACGGCCCCACGATGTCCATACAGGCACCGACATCGAGGTGCGACAACGCATGGGTGCCCACGCCGGTGACGTTGTAGAGGAATTCGATCGTTCCGGCTTCGGGCCCGACACCGTAGACACTCATGGGCCGCAGCAGGAACGGGCTCAGGTCGTTCGTGCCGGGGCACTTCAGCTGGTAGAACTGGCCGGGCTTGGTAGAGCCGGCGAGGTCCGCTTGCGAAGTCAACCTGAGGTACTTGTAGCGGTCGTTGATCCAGCGGTGTTCGGTGACTTCGCAGCGATGCGATGCGACGCTGTCGGCATTGCGCTGGAAGCAGGCCTTGCCGCTGGCGGGCGACTGGTGGTCGGCAGACGTTTGCATCATTGGAGCTCCTTGCCTTTGAGCTCAGGAATGAGGAACAGCGTCGCCAACATGTCGAGCACGTAGATCGAAGCCAGCAGGGCAATCGCGACCTGGAACGAATATGCCGTCGCCAGCGCCCCGACTACCACCGGTCCGAATCCGCCGACGCCGCGGCCGATGTTGAAGAGCACGTTCTGTGCAGTGGCCCGCGCTTCGGTCGGGTAGGCCTCGGACATCAGCGCGCCGTAGCCGCCGAGCATCCCGTTCACGAACATGCCCATCACTGCGCCCGCCCACAGCATGGTGATCGGATCGGTCAGTTGCGAATAGGTCAGCACCATCGCGACGGCGCCAGCCTGGAAGAGAAGGAAGCTGGGCTTGCGGCCGATGCGGTCTGCGATCTGGCCAAACACGAAGATGCCGGCCATCATCCCAAGGATGGTCACTGAGGTCCACATTGCCGACTTGGTGAGATTGAAACCGAGCTTGCTGGCCAGGAAGCTGGGCATCCAGATCATGATGCCGTAGTAGCCGAAGTTCTGGACCGAGCAAAGGATCACGATGCCGAGACTGGTGCGCGTGGTGCGCTTGTCCTTGACGAGCAACTGGAATGCCTTCAGCTTGGAACCCTTGACCTTTGGCTTGCGAACGAAGACTTCCGGTTCATGGAGGCGATTGCGGATGACCCAGGCGACGATGGCCGGAAAGATGCCAACCAGAAACATGCCGCGCCATCCGATGTGCGGCAGCAGCAGCGGCGTCAGCAAGGCGGCTGCGAGCACGCCGGCCTGCCATCCCAACGCCACATACGAGGAAACCCGAGCGCGTTTGTTGGCCGGCCACGCTTCGGCCGCCAATGCCATCCCGATGCCGAACTCGCCGCCGAGGCCGATGCCGGCGATCGTGCGGTAGACGAGCAAATCCCAGTAGCCTTGGGCGAATGCGCAAAGGCCGGTGAAGACGGCGAACAGCAAGATGGTCCAGGTCATTACGCGAATGCGACCGAAATGGTCACTCAGCGAGCCGAAGACGATGCCGCCTGCAACGGCCCCGATGAGCGTCCAGGTCACCAGCGAGCCGGCCTGGCCGGGGGTCAGATGCAGATCGGCAGAGATGGCCGAGAGCATGAAACCCAGGATGAGCAGGTCAAAGCCATCCATTGCATAGCCGATCGCTGAACCGGCAAGTGCCTTCCACGCATACCCGCTGACCTTTTCGCTGTCTGGGGGGTTCGCCACCGATTTGAGAGTCGTGTCCACGTACATAGCTCCAACGAGGTGCGCCACGGGCACCAGGAGGTTGTTCGGCCGACGGGTGACTCCTATGGGCTGGGGTCTGCGCCGGTTCTTGTTTTCGATCTTAGTCTCGAAATAGAGACCAACAAAGAGATTTCTGGTTCGTAGAAACCCTTAGCGGTCTCCGCAGTCGCGACCACGCTTGTCTCGCCTGGCGCGGTTTCGGCCGGCACGCCCATCAGCATGGAGGTTCCTTGGTGTCATGAGACGAAACGACACACGGCGATAACGCCGTGTGTCGTCCGTAGGGATGATCGTCGCCGCCAGCCGGCGACGCGGGTCACTCAGGCGGTCGCAGCGACCTGATATAGCTCGACCCTGGTTCCGTCGGGATCGGTGACATAGATGGTCAGGCCATAGGGCCCGTCGTGCAGATCCTGCTGAAACTCGACGTCGGCCTTTTTCAGCCGCTCCCGCAGCGCGCGGACATCGTTGACCTCGAAAGCCATGTGATCGATCTGCCGGTGTGCCGGCGCCCGGCCCCCGACGATCGCGATGCCCTGGTGAAAGGCGGTGAACGGCCGGCCGTCAGCCAATGGCTTCGCGGGCCGAATGGAAAAGCCGAGCTGGTTCACATAGAAAGCCGTGGAGCGTTCCACGTCCTGAACCATCAGCAGCATGTGGCCATAGCCGAGCGTGCGCGGCGCAGACTTCGAGTCGATCCAGCCGCGCATCTCCTTGGAGTCCGACAGCTCGCAGAAGTATTGCTTCCAGACCTGCTTCGCCGTTTCTTCCCACTCGCCGTTGACGCCGGAGATGCAATCGTTCAATGCGACGACGTCATAGTCGCGCAGATAGGCCTCGCGGATGCTCGTCTCGACACAGGCGTTCGTCGTGGTTCCGGCCACGAAGAGCGTCCGGGTGCCCAGCATCTTCAACATCATCTCGAGGCGGGTCTCGTAGAAGGCGCCGAAGCGGTGCTTGCGGATGACGTAGGACGGATTGAAGGCGGCCAGCGGCTTCAACTCGTCGACGATCTCCTCGTCCCAGCTGCCGGCAAGAGCGGAGACCTGTTTGCGCCGTGCCGTGTGGCCTGCGAGCTTCTTGCGGGCACGGCTCGCGTCCACCGCGAAGTGCTCCTGCACGGTCCAGACCACTGGAATGCCCGCCGCCTGGCAACGCGGGATCAACTCCGCGAGGGCCGGGACGATCGACGAGAGGCGCTTCGTGTTGACGCCGGAGATACCGAGCGTTCCGTTGTCGTGGATGAAGGCGTTCTGAAGATCAATGACCAGGAGTGCCGAGGTACGGGGATCGAGTTCGTCGAGATTCATCACTTTTCCTCCATGTCGATGCCCAGCACGCCGGCGCGTCCCCAGCTGTCCTTCGGCGTGTCATGAATCACGACGTGAAGATGCTCCGGCTTGCAGCCTGCCTCGTCGACCATGGCCTTCGTGATGGCCTTGACGAGGTTGCGCTTCTGGTCGACCGTGCGACCTTCCCAAAATTCGACGATGACGAACGGCATGTCAGTGCTCCTTAGGTTGAATTCCTGCCCAACGCGGGACCGGGGGTGAGAAGCCCGTGACGAAATCGTTGCCCGCACGGTCTTCGCCGCGCACGAGCCAGAGTGGCCGCGCGGCATGATTGATCAGTGGCTGTTCTTCCATGGCGATCCAGTTGGCGAGCGCGCGCCCGTCGCGAAGGAAGCTGCTGGTCGCCGGCATGTAGCGGATCACGTACACAGGCTCGTCCGGATCCAGCAACGGCAAGCCGGTCGCGACGCAGCTCAGTTCCAGGCACGTCACTGGCTGCGCATGCCTCGGCGCCACGAGCACGACGGCACCTGCCGGTGGCATGACAGGCCAGTAGCGCCCTTCCCGCCCTTCGCGAACGAAGCGTTGGTATGAGGCCGCTTCGAGGTGCAGCTCGGAATCCCACAGAACGATGTCGGGCCCGATCGCCGCTTCGACGCGATCCACGATGGCCGGGTCCTCGCACAAGTCCAGGAAGCGCCAGGCATCGGTAAGCCCAGCCGCATGGCCCCAGGGGTTGTGGAGGCCCGACAGCCGCTCCAGTCGTGGGCGCGGCCGGAGCGCGGCGAGTTCCCGCGCCGCCTCGTGCAGGTCTCCGATGCGCTCGCTGACGCTCCTGGTGCGTGGCGCTACACCACCCGTCACGCCTGCGCAAAGCCCGGTTTCCATGGTCACGAGGGATTGGAAAGGCAGCGCCCACGGCCGAAGAGACTTTCGTCGACCTTGCCGTTCTCGTAGACGATGGCGCCCCGGGCCACCGTAAGCACGGGCCATCCCTTGAGCTTCCAGCCTTCGTAGATGCAGGTGCCCTTGCCGGTATGGTGGACCGTGCGCTCTTCGTCGAGGTCGACCAGCACGAGATCGGCGTCGAAACCAACTTCGATGTTGCCCTTGCGTGGCCACAGGCCGAAGCGGCGTGCAGGATTGGCCGAATTGAGCTGGACCAGGCGCGACAGCGGCAAGCCGCGCTGATGCACTCCGAAGTGCAGCATCAGCGAAAGCTCCCACGGAAAGGACACCACGCCCGGCAATTCGGACCAAAGGTCTTCGAGCTTCTTGGGCAGGAATGGAACGTGATCGGTGCCCAGGCTATAGACCGAGCCGTTCAGCACGCCGCGCCACAAGCCCTCCTGCTCTTCCTTGTCGCGCAGCGGTGGCGAGATCTTGGCGCGCATGTCCAGGTCGCTGTCGTAGGCCGTGCGGGTGAGGTAGTGCTGGCAGGTCTCGACGGTGACGTGCACGCCGCGCGCCTGCGCCTCGGCAGCCAGCACCGGGCCCATGCCGACGGAGGTGTGGACCAGGTGCAGCGAGCAGCCCGTTCGCTCCGCAAGGAAGATCATTCGGCGGATGGTCTCCACCTCGCAGAAGGCCGGGCGGGATTCGGTATAGGCGCCGAGATCCTGTCGACCTGTCGCCTTGATCTCGTTCTTCATCCAGGCGGCGATTTGCGTGTTCTCGCAATGGACGTTGATGAGCGCGCCGGGGATCTTCGCCAGGATGCGCATCGCGGCATACACCCAACCATCGGTCGCCGGGACGATGCCGATCGGGTTGTCGGGCTCATAGCCGAAGTAGCACTTGAACGAACGCACCCCGGTCTTCGCGACGATCTCGGGAATCTCGGCGATGTGCTCTTCGCGCTGAATGCCGAAGTGAAAACCGAAGTCGATGATCGCGTTCTCCTCGCCGAGTGCCTTGCGTTCTTCGTAGAACGGCAAGTAGGAGGGCTTGAGATTTCGGATGTAGAGCAGCGCCGTGGTCACGCCCCCGGAAGCCGCCGCCGCCGTCTCGGTGCGCATGTCTTCTGCATACGGGTACTTGACGCCCAGGTGGCAATGCGGATCGATCACGCCGGGCATCAGCACGCGGCCGCCGGCGTCGATCTCGCGATGGCCTTTCGGCAAGGCGCTGTCGGCGCCGGTCAGGATGATCTTGCCGTCTTTCACGGCGACACCGCCGTGAAACTCTCCGTCGTGGCGAACCACCCGTGCGTTGCGAATCACCAGATCGGCGCTCATTGTTTTTCCTTCAAGATGTTGTCGATGCGGCGACGCACGCCGCTCCATTGGCTGCGGCCGACAGTGATGGGCGCGCGTGCCCCGAGTCCGCGGGCCCAGACGAACTTGAGCCCAAGCTCTTGTGCGGCGTCACGATCGATGCCGCCGGGCGGCGCTGCGAGGTCGACGAGCAGGGCATGCCTGGGCAATGTCTCGAGCAACTCGCGCCCGAGAACACGCGCAGGCACGCTCGCGATGACGATGTCCGTGTCCGGAAGCACCAGGGCCACATCGGACAGTTCATGTGATTCGGCGCCCGCGGCGTAGGCCGCGGCGCGCTGCACTGCATTGCGCGCGGCGACGTGGACATGTGCGCCCAGTCCCAGCAGCGTATGGGTGACCAACGAACCGATCGTTCCCTGCCCGACCAAGCAAATCTTGGCCTTGTGGATCGTGATATCGGTGTTCTCGATCAGCACCTTGAGCATGCCTTCGACGATCGCGGGTCCGCGCAGGAGCATCAGGTCCTCGTCCCACTCGTACTCGTGCAGGCTGATGCCGAGCGCCTCGCAATGGGCCTTGAGCCTGGGGTCGGCCCATCCCAGGATGATGTGTCCCGGGCGCCGCATGCCGGCGAGCATCTCGCGGTCCGGGATGACGCGTTCGGCACATTGCGGCGCAAAGAGCGCGCCGTCCGGGGCGATGCCGGGGATGGGAAAGAGCGCGATGTCGGCCCCTTCCAGCGCCTCGCGCGCGTTCGACACGTGGTTGACGCCGGCGATGCCCTGCTCAGGCCACGGGAAGCCGTAGGCGCGTACCTGGGCTCCGGCCGCAACCGCACAGCGGGCAATTTCCTGTTCGCGACGATCGCCGCCGACGATCGCAATGACGACTTTGTCCCAATTCATGGCTGCCTCACACGTTGAAGAAGTTCGGATCTCGACAGGCCCGCAATGCCCATCGCTTCGGCGGTGCGTCCGCCCTTGCTGTAGTCGATGCCGACCAGCGCCTGCGCGAGCGTGTACAGCGCGCGGGCGACCGGCGTGGCCACAGCGGCGATCGCGGCGATTTCGAGGAAGGGAAGAAGGCCGTGGCCGAAGTCCTCCCGGTAGTACCGGTGCTGCAGGGAGTCGGGGCCCTTGATTCGCTTGTTGGCCTCGCCGCCCGCGATCGCGGCCACGAAGTCCTGCGTGTCGGTGACTGTCGATTCGACGGTGCCGATCAGTTTCATTTCTTCGACAAGGTTCGGCAGACGATGGCCGAAGGCCGCGGCCACGGCCAGTCGCTCATCGTCGAGCGCACGCATGGTGCGCGCAACCCCGGGCGTCATCGCCTGGACATAGAAGGTGAAGTCGCCGTGCGTCGCTTCGACCCAGGCCGCTGCGAGAACCGCACCCGGCGGATGCAGCACCAGGTTGGCATTGGCAAGCGCAGAGGCGAGCACGTCGCCGACCGGCGCAGCCCCGGGGAACAGTTCGCAAGCGACGGCCAGCGCCGAGTCACCACCGGGCAGCGCCGCCGCACGCACCTGGCGCGCTCGGCCGGTCACGGTCACGCTGTCGGGCTGGTACTTGCGGGCGACATAGGTCAGGGTCGAGAACTCGGCGATCGGCGGCAGATCGGCGCGCACGCTTCGATAGGCGTGCGCGAAGTCCAATGCGCCGCCGGTGTGCCCGGGATTCAGCACCACCGGCCGGTTCGCCGGCCAGCGCGCGGCGGCGAGTGCGCGAGCAACCGGCGCGTGAGAAAAGGTCGGCAGCGTTACCACCGCTGCATCGGCGCCCTTGATGGCCTCAGCGAGATCCGCCGTGATCAGTGCCGGCCGTGCGGTGCCTTCGCCCAGCACGCCTTCGTAGCGCACGCCGCCCAGTGCCTGGAAGGGCACGAGCGTTTCGGGAGAGCGGTTCCAGAGAACAACTTCATGCCCGGCCCGCGTGAGTTCGGCAACGGCCGCGGCCCCACCGGCGCCGGCGCCCAGTATGGATACTTTCATTCCTGCCTCTCTGGTCAGTGCGCGACGAGCACGCCCTTGGCTTCGAACATCTCGCGCACCTGCCGCACGTAGTGCTGGAAGGCAGGGTTTTCGTGGATACCACTCCAGCGGCGCGGCCTTGGAATGTCGATGGCGAGATCGAGATCCACGCGGCCGGGCCGCGGCGACATGACGATGACGCGATCGGCGAGGAACACCGCTTCGTCGATGCCGTGCGTGATGAACAGCACCGTGTTGCGCAGTCGCATCCACATGGTCTGCAGGTCCATGATCATCTGCTCGCGCGTCAGTGCATCGAGCGCGCCGAAGGGCTCGTCCATCAACAACAGCCCGGGCTCCTGGATCAAGGCACGGCAGATCGCCACACGTTGACGCATGCCACCCGAGAGTTCCGAGGGGAACTTGTCTGCGAAGCCCTTGAGCCCGACCTGCGCCAGCAGTTCGCGCGCGCGATCGGCGTAGGCCTTTCGGTCCAGCCCCTTGATTTCGATGGGCAGCAGGATGTTGTCGAGGATGCTGCGCCAGTAGAGCAGCAGGTCGGACTGGAACACGACACCGGCCTTGGGATGCGGACGGACGACGATGTCGCCATCGATGCCCAATCGACCGGAGCTCACCGGCGTCAGGCCTGCCAGCAGCGACAACAGCGTACTCTTGCCGCACCCGCTGGGGCCGACGATCGCGACGAAGCTGCCGGGCTTGATGTTGAGGTCGACACGGTCGAGCGCGAGCACGTCATCGCCCGTGCGCACCTCGTAGGACTTCGAGACACCTTCGATGGTGACGGCGGCTGCACTACTCATCGCGTCGACTCCCCGCGCCGGATTGCAAGACGCATTCCTTCAAACTCTTCACGTTCATGGCGGATTCCCATCACTTGGCGCTTTCGCGGTGAAACGAAACCTTGCTCTCGACAAGAGAAAGGACGAAATAGAGCAGCACACCGATCAGCGAGATCGTGACGACGGTTGCGAAATTCAGCGTGGTGTCGAACTGTGAGTTCGCCTGGAGCTGCAGGTAGCCGAGACCGCGTTCGGCAGCGATGTACTCGCCGATGATGGCGCCAATGACTGCCAGCGAGATCGCGACCTTGAGGCCACCGAAGATGCTCGGCAACGCCGCCGGCAAGCGAACCTTGAAGAAAGTCTGCGCCTCGCTCGCGCCCATCGAGCGGACCATGTTGACCAGGCCCTTGTCGAGCGACTGCAGGCCCACCACGGTGGAAATCACGATCGGGAAGAACGAGATCAGGAAGGCCAGGCTGATCTTCGGCGCCCAGCCGTAGCCCAGGTAGAGCACCAGCAACGGTGCGAGTGCGATCTTCGGGACCGTCTGCAGCGCCACGAGAAGCGGATAGACCGCACGCTCGAAGACCTTCGAATAGAAGATCGCCAGCGCGAGTGGAATGCCGACCACCACGCCCGAGAGGAAGCCGCCCAGCACTTCGAGCAGAGTGATGTACGAATGCGTCGCGAGCAGGTTGAAGTCGGTCACCATTCGCTTCGCGATGGCGAGCGGCGTCGGCAGCACGAATTCCGAGAGGCCGGACAGCGGCACCGCGAACTGCCATACGACGAGGACGCCGATCGCAAGAAGCACGGAGGCATAGCGCTCGAAGAATCTGACTCGTGGCGGTTTCTTTTTCGTGCTTCTAGAGACGGGCATCGCGACCATTCCGGGGAGTTTCAGTTCAGTCATGGATCACCTTGGCTACGGCTGGGTCAGCAGGTCGTTGGTGAAGAAGGCGTCGGCCGGCTTCGGCGTGCCGATGGCTTCGTCGGTCTTCAGGAGCTCGAGCGCCTGCGCGATCGTCTGGGCGTCCGTCCACCCGAGCGGCTTGCCGGGCTGCACTTCGATGGCTTCCATCGTCGCGCGCACCTGCGCTTCGATCACTTCGGGCGCGGGGCCGCCCTTCCAGGCTTTCGCTATCGCGGCGGTCGCGGCCTTGGGGTCCTTTCGGGTCGCATCGATGCCCTGGTTCACCGCCGCCAGGTAGCGTTTGAGCACGTCCGGCTTTTTCGCAATCGTGGCGTTGCTCGAGACCGCGGCCAGTCCGGGGATCGCCAGGCCGTTCTGCGCCAGGTCGAGCGACGGGAATTTCGTGCCGATACGCGCCTCGATGATCGGGAGGTCGTTGTTCTTGTAGACGCTGACCACGTCAACCTGCTTCTGCAGGAACTGCGGAACGCGCGACTGCGCGTCCATCTGGACCTTCTTCACCTTGGTGCAGTCGATGTGATTGACGGCACAGAAGACCGCCAGGTAGGAGGTCCCCGTTTCACCGACGGAGTGCGCGACCGTCTTGCCTTCGAGATCCTTCGGCTTGAGCACCGGCTTGTCTGGCTGCGAGATCAGCACCACGGGTGTCTTCGGTTGATAGAGGGCAATGATCTTGACGGGCATGCCCTTCTGGATGGCCGACACCGCAAAGATGGCGGGCATGATCACGACGTCTTCCTGGCCCTGCAGCAGCGCTCCCAGTGCAGCGGGTGCTCCCGCGCCCTCACCCATCCGGACATCGAGGTTGTTGGCCGCATACATCCCCTGCTCTTGCGCCAGGTACATGTGGGCGTATTCGCCCTTGAGTTTCCAGCTGAAGCGGACGTTGACATCGTCCGCGGCCCAGGCTGCCGAGGTCAGCGTGAGCGCCGCCGCAACGGCCGCCGCTCGAATGCTGGAATTCAATGAAATAGCCGAATAATGGAACCGCATGAAATACCTGCCATATGGTTGAGTGGGTGAACCGGGGCCGAAACTTGCGTGAGCGGCTGGCCGGGCCTAGGGTTGGCGATCTCGCATCTGTGTTCTGCTCTTCTGCATATCTTGATCACGAAGTGTGATCACACATATAATCGCCAACAACCGGGTTAACCCGCACTCCACACGAAGCACACATTCCAAAAGAGAGCGCCATGGAAAAGATCGCCAGCCGCCGTCAAGCACATAACGCGGAAGAGCCGAGCAGACGGGCACGCGGCAGCGTCCCGGAAGAGGTCTTCCAGAGGTTGCGACGAGGATTGATGGTGGGCGCTTTCGTACCGGGCCAGGTGATGAGCCTGCGCAAGCTCGCCGCCAGTTTCGGCACCAGTCCGATGCCGATTCGCGAGGCGCTGACGCGACTCGTCGTGATCAATGCGCTGGAGGACACCTCGACAGGATCGGTTCGCGTTCCCCGTCTCACGCCCAAGAAGCTCAACGAGCTTTTCGCCGTCAGGGAACTGATCGAGGGACTGGCCACGGAGATGGCGTGCCGCAATTGCACCCCTGCCCTGCTCAAGTCGCTCACGACCATCAACAGCGAGCTTCTCGATGCCATCGCCAAGCGCAATCTGATCGGTTGCCTTTCTTCGAACCAGCGCTTTCACTTCACGCTGTATGAGGCGGCCGGAACCGAAGTCGTCATGCCACTCGTGGAGTCCCTTTGGCTGCAGTTCGGGCCGACGATGTACCTGTCGCTGCTCTCGCCCGACATGCCATGGGATGCATCGGCGCACGTCGAGATCCTCGAAGGACTGGAGGCGAAGAAGCCCGCTGTCGCCAAGCGCGGCATCCTTCGCGACATTCGGAACACCGCGCAGTCACTTGCGCCCGCCCTCGTCGAGCCGGAGACGGCAAGCCTGCTGACTGCCCCGCTCGACGACCTCTATTTCGGCAACTGAACCCACCCATCGAGGACCTGAAGAACATGACTCAACAAGGACACGACGCCCGTCTCAAGCAACTCGGCATTGAGTTGCCCAACCCGGTCGCCCCCGCGGCCAACTACATCCCGGCGCGCAAGAGCGGCTCCATGATGTACATCGCAGGCCAGGTGCCGAGTGCGGGCGGCAAGGACCAGTACGTCGGCAAGGTCGGAGGGGACGTGTCGATCGAAGACGCACAGAAGGCAGCGCGGCTGTGCGCGATCAACATCCTCGCGCAGCTGCGCACCGCGCTCGGCGGGAGCCTCGACCGCGTCGTGGGCTGCGTGCGCCTGGGCGGCTTCGTCAATGCAACGCCGGAGTTCGGCGAGCACCCCAAGGTCATCAACGGCGCTTCCGACCTGATGGTCGAGGTGTTCGGCGACGCGGGCCGGCACGCGCGCGCGGCGGTCGGCTGCAATTCGCTGCCGCGCAACGTGGCGGTGGAAGTGGACGCCATTTTCGAGATTGCCTGAGCATGAGCAGCGCCGGACTCGACAGCCGAGTGCCGATCCATGTGCTGACCGGCTTTCTCGGCAGCGGCAAGACGACGCTCCTGCGTCACTTGCTGGCCGATCCGGATTTGTCGGATACCGCGGTCGTCATCAACGAATTCGGCGAAGCGGGTCTTGACCATCTTCTGGTGCGGGAAGTCGCCGAAGACGTGGTGCTGCTCAGTTCGGGCTGCCTTTGCTGCTCGGTGCGGGACGACCTGGTGTCGACGCTGGCAGAGCTGAATGCGCTGATGCGCACCGGCGACATCCCCGCGTTTGCGCGCGTTGTCGTCGAGACCACGGGCATGGCCGACCCTGCGCCGATCATGCAAGCCATTCTCAGCGAGCAAATCCTGACGCCGTGGTTCCGACTTGGGCAGGTCATCACCACCGTCGATGCCGTGAATGGCGACCAGACGCTGGTCCGCCATCGAGAAGCCCGACAGCAGTTGGCCACCGCCGACCGGGTGATCCTGACCAAGTCGGATCTGGTCGACGAGTCGGACTGCGCGGTGTTGCTCGAAAAGCTGCGGGCGACAAACCCAGGTGCGATCTTCGCCACTGCCAGCAAAGGCCGATTGGCGGCTCGTGCGGTCTTCGAGGAATCCGAAGCCCAATGGCGGCGATCCGGACCGATCCTGCCGATGGCGGCCGAGGATCGGCAGGCCGGCAACGCACCACTGGGTCCGCTGATGGGCAGTCATGACGAGGCGATCCGGACGTTCACCGTCCAGTTGGAGCGCCCGGTCGAGTGGAGCGTCTTTGTCGACTGGCTGGAGTTGCTGCTCGCGAACAGGGGCGACTCGATCTTGCGCGTGAAAGGCCTGTTGGGCGTGGCGGACGACGAACGGCCCGTGGTTGTCCAGGGCGTGCAACATGTCCTCTACCCATTGGACCGGCTGCCAACTTGGCCCGATGGGACAGCCTCGCCCGGATGGATCGTCTTCATCGCACGCGACCTGACCGCCAGGGCGATCGAGAACTCACTGCGCTCCGTCTACGACCTCACCCCCGCCTGAATACTGCGACATCGCATCCGTGACCACGACCTGGCCTCGGCTTGCCATCAGTTGCCGCTGTCATAGAGGGTCGTCGTCGTCTCGACGCCCTCTTCGTGCAGGCCCGCCCGCTTCACAGCCGCGGCGGCGAGTTCCCTGGCCTTGCGGCGCAATTGGGCCTCATCGACGCCGTGCACCTTGCCGTCGCTGTAGAGCGTTTGCCCATCGACCCAGGTCTGCGAGATGGAAGCGGTGGATGCCGAGAACACCAGCGCCTGCAGCGGATCGTGAAACGGCGTCCATTCGATGTGGTCGAGGTCGAAGAGGATGAAGTCCGCCTTCTTGCCCACTTCGAGCGACCCGATGTCGTGGTCCCACATGGCGGCCTTGGCGCCGTCGATCGTGGCAGCCCGCAGCGCCTGTCGTGCGGTGAAGATGTCCGGCTTCATGCGCGCATCCTTGAACATGCCCGCAACGAGCAGCATCTGCCGCATCAGGTTCATGTTCCCGGCCGCGGACACGCCATCGGTGCCCAGACCGACCGTGACGCCCGCGGCGACCATCTCCGGGTACTTTCCGATCGCGGTCGCACCCTTGCCGAGCTTGAACGATGAGCAAGGGCAGAAGGCCACCTTGGCGCCGCGGCGAGCGAGCAGGGACACCTCTTCGTCGCTGACGGCAGCGCCGTGCGCAATCACCAGATTGGAGCCGATGCCACCTGCGCGGTCGATGCGCGTGATTGGCCACATGCCGTATTTGCCCTCGCAGACCTTCGCCTCTTCGATCGATGTGGCGAGGTGATAGGTGGTGCCGACGCCGAGGCGCTCCGCGAGCTTCTGGGCCCCGACGTGCAGTTCCAGCGTGCAGGGCTCCTTGCCCTCGATGTTGACCCAGCAGCGCACGCGGCCGCCGAGGGCGCCGTCGTATTTGCGGACGCAGGCCTCGAGCTCGGCGAGAGCAGCCTCGGCGCTCGGAAAGAAGTGGTGCCGCGCCATCTCCTCCGTCCAGCCGCGCGGCAGTTCGGCCGGCGGATTGTCTGCCGCATGTCGTCCTGTCACGCCGCGGATGCCGGTCTTTTCCATCGCGCGGACGGTGATGCCCGGGTCGTACTGCGAGCCCATGTCGATGAAGCACGTCGTCCCGTTGCGAAGCATCTCGGTGATGCCGAGCAACGCACCCCAGTACTCGTCTTCTTCCGTGATGTGAGCATAGAAGGGCTTGGCCCAGTGGAAGACCCACGCCCGCGTATTGAGGTTGTCGGGAAACACGGCACGCGACAGCGTTTCGGACAGGTGGACGTGGCTGTCCACGAAGCCCGGGCAGATGCCGAGCATTCGACCATCCATCACGCGGTCGAACTTGCCGCCTTTGTGTCTTGCGGTAACCTGCTCGGCGGGGCCGATGTCGAGGATGCGGTCGTTCTCGATGATGATGCTGGCGTCGCGAAGGACGGTGTCCCTGGCGTCGACAAGGAACGCGAATTCAAGGTGCTCGATCAGCGTACGCATGGATGATCTTTCCAGTGTTGATGTTCAGCCTTTGACAACCAGCAGCTTGTCGGTGTCGGCGTAGTCGGACAACAGTTCGCAGCCGTTGGCGGTGACGAGCAGCATGTCCTTGTTCTGCATGCCGAACCCGAAGCCGGTTTCGTAGCACAGCGGCTCGAAGCCCAGGACCATGCCTTCCTCGATCACGGCGTCGCTGCCAGGCCGGCCGAGGATAGGCGTCTTTCCGAGGTAGGGATCTTCATGCAGGTGCAGGCCGATGCCGTGCCCGACGAAAGAAATCGGCGGCAGGTCCACTTCGGCGAGTTTCGCGATGAATGCATCGTAGATGGCGCGGCAGCTTGCGCCGGGCTTTACCAGCTCCATGATCCGGTACTTGCAGTCGACGAGGTGCTGCCAGATCCGCTCCGCATGCGGAGGCGCCTCCTGTACGACGGCGGTGCGGCACACCCCCGCCTGGTAACCGTCGATCACCGAGAAGATCTCGATGCGGCAGACGTCACGCGGCTTGAGCCTGCGTTCGCTCGGGCCCACGTTCGGCAGCACACTGCGTTCGCCCGTCGCGATGATCATGAGCTTGAAATGCTCCGCGCCCAGCGCATAGACGTTGCGGGTCAGGTGCCCCGCGATGTCCATCTCCGAATCGCCGGCCTTGACGGATGCCAGCGCATCGGTGATGGCCTGGTCGGCGATGCGTGACAGACGGCGCAGCAAGGCGATCTCTTCTGGTGTCTTGATCTGGCGCAGCCGCGCGAGGATGTGTTCGCAGCGTTCGAAGCGGGCCTCCGGCAATGCCTTCTGCAGGCGCGCAAGATCGCCGGCGGGCAGGTAGTCCATCTCGATGCCGATGCGCGCCTCGCCGAGTCCGAGCTTCTTCAACTGGTCCGCCAGGACCAGCATCGCGTCGTCGGTGAACTCAGCCCAGATGCGCGTGGGCACGTCCGGCGCTCGCCGCTTGACCGTGCTGGCTTCCATGTCGACCGAGAACAATTCGGTCTTGCCATCGACGCGGACGATAGCCATCGCGTGGCGGTGCCGGATCAGCGGTTGCGACGGCACGACAAAGCCCGTTGCATAGGCGTAGTTTTCGGGCGAGCACGACACCATGGCGTCGAGTCCGTTCTCGGCCATGGCCTTGACCTGCCGTTCGATGATTGCTTTGCGCATCTTGAGTTTTCCTGGTGATGAGAGTGGGACGGCGGTGATCAGTCGCGCACCTGGTACTTGTCGACCTTTCCGAGATCGACATCGATGCCCATGCCCGGAGCGGTCGGGACCTCGATGGCACCATCCACGAGCTTCATGGGGGCGACGATCAGGTCGTCGCGGTAATAGATGCCGCCGACCTGGCCCTTCTGCCATTCGGCCGGCGTTGACACGGGAACGACGCACGACAGCGTGGCAGCTGGCGCCGCGGCGGCCAGATGGATGTTTGCGAGATTGCCGACGCCTGTCTCGACGGATCCGTTGACGTTGCAGATGATCCCGGCAGCCCTGCAGACAGCGGCCACCTCCATGGCCTTGTAGAGACCGCCGGGCTTGGTGGTGTAGATCGACACGATCTGCGCGGCACGGTGCTCGCTGATCTGGATGACATCGTGGGCGTTCCAGGCCGACTCGTCCGCCATGACCGGCGGGTCGATGGCGCGCGCCACTTCGGCAATGCGCTCGATGCCCATGACGGGTTGCTCGACATACTTGAGCCGATACTTCTCCATCGCGCGCACCGTGGAGATGGCCTCGCCAGGGGTGCGATAGCCTTCGTTGGCATCGACGCAGAGCTCGACGTCTTCGCCCACCGCGCCACGGACGGTGCGCACCATGTCGATGTCGCGCTTCGCATCAACGCCGATCTTGATCTTGATCGTCTTGATGCCCTCGGCGGCGACCTGCGCCACTTCCTTCTCCGCCTCCGCGATCGAGATCAGGCCGATGGAATGCGTGACCGGGATACGGGACCGCACCCTGCCCCCCAGCAACATGTGCACCGGCAATTCCAGCCAGCGCCCTGTGACGTCGTAGGCGGCGAAGTCGACCGCGGCCTTGGCGTAGGGATATCCGCGGACCACGGCGTCCATGCGGGCGTGCATTTCGGCGAAGTTTCCGAGCTCGACGCCGAGTAACGACGGCGCGAGGTACTTCTCGATCACCAGCTTGGCGATCGCCGTGGATTCGCCGAAGTAGCGGCCGAACTCCCCGCCCCAGTCTTTCAGGGCTGGCGCCTCTCCCCACCCGACGCGGCCGTCGCTGTCCGTCATCCTGATGAGCAAGTAACGGCCGATGGACTCCGTCAGGCCCGTCCACTTGTGCTCGCGCCGCGTCGGAAGCTGGACGAGAACTGTCTCTATGGTTTGAATCGTTGGCATGTTTCGGCTCCTCGCGTATCAGCTCGCGCGTGTCGAACAGACCATCTGCCGACGTGCGAAGAATACTGTGATCACAGTTTGTGATCAAGTAGAATTCTTGTCAATACGCGAATCCCTTGAGGGAGGCGATAACGCAGCACGGAGTGCAAAACCATGATTGTTGAGATCACCAACTACTACGCCTTGCCCGGAAGGGCGGATGCCGTGCTGGCGCAACGCCGGCATGCCAGCGCAATCAGGACACGCCTGGGATTGCCGGCAGGTCGGATCTTCACGAAGCTTGAAGGCCCTGGTCCCGACGTTCGGTGGGAATGCGTGTTCGAGACGCCCTCAGCCTATGAGGCGGACATGGCCGCCCGCGCGGCGTGCGATGAATTTGCCGTGGCTCGACAGGCAATGCATCTGCTGCTGGAAAGGTTCGAGCGGCATATCGAAGCGACGGCGGTCGAATAGCATCGTCCGCGGGCACGAAGTTCAACGTGTCCTCTCCGTGCATCGACGAGTAGGACCGCGCGAGTCATCCGCCGAGCGCTTCACTCAGGCCATACAACACATTGCGGACCACCACTGCGCCCACGTCGTGGCTCAGCAGCACCAGATCGTGCCGTCTGCCCTCTCGGTCGGCCACGTGATTGCCGAGCAGCGCTTCGGCCCGGAATCCCAGTTCCTCGAAGACGGCGATCGCGGCGCGCTGGTCGGTGGTCATCTGCGCCACGAGCTTCGTGAGCCCGAGTTCGAGAGCCTGCGCAAAGCACTCCTGGATCAGCACCCGGCCGAGCCCCTTGCCGCGCCACGCGGGCGACACCAGCACGCGCAGCTCGCCCACGTGGCGCGACCAGCTCAGCGCGTCGGTAAAGATCGCGGTGCACCCGACCATCACGTCGCCGTCGCGCGCGACGAGACTCGTCAGTTCTCCCGCGTCGATCGATCGCATCCAGGCATCGACGACCTTCGGGTGGCTGATGTCGCGTTGCAGGAACAGCAGGTCGTGCGCCGGCAGTGTCGCAACGAACGCAACCAGCGCGTCGCGATCGCCGCTGCGCATGCGCGCGATGTCGACGGGTGAATCGCCGCATTCGATGCGGCGCGGGTAGTTGCGCAATGCTTCTACTTCTGTCATGTCGAACGTCCTTGCAGCCATGAATCGAGTGCCGGCCACATCCGCTTGACCGCGTTGGGCCCGGCGGCAATGCTGATGTGACCGCCCGGCAGCACGAGTTGCTCCTTGTCGTCGGAACCGACACGCTCGACCAGCGGGCGCGCACAGTCCGGCGGCACGATGTGGTCGAACTGCGCCACCACATGCAGCAGAGGCACCGTGATCTTTCCGAGATCGACCCGTCGCCCGCCAATGTGCAAGGTCCCCTCGTACAGGGCGTTCTTCCGCAGCAACTCGTGCGTCGTCTGGCGGAAGTAGCCGCCCGGTAGCGGCAAGGTATCGTTGCCCCAGCGCTCCATCATCCGGAAGCCCTTGACGAACTGGTCGTTCCACAGGTTGTCCCAGAGCCTGACCTGCCCGGCGATGCGACTGGCGGGACGCAGCGCGTCGAAGCCGGCGACGACGATGTCCGAGGGCACGACGCCCACGCGGTCGACGAACCGGTCCACGTCGAAATGGCGCGGGTCCGACAGCGATCGGAACAGCTCCATTTTCGTGAAATCGATCGGCGTGGTGAAGCAGACCAGGTTCTTCACGGGCCCATCGGGATGCAGGGCCTGATGGATGGCCGACAGCATGCCGCCCGCGCAATAGCCGACCAGGGTCACGTCCTGCTCGCCCGAATCCTCCTGAACGCGGCGGATGCAGTCCGGAATGAAATCGAGCACATAGTTCTCGATCTTCAAGTCGCGTTCACTGTCGTCCGGCGCGTTCCAGTCGATCAGGTAGATGTCGTAGCCGCGCGAAAGCAGGTATTCGATCAAGCTCTGCCCCGGCGCCAGATCGAGGATGTAGGCCTTGTTGGTCGGCGCCATCACGAACAGCAACGGCACGCGATACACCTCATCGGCCACGGCACGGTAGTGCACCAGTTCGAGCGTGCCGCGGCTGTGCAGCACACGCTTGGGTGTGCCGCCGACCGCGGGCGGGGGCGCCCCCAGCAGTTCGATGCTCTTGAAGCCACGCTGGACGGCGCGCTCGACCTCCAGACGCAAGCGTTCGGTCAACGCCGGATCGGGCGTCCTGACGGCGGGTGAAGCGGTGGTCTGTGTGGCCATCGTTCAGGCCTTGCTCTTTCGGGAGCTACGACGCGCGGGGCTCGCTGCCGCTCGGACGGCCGGCGCAGCCTTCACCGCCGGTGTCGGTGCTTCGCCAGGCGGTCTGCGTGTACGCGCGGGCCTCGATGCAACTGGTTCCGGCGGCAACAACCGATCGAGCTTTTCTTCGATGCGGCGCAGCGAAGCCGCGAGCTCGCCAACCTCCTTGCGGCTGGGCAGGTTGGCCTTCTCCAGATACTTCTCGATCAACTTCTCGAGCATCTGCTGCATGCCCATCGAGACCGTCGAGAACTGGTGCAGCGAGCGAGCGACCTCCTGGTTGCCGAGGCCACCGGTCGCGAGCGAGTTGACGTCCTTCTCGAGTCTGGTCACGGCGTCCCGCCACATCTGCAGCGGATCGCCAAGGAACGAGCTTGCCATTTCGCATCTCCTGTCTCCCGCACGGCCGAGAGGCCTCGGCCGGGCTGCAAATGGTAATCCTCGTGGCCGACTTTGTGGACGTCCAGGCGCGGATACGCGCGACAGCGGCATTTTCGGCGACACTGCGCAACTGAGCTATTTGCTTGCTGTCATGGCCGATCGACCGCATTTTTCGGAACACGCCGACAAGCCGGTTTCAAGATCCTGGCGATCCTGGCTCCTGCGCGTGGTGTTTTGGCTCACCGGGCTGGTCTTGGCGGGGGCGCTGGCCTTGTCGTTCGTCATATTGACTGCACTGGTGGCCGCCTATCCGAACCTGCCGGAAATTTCCGAGCTTCAGGACTACCGACCGAAGCTGCCGCTGCGTGTGTTCTCGTCAGAAGGCATTCTGATTGGCGAATTTGGTGAAGAGCGCCGCGAATTCACGCCGATCTCGGCAATTCCCAAGCTGATGAAGGACGCCGTGCTGGCGGCCGAGGACGCGCGCTTTTATGACCACAACGGGGTCGACTTCAAAGGCCTTGTGCGTGCCGGGGTCGCAAACTTGAACAAAGTGAGGAGCCAGGGTGCCTCGACCATCACCATGCAGGTGGCGCGCAACGCATACCTGAGTTCGGAGAAAACGGTGACCCGCAAGGTCTACGAGGTCCTGCTCACGTTCAAGTTGGAGCAACTCCTTTCCAAGGATCAGATCTTCGAGATCTACCTCAATCAGATCTACCTGGGCAAGCGGGCGTACGGCTTCGCCGCGGCCTCGGAGGCCTATTTCGGCAAGCCGCTCAAGGACATCTCCATCGCGCAAGCCGCGATGCTGGCGGGCCTGCCCAAAGCGCCCGGCGCCAACAACCCGGCCAACAATCCTGCGCGGGCGCGAGAACGCGAACTCTATGTGATCGACCGGATGCAGGAGAACGGTTTCATCACGCCTGAGCAGGCAGCGCAAGCCAGGGAAGAGAAGCTTCGCTTGCGCGACGCCCCGGACCCCGTCAGCCTGCACGCCGAATATGTCGCCGAAACCGCGCGCCAACTGATCTACGCGCAGTATGGCGAAGCCACCTATACCCGGGGCCTTAGGGTCTACACCTCGATCTCGGCGGTCGATCAAACGGCCGCCTACAAGGCCCTGCGCGACGGAATCATGGGTTACGAGCGAACCCAGGTCTACCGTGGACCCGAAAAATTCATCGAACTGCCCGGCGATCCGAAAGAACGCGACGACGCGATCGACAACGTCCTTGCAGAGCACCCCGACAACGGCGACCTGATTGCTGCCGTGGTGCTCAAGGCCAGTGCCAAAGAGGTCACGGCCGTCCGTGCGAACGGCGAGACCTTGCACATCATCGGCGACGGACTGCGGCCTGTGCAATCGGGCCTGTCGGACAAGGCTCCGCGCAACATCATGATCCGTCGCGGGGCGGTCATCCGCCTTGCGAAGACGCCGAAAGACTTGTGGGAGATCACCCAGCTACCCGAGGTCGAAGGCGCATTCGTCGCCATGGATCCGCGCGACGGCGCCATCAAGGCGATGGTGGGCGGCTTCGATTTCGGCAAGAACAAGTTCAATCATGTCACGCAGGCGTGGCGTCAGCCAGGTTCGAGTTTCAAGCCGTTCATCTATTCGGCAGCTCTGGAAAAGGGATTCACGCCAGCCACCGTGGTCAATGATGCCCCGCTCTTCTTCGATGCGGCCACGACAGGCGGGCAACCATGGGCGCCGAAGAACTATGGAGGCACCTTCTCCGGACCGGTACCCCTTCGCACGGCGCTCATGAAGTCCATCAACATGGTCACGCTTCGCGTCGCGCAATCCATCGGTATCCGTTACGCGCAGGACTGGATCACGAATTTCGGCTTCGACCGCGAGAAGCACCCCGCCTATCTGCCCATGGCGATAGGCGCCGGTGCGGTCACGCCCATGCAGATGGCAACGGCCTACTCGGTGTTTGCCAATGGCGGCTATCGCCTCAATCCCTACCTGATCACGCGCATCACGGACCGCAAGGACAAAGTGTTGGTCGAGCCGCGGCCCACACTGCTCAACGAAACGACGCGCGCCATTCCGGAGCGCAATGCTTTCATCATGGACACGCTGCTGCAAAGCGTCGTCAAGGGCGGTACCGGCGCGAAGGCGTATCAAGCGTTCAAGCGCGACGACATCTATGGCAAGACGGGAACCACCAACGACTCGATCGACACCTGGTTCGCAGGCTTCCAACCGACGATGACCGCGATCGCATGGATGGGATACGACACGCCTCGCAGCCTGGGAGACAAAGAGACGGGCAGCAGCCTGAGCCTACCGATCTGGATAAGCTACATGGAGACCGCGATCAAGGGCGTGCCCGTGACTGAGCTTCTGCCGCCCGACGGGGTGGTCCATGTCGGCGGCGAGTGGTACTACGACGACAACGCGCCGGGCCATGAGCTTGCGAATCCAGGGGGGATGTTCACACCCACACCAGCCGAGGCTTCCGCGCCTGTGAAGGAGGAGTCAGTTTCGGACGAACGCAGCCGAATCCTTGACATGTTCCGCAACTAGACTGGGCGCTTCTCCGCCCTGTGCTTGACCTTCATGCGGGCCACGAGGAATTTCTTGCCCCCTGCCTTCCATTGATCTCATGAACACTCCGCCTCTTCGCGTCGGCATCCTCGGCTGTGCCAACATTGCCAAACAGTTCGCGCGAGACGTCGCGCCGAGTCCCACGGTCGACATCGTGGCCGTCGCCAGCCGCAATGCCGAGACAGCCGTGGCCTTCGCATCGGCACAAGGCATTGCCCGTTCGCACGGCACCTATGAGGCCTTGCTGACGGATCCTGGTGTAGACGCCATTTATCTGCCGCTGCCCAACAGCATGCACGCCGAATGGGCCATCAAGGCAGCGGCGGCCGGAAAGCACGTGCTCAGTGAAAAGCCGCTCGCGCTCAATCATGCCGAAGCCCGGTCCATGTTCGATGCGGCCAAGGCGAACGGCGTGATGCTTCTCGAAGCCTATCCCTGGTATTTCCAGCCACAGACCGGCCACCTGGTCGATCTGCTGCGCGACGGGGCCATCGGTTCCGTGCGATCGATCCAGGCGAGCTTCGGGTTCACGCTGCCCAGCCCTCAGACAAACATCCGAATGAAACCGGAGTTGGGCGGCGGCGCGCTGCTGGATGCCGGCAGTTATCCACTGAGCCTGATCCGCCTGGTGATGGGCTGTGCGCCGGAGCGGGTTCTCGCCGATGCCAACTGGGCGGCATCCGGCGTCGACATGAGCGCAACGGCCACGCTCTACTACGCCGACGGCCGGCGTGCGCAACTCTCGTGCGCGATGGACGTCTGCATTCATCGGTTCGCCAGCATCATCGGCACCAACGGCGTGATCACCACCGAGTTCTTGAATCACACCAGCACTGATACCGGAACGCATCCCCACGGGTACCTGCCCAGCCAGATGCGCGTGCGCCGCGGAACGACCGCAACGCCGTTCGAAGACGTCCATGCCGAATCCGGCAGCGGCTTTCGGTTTGCAGCCGAGGCGTTCGCCAAAGTGATCGCGGAAAACGACTTTGCCGCCATCGATCGCGCAGCGGCGGCCAGCATCGACATCGCTGCCACGCTTGAGGCACTGGCCAGAAGTGCGGTCGAAGGACGAGCCGTGTCCCTGGTTGGCCCTCGGCATTGAAATGGCCCGGCGCTGACTCACTCACTCAGCGCCACGAAACTCATCGGTGGCGATCTTGAGGCGCCGCAACTTGTCATAGAGCGTCTGCTTGGGCAGGCCCAATGCCTTTGCGGTGACGGCCACGTCGCCACGATGCCGGCGCAAGGCGTCGGCGATGACCGCACGCTCGAAGTGTTCCACCTGTTCCGGCAAGGTCGCCGCGTCTTCGTTGGGACTCTTCGACAGGTCGAGACGGTCACCCATCAAACCCAACGCGAAGCGGTCCGCGACGTTTCGCAGTTCGCGCACGTTGCCGGGCCACGCGTGCGCCATGAGTTCAGCAAGCTGGCTGTTTGTCAGAATTGGCGCCGCACACTCGAAGCGACTCGCAGCCAGCAGCGTGAAGTGTTCGAACAGCACCGGAATGTCCTCGCGACGCTCGCGCAGCGGCGGCAACTCGACGAAGGCGACGCCGAGGCGGTAGTAAAGATCGGCGCGGAACTTCTGCTTGTCACTCAGAAGTTTGAGGTCCTCCTTCGCTGCGGCCACCACCCGGCAGTCGACGGCAATCGGCTTGTTGGTACCGAGGCGTTCAATGCTGCGTTCCTGCAGTGCGCGGAGAAGCTTGATTTGAACCGGCATCGGCATGCTCTCGATCTCGTCGAGAAACAGCGTGCCATGGTGCGCATACTCGAACTTGCCGACGCGCATGCGGGTGGCGCCGGTGAACGCGCCGACCTCGTGGCCGAACAGTTCGCTCTCAACCAGAGCTTCCGACAGTCCGCCGCAATTCAGAGCGACGAAGTGGTTGCGACGACGATCGCTGTGATCGTGCAGGCAACGTGCAACCAGTTCCTTGCCGGTGCCGGTTTCGCCGTAGATGATGACGTCGGCCGATGTCGCAGCGAGTTTGAGCACCGTGCGCCGTACGCGCTCCATCTGCGCCGAGCGGCCGATCATCGCGGCCTGTATGCCGTGCCAGTTCTCGAGTTGCTCATGCAGGGATTGCACTTGCAATGTCAGGCGACGCTTGTCGATGGCGCGTCGCACGACCGCCACCAGGTGGTCCGAGGGAAAGGGCTTCTCGATGAAGTCGTAGGCGCCGTCGCGCATGGCCCGGACCGCCATGGCGATGTCGCCATGCCCCGTGACCAGGATGACAGGCAGGTCGGCGTCGATGGACCGGATGCGGCCCAGCCATTCGGTGCCGCTGATTCCCGGCAAGTTGACGTCGCACAGCACGACAGCCGGCACGCCGGCCGCGATGCGCGCCTGCGCCTCCTCGGCCGCGGCGAAGGCATCGATTTCGAAGCCCGCAAGCTCGAGCGCCTGCTTGCTTCCGAGACGCACGTCGGCGTCGTCTTCCACAAAAATCACGCGGATGTCGGTCTCGTTGCTCAATTTGAATCCCTTCGCGTTGACGGTGAAGGTGCGAGTGGCATTTCGATCACGAAGCAAGCGCCACCCGTCTCCATGTTTTCGGCTTTCAGGCTACCCCCGAATTCACGGACGATGTGGGCGGAAATCATCAGGCCCAGGCCGAGTCCCTCGCCGGCAGGCTTGGTGGTGGTGAAAGGCTCGAACAGACGCGGCAACACATCCTCGCGGATTCCGGGACCGGTGTCGCTGACGGCGATGCGGCACTGGTCGCCCACTGCACTGGCCTCGACTTGCAGCCGCCTGACCGGCGAGGTCGCCATGGCGTCGCTCGCATTGCCCATCAGGTTGGCAAGAACCTGCTCCAGTCGCGCTTCTTCGGCAAGCACGGCCAACGCCGGCGACTCGATTTGCACATCGAGTTCCACACCGTTTGCGCGCAGCCGGTGCGAAACCAGGAATTTCGCGTTGTTCACGACGGTCAGGATCGCGACAGGCACCCGCGGCACCTCGGTCTTGTGGGCGAATGCCTTGAGTTGGTAGGTCAGGCGCCCGAGCCGGTCGACGAGGTGGGCAATGCGCTGCATGTTGCCGCGCGCATCGTCGATGCGTTGCTGGTCGAGCAGCACGCAGGCGTTGTCCGAGAGCGTGCGCATTGCGCCGAGCGGTTGATTGAGTTCATGCACCATCCCGGCCGACATTTGGCCCAGGGCGGCCATCTTGCCCGCGTGCACCAGTTCACTCTGCGTTTCGCGCAGGTCGGTCTCGATGGCCTTGCGGGCCTCGACCTCGTTGGCCAGGCGGGCGTTGGCCCCGAGCAGTTCAGCGGTGCGAAGCTCAACCTTGGTTTCCAGGCTGTCGTGAGCCCGCTGCAGCGCCGCCCGGCTGGCAAGCTTCTGGCGCACTGCGCGCTGCCGTTGCCACAGCAGCGCGCCGATCATCCAGATCAGCAGCATGCCCAGGGCCGCGACCTCCCATGAGTGCCGGGCGTCGGTCTTGACGGGCATGGTGTCGTCCAGCACCAGCAGCTGCCACTGATTCATGTTGACGGGGCGCGCGGTGACCAGGTAGCTGCGGCCCTCCACGTTGACCAGCGATGTATCCGCAGCAGGCTTCTCATTGATCTTCCAAGCCATCGGCTTCAGGTTGGCGTCGCCATAGGGCCGGGTGCTGGCAATCGCTGCGAGCACTTGCGGCGCCAGGGGTTGAAGCGGCCGGAACCTCCATTGCTCGCGCGACGACAGAATGATCACGCCTCGCTCGTCCACGACCACCACGTCGCCGGGGAATTTGCGCCAGCCACGCTCCATGCCCTCCAGGTCGACCTTGACCGTGGCGACGCCGCGCTGCTGGCCGTCCTGCAAGAGTGCAAAGGCGAGGTAGTAGCCCGCGCGCTTGCTCGTCACGCCAACGCCATAGAAGCGCCCGTGCCCGAGCGAGAGCGCATCCTGCACATAGGGGCGAAACGACAGGTCGACGCCGATCGGCGTGCTGACTTCATTCCAGTCCGATGCAGCCACGCCTCGGCCGTTGCTGTCCAGAACGTAGAGCGTCGCGGAACCCGCCGTTGCGTTGATGCCCTGCAAGTATCGATTGACCTCATCGCGCAGCGGCGCGTCGTCCGGTGTCTTGAGCAACTCGAACACGGTGGGCGTCATTTCAAGCAGCGACGGCAGGTAGCCAAAGCGCGCCTGCTCGCCGTCGAGCTGCGTTGTGATCATGTCGAGGCGATGCCGGGCGGCCTCGCCAAGGCGCTCCAGGCCGGACCGCATCGCTGCGCCATTGACAAGCAGCGCCGCGGCAACGGTGAAGGCTAGCGCTGCGCCGAGTGCGAGCAGCGGAGGCTTGACTTTCAAACGCCTCAAGTTGTCTCCAAAAGGTGCGTTCCAGCCGAGTTTGGCACGGACGCGGTTCTCCTTCTAGGCCACGAAGACGCACCGCGACGCGGGCGTGCGCGTGTCCATGTTGCGGCCGCGGTTCATGTGGTCGTCGATCTCGGCGGCACAGCCCAGCATGCGCGGATACAGGAAGATGGTGAAGGCCGCCGTCTCCAGCGCATCGCCGCTGTATTCGCCTTTGAGATAAGGCTGCCACAGCATCTTCAGCAGCAAGGCCGCGATCACTGCGTCGATGTTCACGCAATAGACGTTGCGCGACACGCCAGCTTCGAACAACGTCTGCACCAGCGTGCTGTAGAAATCGTGGAAGACGTTGTACTCACCGCGGCGGGCGAGCAACTCGCGGATGAAAACTTCACGCGGGTCGTGATTGACTGGCTTGTCCTTGAACACCGGATGATTCACGCCGGGGATCTTCTGGATGTCCAGGCTGCCGCTGGTCTTCTTGTCGGACTTGTACTGCGCGTAGGCGTTGACATAGCGCAGCGCGAGTGCCTTCAGATCGATGCCGTGTGCGGGGTCACCCGGGTCGGTCAGGCCTGAGTCCTTGAACTGCTCGATCAGGAACGCAATGCCTTCGAAACCGTTGCCGCCATGCGCAAAGCCGGTGTGGGTCAGGAAACCGATCAAGGCCTTGTTCAACTGAACGCGCTCCGGGTCTTCCGGGCCGTCCGCCGACACAGCGCCTTTGGCGCCCTGCGCCGAAATCGTGCCCGGCCCGTTGGATAGCAGCAAGCCCACCAGCAACTGGAAACCATGGAGGTCGCTGGCGTTCGGCTTGAGGCCGAACAAGGCGGTGAAGGCGATTTCGCTGATGGGGCGACGCTCGAGGATGTCTGCAGCAGGGATGCCGCAGAAGCTGTCGGGCCCATGCTGATCGGCTGCGACCGACGCGCCGATCAGCGTGCCGAACAGATGCATCCACCAGGGCAGGCTTTCTGCCGTGAGGCGCGAGACGCGCTTGCGCATCAGCGGCCCCCAGGCCAGCGTCGTCGTGATGGCGGCCAGCATCGCATCCGCGGTCGGGTAGCCCGGCAAGCTTTCGAGGTAGCGCGCGAAAACCGATTTGGCGCCGCGCGAGCGCAGGCCCGCCAGCATCGACTGCGCGGCTGCATCGGGCTCGGTAGCGGTGAAGAGGCTGGTATTGGCGATCCGGACCTTGCCGGTGTCGAAAGTCTCGTCGAGCGCGTCGGTCAGGCCGGCCGTGGCAAAGCCTTCGATCAATGCGGCTACTGCCTTGCGCGCGCGGATCTGGCAACGCGGACCCACGATGCTCGCCGCTGCAGCCAACACGCTGTTGGGTGCATTGCCGGCTTCGCGTGCCGCCTGGGCCGCTGCGAGCGCTGGCTTGCCATGCAGATTGAGATGGGCACCGATCGCGACGTTGATCAATGCCCGGTCGTTCACGCCGCCCGCCTCGTGCAGCAGCGACAAGCTCACATTGGCTTCGAGCGGGTACTGCGCCGCATCGAGCATCGATGCGCCATGAAGGCTGGTCACCTGCGACTTGGGGTCCATCTGCGATGCGCCCGACGCGTCCTTCATGGTCTGGCGCGGCAACACCGCGCCGATCTGCCGGTTCAGCGCCGCGATCTGAAGCCCATAAGGCGCGGGTGCTTCCACGGTTGGAAGATCGAGCGCGACGGGCACCTGCAGGCCGCGATGGCTGTTGAACCAGCTCTTGAGCGCCAGGCTGCCTTCGGGCTCGAAGTCGGGTCGGCACGCGTTCTCCCGCATGACGGCGGTCAGCGCGGCGGGAATGTGGGCGATGTTCGTCACCACCGCACCCTTCGACGAAACCACAGGATCATCGGGCGTGAAGATCCGGTCCAGCCCGAACTTGTCGAGGAACCATTGCTCCTTCGATGCCGCGTCGTCCGCACCGCCCGCCATGGCGCCGGCGTGACCGACAGCGCGCGTGAGTTGCGACTTCCAGCGTCCCACGACGCAGGCCACCACTGGCTTGGTGAAGTGGGCGTCGAGTTCGTAGTAGCCGCCCGGCTCCACATACAGCACGGCCGCCTTGCTGCGGCTGTCGTTGGCCAGTGCGAACGCGAACTCGGGCGCCGCGAACTGGATGTAGACGTCCTTGCCGCTGGAGATGGCGGTGGTCGTGCCCCACCCCGCCATGCGCAGGTAGGTTGCGATGGTCGTCGTGAAGTTGCCGGAGTTCGAGTAGATCGCGATCGAGCCGCGCCGCAACGCTTCCTCGGGGCTGTCGCCGCCGAGTGCGCCGCCGATGCGCACCTGATTCCAGGTGTCCGCCACGCCGAGGCTGTTGCCGCCGAAGATGTCGACGCCGTTGGCCTGACCCATGGCGCGGATCTCGCGCGAGTCGCTCACGGCCAGCTTTTCGGTGACGATGAAGATCTTCTTCAGTTCCGGATTCACGCGGATCAATTCGGCCACACCGTCGCGCGCCGCCGAGGGCGGCAGGTAGATCACGCCGCAGTTGAAGCGATGCCCGGCGTTCAGGCCTTCGAGCACGTTGTTGTAGACGGGCACGTTGCCCATCGACGTTTCGAGGACTTGGCCGGCGCGTCCGGGCGACGTGCCGAAAACGACGTTGCCGCCCGAGTACACATGGCCGACCGGCGTGACCTCGCTGGACTCGCCGCCGAGGATGTTGAGCACGCACACCCGGTCTTCACGGGTGGCGATCTGTGCGAGGGAACTCACGCCGACGAAATACTTGAACTCGCCGACGCCTTGCTTGTTGTACATGGTGATCTCCTGGAGAGTGTTGGGGGTTGCGGTCAGGCGGCTTGCAGCGCGTTCATGCCGAGGCGGGCGGCGATCTGCTCGCGTCCGCCGGCCTTCATCCATTCGTCGATCTGCCTGGCGTACTGCACCACTTCACTCATGTCCGAATCGAAGCCGAAGAAGTTGTAGGGCACGCCGAGCGCGTCGAGCGTGTCGCGCATCGCGCCCATGCCTCGAACCAGGTTGGGTCCGCCACGGCCGATCACCACATACAGGGGCGTCGGTCCATGCTGGCTGAAGTGCTCGCGCAGCGCGTCGGCCATGGCGCGGAAGGTTTCGAAGATGTCGGTGTTGTTCGACTTGCCGCCGATGATGAACAGCACGTTGGTCTGCTTGATCCAGTGCTTGAAGCAGATGCGAGCCACCTCCTTCATCTTCTCGTAGGGTGGGTTGCCGCCGAAGTCCGAAGAGATGATGGCCTGGTCGCCCAGCATTTGCGTGACCAGCGAGTTGGCGCCGCCGCCGAACGTGGGCGCGAGGATGGTGCCGCGCGAGTTGATCACGTACACATCGCTTTGGCCCTGGTAGGTGCGCAGCTGATTGATCTCCTGCTCGAAATCGGAGTAGTCGACCGCGAAAAGGCTGTTCGGCAGGTTGAGGCGCTGCCAGCGCGGATCGTCGCGGTCGAAGCCGCACTTGAAGTCGCAGGCGATTGGCGTGAGACGACCCTTCTTGTCCTCGCGCATGCGGATCGGGTTGAGCTCCAGCGTGGTCATGCCGAAGTCGTGATACAGCTCCCACAGCTTGGGCAACTGCTGCACCAGCGGCGAGATGATCTGCTTGGGCGCACCGAGCGCAGACAGTGCATTGGCGACCACGAAGGCCTTGAGGCCGGTCAGCGGATCGAAGGGAATCTGCACGATCTGCGTCTTGTCGAGCTCCTCGATGTCCATGCCGCCGTGATGCGTGAGCGTCATCGTCGGCGCGCGGAAATGGGTGGAGTCGGTGATCGAGAAATAGATCTCGTGCTCGGCCGGCACGCCGGCTTCGAAGGTCACGCCATTGGCCTTGGAGACGACGTTGCCGACGCGGTGCTCGACGAAGTAGAGGCGCTCCTTTTCGGCCAGCGCAGTCTTCAGGTCCTTCGCCTTGCCGATCAGGCCGGCCTTGCCCTTCTTGCCGACGCCGCCCTTGAACACCGGCTTGATGAAGATCAGCTTGTGCTTGTCGAGCATCGCCTTGATCTCTTCCTCGCTGGCGCTTGGCCCCAGGACCTCGGTCGTCGGGAACCCGACGAACTGGAGCATTTTTGCTCCGTGCAACATACCTGTGACTTGCATGATGACTCCAAAGAAACAAAGAGGGAAACAAAGGAAAGGCGTGGCGCGCCTGGGAAGGCGCGTCAGGTACCGACTGACTGGAAGGTGCGCGCCAGGATGCGCGCCGGAGGTCGTGCGCTAGGAGATGCGCGCGAGGACGATCAGCACGACCGTCACGGTGATCGCGCCGCCGATGCGGGTTGCGATCTGCGCGAACGGCATCAGCGTCATGCGGTTCGCCGCCGTCAGGATGGCCACGTCGCCCGTGCCGCCCTGGCCGCTGTGGCATGCGTTCACGATGGCGGCCTCGATGGGGTACATCCTCATGAGCTTGCCGACGACCGCCCCGACCGACATCAGCGTCACCACCGTCGCCACGATGGTGATGATGGTCGGCAGGTTGAAGGCGGCGATCAGCTTGTCCCATGGCGTCAGCGACACGCCAATGGCAAACAGCAGCGGGTAGGTCACGGCCGTCGAGAAGAACTTGTAGACCACGAATGCGCCTTCCTGCAGTTGCGGCGAGACCGCTTGCGTCAGCTTCACGATGACTGCGATGAACAGCATCGCGACCGGCGCGGGCAGGCCGAAGAGGCGGTGGCACATGATGCCTACGAGATACAGCGTCAATGCGGTGATGCCGGCGGCGGCAATGTGCGTCACGTCCATGTGGCCGGTGATCTCCTCCCTCGACGTGTCCATGTCGTCATGCTCGCCGGGTTGAAGGCGGCCTTCGCCGGTGAGGTGCGGGTAGCGCTTGCCCACGAAGTTCAAGGTGCCCGCCAGGATGATGGCGGTCAGGCTGCCGAGCATGACGGGGGGAAGCACCGTCGCAAACAGAGCGCCCTGGTCCTGGTGGAGGATCTCGGCATAGCCGATCGACAGCGGGATGGCACCCTCCCCGACGCCGCCGGCCATGATCGGCACGACGATGAAGAAGAAGGTGTGGTGCGCGCCCAGTCCGAGCGCCGTACCCACGGCCGTGCCCACCGCGCCTGCGGCAACCGTGCCCGCCGCAAGGGGTACGAAGATCTTCAGGAAGCCCTTGATCAGCACCTGCCGGTCCATGCTCAGGATGCTTCCCACGATGATGGACGCAATGAACAGGTAGAGGAAGTTGCTGACCTTTGTGAAGTCGGTCGTGACCTTCACGATCTGGTCCGGCAGCACCTGGTAGTAGACGAGTGCCGAGGGGATGAAAGTGGCGAATATGGCCGCGGCGCCGATGTTGCGGATCACCGGAATCCGCTTGCCGATCTCGGCCAGCGTGAAGCCGAAGAAGGCGAACATCACAATCGCAAGCGAAATCTCGTTGGGCAGTTTGCCGGTGGCAACGAGGCCCGCGATGAGCGCGCCCGCCAACACGTAGATCGGCAGTGGAATGATGCCGATACGGAACTCCATGAGCTTCCACCAACCCTCGGGCCAAAAGCCCTTGTGGGTTGTCGATACGGCGGGCGGCGAAAGTGTCGCGTTGGGCGTCTTCATCAGTTGTCTCCTTGGCTAATCCGGGTGTCCCGCAAGCAAGAGCAACCGTCGTGCCACTGCCGGCGGTGGGCGTCGGTCCGCCCAAGTACTTGATTTCAAAGGAGATTTCTTGTCGTTCAGCAGCGCAGGGCCCAACTGCGCTACGACAAGTCGTGTGAGTGTCGGCTGCAGGCTATGGAAAGCCGTTCTGCCGGATTCGGGATTTCCCTAGTAGTGGTGGGGGACGATGTAGTCCGGAAGCTTCTTGAGTTCCGGATGATCGAAGATCACGGCCGCCTCCCTGTTGGTTATCGGTACCGCAGGAGGTCTGTAGTCGCTCGGCGAGCGGCCAAAGATCGCCTGGGCAAGATGAATGGCCCGCGCCATATGGAGTACCGCCGTCCGCGATGCGTTGGTCGCGTCGCGGGTCGTCTTGCCGGAGCGTGGGATATCTCCACCCTTCGAGAGGCGCAAGAAAAGGTCTAGCGCGACGCCCACGCCCGCGTTCAGCCCCACCCTGAGAACTGTAAGCCGCTGCTCCGGGGTCAAATCATCCAGCGATCGGACGGCAGAGTTACGCAATGCGGAGGCCCTTGACTGTATGGCGCCGCGCAGCACCTTTTCCTGCATCTTCAAGTAGACGCCGAAGGCAGCGACGGCCTTGTCCGCATCCAGCTGTCCTCGCGGTTTCAGCGCGCCTCCCTTCTTCTCGGTCGACGTGTCCCAGCTTTCTCCGGTAGGTTTGACATCGTCGTACTTCAGTCCAAGACCAGGATGTGCTGCGATGACGCTCTTGAGTTGAGGCTTCTCGCCCTTTCCGAACCAGTCGTCCAGCCCGAGCTTCTCCGATGGCACCGTGCCGGATGTACCCGACCATACGGAGGCTCCCTCCTCGGCCAAGAGCTCGGCAGCCAGGAGCCCGGGGTCGATATCGAGTTCCTTTGCCACACTCTCGACGCGCGCTCGGAGCCTCGTATTGGTCGTCAGGATCTCGTCCAAGTCCGTTCTGCCCAGCACCTCCGGCGTCGTCTCCGGCAGTGGCTTGTGCTCGGGCGCGCCCGTGACCGGTACGTATTCGTCTGGATCAGGAACAGACGAAGTGGGCTGGGCTGCGAACCCGATCCCGCTTGGTGCCTGCACACGCGCCTTGATGCCTGAACTCACTGCCCGACTTGCGGCTTCGGCATCTTGCTCTTGCGCTCGGCCGGGCGGTGAGCCGCCACGACTTTGCTGCACGACATGGGTCAGTTCGTGGGCGAGCAGTTGCACGCCGGCAGCCTTCCGAGGTTGGTACTCTCCCGGCGCAAAGACAACGTCGGAACCGACTGTGTAGGCCAGTGCGCCGAGTGCGCGGGCGCTATCTGCAGCGGTGCCCTCCGCATGCACGCGGACCGCCGAGAAATCGTGGCCGAAGTGTCGCTCCATGTCCCGTTGAACCGCAGGCTCCAACGCCTTGCCGGAGCCTCGTTTGGATGCAATGAAGGGAGCCGCGCCGATGGCAGACGTGCCCGTCGTCGATCGCCGGCTGGATGCTGGCTTCGCGGCGAACTTGCGCATCGGCATCCCCTTGTTTGTGAACGCGTTCACTGCAACTTGCGGCCCGCATTGCGGCCCTGCCGGGAAGCGGCGGGGGCGGCCGTGGCGTTGAGACAGTGAGTCTCAGTGGCGGCCACGGCAGATTGCAACTGACAGGACGTCATCTCAGCCGATGAACGCTCCTTGCGTGTTCAGCAGCGTCTGACTGACGAAGCTGCTCGCACGCGATCCGTTCATGTACTCGACGCGCCATCCATCCAGCTCGATGGGCTTGCGTCGCTGAAACTCCGAAAGCACCTTCGACCGCGTCGGATTGGGCCCCGCACCCGCGATCACCTGCGCGGCGTAACGGCCGGCCAGGTAACCAGCGAGACTGATCGGCGATGGCGGCTCATCGAACAGGCGCGCAAGCGCATCGCGATAGGCCCTCACCACCGCTACCTTGCTGGAGTGCGGGTTGGGCACGATCTGCGTGAAGATGATGGGGACCGACTTCCCGGGGTTCAATTGCATGAAGGTGTTGCTGTCCACGTCGGCGAGGCACACGACGTAGCGCTGCACGCCGCGCCCGCTCAGGCCACGGGTGAACTGTGCAAGCTCGATGCCCTCCCCCATGAAGACCAGGAAGAAAGGCGCGTCCGCACGCACCTTCGACGCGAAGACCGCCGGATCCTGCCCGACTGGAATGACCAGGCTGCGAACCTTGATCTTCAGCCTCTCGCCGATCGCCTCGGTGCCCGCTCGAAGGGCTTCGGCGTGGGCGGGGTTGGGGTACACCATGCCGAGCTCCGAGACGCCGAGATTGGCGAGGTTCTTGAGCACATAGCGAATCTGGTCTTCCCTCGAAGCGAAGAGGCTGAACAGGCGCGCATCGCCGTCGAACTGCGAATCGGCAAGCCAGGGCGCGACGTGGGCGATGTCCAGCCTGGCTTGGCTGGCCTCACTCAGGGTGGCCAGCGCCAGCCCCTCGCCCACCGATCCCAGCAAGGCCACCTGGGCTGGGTCGTTCTTGACGAGCTGGACTGCGTTTCGGGCCGCGAGGGGCGTACCGTCCGTCTCGACGGTGTAGAGCTGCGGTGCGGGAAGGTTGGCCTTCCTGAGTTCGGCAAATGCGAGGCGGATGCCGGTCGCATAGTCGCGCGACAACTCCTGTTGGTCGGGCGACATATCAAGCAACTGCGTGACCCGCGGTCCGGGTGATGGGGCGACAGCCATTGCTGGCACACCTGCAAAGGCGCCCAGCATGGCGGTTCCAGCCGCAGCCTGAAGCAGGCGGCGGCGCTGACGAGAGTTCGGGTGGTTCATCGATGCGAGGCTAAGAAGCCCACATGACAAAACTACGGCACAGTAGGTTTTTGGCGTGAAGTAGATCACGCTTGCTTAGGTTTTCTCCTCAGCCCGCGGCCGCAGTGACGAAGTCTTGAACGGAACGCGCCGCGCTTCGTGGCGGCTCGGGCCCTGGTCGAGTCAGCCATTCGTTTCGTGCACATAGGTCCCTGGTGCGGCTTCGCCGGCTGGATGCTCGGCGCTTCCTCGTTGACGAAGTACTTGGCCTTCGCGTTTCCCGGGGGATTGATGAGGCTCTGGATGTGTCCGCTGGAGGAAACCACCATGGTCACCTTGCCGCCCGGCATGTGCGCCGTGCGATAGCAGTCGCGCCAGGGCGTGATGTGGTCGGTGATCCCTGCGACGGCATAGCGGTCCACGGTGATCTTCGAGATGTCGATCGGCGTGCCCGCGACGTTCAGCGCGCCGGGCTCGGCGAAGCTGCCCTTGCCGACCGCATCGAGGATCTCGGCGTGAAACTTGGCCGGCAGCCGGGTCGTGTCGTTGTTCCAGTAGAGCACGTCGAAGGCCGGCGGTGCATTACCCATCAGGTAGTTGTTGACCCAGTAGTTCCACACCAGGTCGTTGGGGCGCATCCATGCGAAGACACGCCCCATGTCCTTGCCCTCGAGCACGCCCTTGCCGGCTGACGCGGCCTTGGCCAGGGCCAGCGTCCTGGGCGATGCGAACAGGCCGAGCTGCGAGTCCTCGCCCTGCTGCAGCACCGCGACCATCTGCGAGAAGGACTTGACGCTGCGGTCCTTCCTTGCCACGAGATGCGCCAGCAGCGCAGTGACGGTCATTGCGCCCGAGCAGGCGCCCTGGATATTCACGTCCTTGCTGCCGGTGATCTCCTTGACCGCGGCCAGCGCTTCCACGAGACCATGCACGAACTCCGACAGGCCCCAGTGGGCGTGCTCGCGCGTCGGGTTGCGCCAACTCACCGCGAAGACCTGGAAGCCGCTCGCGACGAGGAACTCGATCATGCTCTTGCCGGGCGCGAGGTCGAAGGCGTAGAACTTGTTGATCTGCGGCGGCACGAGCATCAGCGGCCTCGCGTGGACCTTGGCGGTCGAAGGCCGGTACTGGATCAGCTCGAGCACCTCGTTGCGGAACACGACTGCCCCGGGCGACACGGCCAGGTTGCCTCCGACCTCGAAGGCGCTCTTGTCGACCTGCGCGGGCATGCCGTCGTTGTGCCGCATGTCGGCAGCGAAGTTCTTTAGCCCGTCGATGAGGTTGCGGCCGCCGGTCGCGACCGTTTTCTTCAGCGCCTCGGGGTTGGTCAGGAGCCCGTTGCTCGGTGACAGGGCCTCGGTCATGAGGCCCGTGAGCATCTTGGCGCGCTGGGCCTTCTTTGCTTCCAGGCCCAGGTCGTCGATGAAGCCGCCCACCGCGTTCGTCAACGCCAGGTAGCCCTGCATGTAGCGCTTGTGGAACGGGTTCTGTTGCCAGCCTTCGCCGCTGAAACGGCGGTCGCCCGGAGCGGGCGCGATATCCGAGCGGCCCGCGATCACCTGCGCGAGGTCGCGCACGGCGTTCGCTTCATGTTCGAGCACAGTCAGCGGCGCCCGGAACGCGCGGCCGGCGATGTCGCCTGCGGCGGCGATCAGGTCGTCGGGTCGGGTCGCGATGCCCTGCAAAAGCGTGGTCATGATCGATGCTCCCTGGAGGTTCAAGAGGCGGCAAGGTCGCGCAGCTCGCGCCGCAGGATCTTGCCGACCGTGCTCTTGGGCAGGCTCTCGGTGAAGCTCACGATCTTGGGCACCTTGTAGGCCGTGAGCTTCGAGCGGCAGTGCGCAAGAATCTCGTCCGCGGTCAGCGCGACGCCTGGCGCCTTGACGACGATGAGCTTCAGCGCCTCGCCGGTCCTGGCGTCCGGGATGCCGATGCAGGCGGATTCGGCGACACCGGGGCAGCTTCCGACCACGGCCTCGATCTCGTTGGGGAAAACGTTGAAGCCCGAGACGATGACCATGTCCTTCTTGCGGTCGACGATCCGCAGAAAGCCGCGCTCGTCGATCTCGCCGACATCGCCCGTGCGGAAGTAGCCGTCCTCGGTGAAGGCGGCGGCATTGGCCTCCGGCTGGTTCCAGTAGCCGCTCATCACTTGCGGCCCCTTGGCGCAGACCTCGCCGGGCTGGCCGATCGGCACTTCGTTGCCGCTCTCGTCGAGCAGCTTGATGTCCGTGCCGGGCACGGGCAGGCCCGTGGTGCCCGTGAAGTGCTGGATCGCCTCCGGGTTGAAGCTGAGCACCGGACTCGTCTCCGACAGGCCGTAGCCCTCGCGGATGAAGCTGCCCGTGATGCCCTTCCATTTCGCGGAGGTGGCATCCAGAACCGCCGCCCCGCCGCCGCCCGCCAGCCGCATCCTGGAGAAGTCGACTTCGCCGAGGCGGGGGCTCATCGTCAGTCCGGCATAGAGCGTGTTCACGCCCATGAATACGGTGGGCCGCGCCTCCTTGAGCACGTCGATGAAGGCATTCATGTCACGCGGGTTGTCGACGAGCCAGTTCTCGGCGCCCACCGAGAAGTAGGTGATGAAGTTCACCATGAGCGCGAAGATGTGATAGAGCGGAATCGCGGTCACGACGACCTCGGCGCCTTCGCGGGTCGCGTCCGGCATGAAGGCCTTGAACTGCTGCGTGTTGGCGACCAGGTTGCCGTGCGACAGGCAGGCACCCTTCGAGACGCCGGTGGTCCCGCCGGTGTATTGCAGGAACAGCGGGTCGGCCGCGTCGAGCGCCACCGGCCGGCGCTGCAGCGTCGATCCCCGCCGAAGCAGCTCCGGGAAGGCGATGCTCTCGCCGATCCGTGGGTCCACCGCGGGTCCGGGGAGAGCGACATTGCCGCCGTCCCCGCGCGAGACCGTGATCACCGATCGGATGCGCGTCCGGGGCAGGATCTCGGCCAGGGTGGGCGTGGCGCCATCGAAGACCACGATGACCTCGCTGCCCGAGTCGTTGAGCTGGTGCTCGAGCTCGCGGGCCGTGTAGAGAGGGTTCACGTTGACCTGCACCGCCCCGGCGCGCACGATGCCCAGGAAGGCGATCGGAAAGGCCAGCAGGTTGGGCATCATGACCGCGACGCGGTCGCCCTTGCGGATGCCGAGTTCGTGCTGGAGCGATGCCGCGAAGGCAGCCGATTGGCGGTCCACGTCGGCATAGGTCAGGGTCTGGCCGAAGGCGCGGAAGGCTGGCTTGCCGGCGAATCGCGTCATCGCGTCTTCGAGCATGGCCGTCACGGAGCGGTGGGCGTGGAAGTCGACGTCGGCTGGAATGCCGTAGTCGAGGTAGCTGGCGAGCCAGGGCTGGGATCTCATGAAACGCTGTCCTTTGCGTGGATGGTCGAACGAATGCGCGGGCCGGGAGAGCACATGGGGCTGCGGGCTTCATCGGTGTTCGTCGCAGTGCCTCTCGTCTCGTGTGGCTGTATCGTAGAAATCCATGCCAATGCCGTCAGTGACAATGGCGGCCAGTTTTTTGGCTTTGCGGCATACAGCACGCGGAACGTGGAGACATCGACATGCGGCATCACGGGAATCGCACGACTTCGGCGGCGTGGGTCGGCGGCATCGTCGACATGCTCGAATCGGAGGGACTCGACGTGCACGCGATGTTCAAGGAGCTGGACATGGACATGGCCGGCCTCACCCGAGTGGATGCGCGCATTCATACCGAGAAAGTCAGCGGCCTGTGGCGCCTGGCTGCGCTGCGTTCCGGCAATCCGGCCATCGCGCTGACGGCGCCGCGCATGGCCCAGCTCGCCAGCTTCGAGGTCATGGGCTACGCGATGATGTCCTGCGCCAATCTGCGCGCCGGGCTCGAACGGCTGGCGCGCTACCTGCGCATCGTGACGGAGGCGGGCGAGGTCAGGATCGAGCCGGCCGGCAACGAGTGCCGGCTCGGCTTCGAGCTCTACGGTGGCGAACAGCCCGTGCCGCCTCAGCGGTACGAATTCGATCTCATGACCTTCATCGCGTTCTGCCGCTGGATCTCGGGGCGCGAAATCCATCCGAAACGGGTGGACCTCGCACAGCCTGCACCCGCAGACATGCGGCCCTATGCCGATGCGTTCCAGTGCCCGCTTCGCTTCGATGCAGCGGGCTACGGCGTCATCTTCGACAACGCCGACCTCCTGCGCCCCTTGCCGACATCCAATCCCATGCTGGCCGAGATGCACGAACGCCTCCTCGGCGAAGGGCTCGAACGGCTCGGCGACATGAAGATCACCCATGACGCGCGCGCCGAGATCGTGCGCAGGCTGCCCGAAGGCGAACCCAAGCGCGAAGATGTCGCCGTTGCGCTCTGCATGAGTGAGCGAACCCTGCAGCGGCGACTGCAGGACGAAGGAACCTCCTTCCAGCAATTGCTGGACAGTACGCGCCGCGAGCTCGCCCAGCAGTACTTGCGTCAGCGCAGCGTCTCGCTGGCACAGACCACCTACCTGCTCGGCTTTTCCGACCAGAGCATCTTTCACCGGGCCTGCAAGCGCTGGTTCAACGCCTCGCCTGGCAAGTACCGCAGCAGTTCCAGGATCGAGTCCAGCGCCATCGCCTGACGAAGCTCATCCACCCGGTTCGGGTGGCGGGAAAGCCCTAGTCCTTTTGCACCCTCCGCTACCCATGGCGGGTGGGGGCTGCCAGGGCGTGCGCGCCGACCATTCCCCTGCGCGCACTTCGCTCGGCTGGAGACAACGGCATGGAGACGGGTGGCGTTCCGACTACAGCCATTCACACCACGAAACAAGGAATCCAAAGTGAAGCAGCACCTCCGTCTTGCAACGGCCCTGGCCGTCTCGGCACTCGCCGCCATGTCGGCCCAGGCCGCCACGCCGCTCAGCCAGGCGCACAACCCCTACCTCGCGCAGTCGCACAACAACCAGACGCACTGGGACGATGCCGCCTCCGACAGCACCGACATCGCCGTGCCGCGCGGCTCTTTTGAAGTCACGCCCGAGTCGGTGCAGTTGATCCCGAACGAATCGGTCGGCCTGCCCTCGATGAGCGACACCGTCGCCGGCCAGGAGATCCAGTGGTGGTGGTCGGGCTTCGGCCTGCGCAAGGTGAAGACCGAAGGCGGCAAGCTGGTCGAGATCGCGCGCACCGACATTCCGGTGAAGCTGCCCAACTTCGCGCCCGTGACCGCCGAGGAGCGCCGCGCGCAGGCCGCCGCCATCCAGAAGTTCATCGAAGCCAAGGACGAGAAGGGCCTGCTCGACTACGTGACGTCGCAACCCAACCGCATTGCGACGGCATCGTCCGACCAGGTCGCCAACGGCGCCGTGTACGCAGTGCTGACGCGTGACGATGCCTTCATCGGCTGCAACGGCCGCCAGGTGTTCCGCATCGACCAGCAAGACCCGAAGAACCCCGCATCCGGCATGAAGCCGGCGCGCTTCACCACCCTGCCCGTCTCGCTCTTCGACAACGAACGCGCCCGCGCCAAGACCCACCTGCCCGGCGACATGTCCTTCGGCCTGGGCATGACCTTCAACGGCTACCTTGTCGTCAACACGCTGGGCGGCAAGGTCGTCACGCTCAACCGCGACACGCTCGAGATCATCGACACCTACACCACCGCTGGCGCCGACGAGTCGTTCATGAACAGCTTCGCCACCGGGCCGGAGGCCCAGGGCGGCGCCGTGTACGTGGCCTCCAACACCACCATGTACCGGCTGGTGGTCGATGCCAACGGCAAGATCCACGACGACGAGGCCAGCGGCGCCTGGGCCGCGAAATACGACCGCGGCATCCAGATGCCCCCGCCGAAGATCGGCGACGGCACCGGCTCGACGCCGACGCTGATGGGCTTCGGTCCCAAGGACGACAAGCTGGTCGTCATCACAGACGGCGCGAAGAAGATGCGCCTGGTGTCGTTCTGGCGCGACGGCATTCCAGCAGGCTGGAAGCAGAAGCCCGGCACGCAGTCGCCGCGCGTCGCCGACCAGATCGAGGTCGACATGGGCCCCGGCCTGGACATCGTGCAGTCGGAGCAATCGGTGGCCGTCTACGGCGACCAGGCTTTCGTGGTCAACAACATCGTGAGCAAGGAGGAGCCGATGCTCAGCCGCGCCCCCTACTACGTCAACCTGGTCAACGGCGCCACGCGCCCCGGCCCGGTCGGCGCGGCCGGCTTCAAGTGGGACAACGGCAAGCACGCCTGGACCCAGCAATGGTCGCGCAACGACGTGTCGTCGATCTCGATCGTCCCGATGATCAGCGGTGGCAGCCACATGGCCATCATCGACGGCTACTTCGCCGGCCGCTGGGGCGACCGCCATCACATCGGCATGGACCTGGACACGGGAAAGACAGTGATGAGCATCCGCACCGGCACCAACCCGATGTTCAACGGCATGTACGCGCCGATCAAGGTCGATGCCGAAGGGCATCTGCTCTACGGCATGGCCTTCGGCATGGTGCGCATGGACACGTCGAAGATGAAGCGCATCGAGCCCTGAGCCGACGAGGTCTGTGAACTCGGATTTGCCCGCCCCCCACACCGGGGGGTGAGGCGTCGCGCAGCCCTGCGCATCCTGCGTGCATGCAGACCTCCTCCCTCCCCAAGCCCTCCCCTTCCATGAACAACGAATCGAGTCGCCTCGCCACGCGCGGCATGCCGCTGACCCTGCGCTCGCAACGGCCGGACCGTGAAGTCCGCGCCTTGCTGCGCTGGTTCAACCTGGCGCCGGGCCGCATCGAGAACCGGTCCGTGCCCACGCAGCGCAAGCTGTGGCGGCTCATGGCGCTGGCGCTGGGGCGCCGGCCGCAAGTGGCTTCGGTGACGCATCGGACGATCGCCGGCCCCGGCGGCCCGATCGAGCTGCGGATCTTCTCCACTGGGCCTTCGAAACAACTGCGGCCCGCTTTCCTGTGGTGCCACGGCGGCGGGTTCATCGTGGGCGGCCTGGATTCCGGCGATTCGATCTGCCGCAGCATCGCGCTGGCTACGAATTGCGTGGTCATTGCCGTGCGCTACCGGCTCGCGCCCGAGCACCCGCTGACGGCTGGCCGTGAAGACTTTCTCGAAGCCCTCCATTGGGTGGCGCAGTTCGGTGCCAACCTGGGCATCGACACCAGCCGCCTCGCCATCGGCGGCGATTCGGCAGGCGGCAACATCTGCGCGGCGGTGGCGCAACACACGGTGCGCCACAACGGCCCCAGGCTGAGCCTGCAGGTGCTCGCCTACCCGGCCACCGACCTGGTGGCGGAGTTTCCTTCGCTCGAAGAGAACGCGAACGGCTACCTGATCAGCGAGCGCTTGTTGCGCGGCGTCATGGCGCACATCGGCGAGATTCCCGATGCGGACGACCCCTGGCTTTCGCCGCGCCGCCAGGCCGACCTGAAGGGCCTCGCGCCCGCGATGGTCATCAGCGCCGGCTTCGATCCCATCCGCGACGACGGCCTGGACTACGCAGCCCGCCTTCGCGCTGCCAACGTGCCGGTGGACCTGCTGCACTACGCTGGGCAGATCCACGGCTTCCTCAATTTCGACGCGGTGATCGACGCAGGGCGAGATGCGCTGCATCGCATCGCCGCGGCACTGAACAAGGCCTTCAACGGCGACGCCGTGCCGGACCGCACCATCGAGGTCGCCGACAGGGTCGAGGCCCTGGCCTGGCCTATCCGGCCCGTCGCCGAACTGTTGATGACCTCGCTGACCGGCTGGGCCACCGCGGAGCGCGTCTGGCTGGCGCTGTTCGGCCGGCTCTCGGCCGCCACCGACGAGACGGCGCGCAGGCTGCTCGATTCGCGCCTCGTGCCCGGCGCGTTCCTGCGCCGAAGCGCGGCGGCGCAAGCCAATGCGCTCGAAGCACGCCAGACCTGGCCTCATGCGACCAGTCTGCAATGCGCACAGCGAAAGCCCCATGAATCCTCACCGCCTTCCGCAGGGGCGCACGCCGAGCACGGTCGTGACACACGGAAGCGGTCTCCCTACGAAAGTCCGACATGAATCCCAAGCAGATCCTCGACCCACTCTCGATGTGGCGCGAGACCATCGACCGCCTCGAAGGCGGCGTCAACAGCTTCACCACGCGCAACATGGAGTCGGAGCAGTTCTCGCAGGCGCTGGCGCTCGTGCTCCGCGCATCGCTCGGCTCGCACCATGTGTTCGACAAGAACATGGCCCGCGTGTACGAGCGCCTGGGCTTGCCGAGCCGCAGCGAGGTGGAGGCGATCGCCGCCGGCCTGCGCCGCGTCGAGGACAAGCTCGACATGCTGCTGCCGCCGCCCACGCCGGTGCACCGGCCTGCCCGCACCAAGCGCGCACTGAGCGCCCCTGCCGAATCGGAGCCGGGCAGCTCGCCTCCCGTGGCAGCCGATGCCGGTGCCGTTGTCGCGCGCATGCCGAAGCGCAAGGGATGAGCCATGAACGCACTTGCCAAGCCTGACGGCGTCTCCCTGACGCAACGCCTGACATCGGAAGTCGACCGGGCCATTCAGCGCAGCTTCAAGGGCCTCGAATACCTTGGCTCGCCCGCTCCTGCCGTCGGTACCACGCCCCGCACCCTGCTGCACCGCCGCGGCACGCTGGGCCTGTATCACTACCACCCGCAAAGCGCCGAGGTGTATCGCGTGCCGCTGTTGATGGTCATGGCGACCACCAACAAGAGCTACATCTTCGACCTGGCGCCCGGCCAGAGCCTGATCGAGTTCCTCCTACAGCGCGGATACGACGTCTACGTGATGGACTGGCATGCGCCGACCTCCGACGAGAAGCGCCTCAAGTTCGAGGACTACACACTCGACTTCATCCCGGATTGCATCCGGCGCGTGCAGGCGTACTCGGGCGAACAGGACGTCACGCTGGTCGGCTACTGCATGGGCGGTGTGCTCTCGACCATCTATGCCGCGCTGCATAACGACGGCCCGCTGAAGAACCTGGTGTGCTTCACCACGCCGATCGACTGGAAGAAGATGCCCCTCTTCCAGTCGATGGCCGACCAGCGCCACTTCGATGTGGATCGGCTCGTCGACACGCTCGGCAATGTGCCCTCGCACGTGGTGATGGGCGCCTTCGAGGCGCAACGCCCGGCCGGCCGCATCGCCGCCCAGGTGCGCCTGTGGGACAACATGTGGAACGACCAGTACGTCAAGGGCTACCGCATGATGGACCGCTTCGGTGCGGAAACGCTGCCGCTCGCGGGCGAATACCTGCGCCAGACGGTCAAGGACCTGGTCTGGAAGAACCGCCTCTGCAACAACACCCTGCGCGTCGGCGGCCGCACCGTCGACATCCACAACATCACCGTGCCGCTGCTGCACGTGACCGCGCAATACGACCACCTGGTGCCCCCTGACTGCGCTGCGCCGCTGGTGGCGCAGGCGGGCTCGCTGGACAAGGAACAAATCACGCTGCCCGGCGGACACGTCAGCCTGGTGGCAGGCCCCAATGCGGTCAAGCGCATGTGGCCGGCACTCGATCAATGGCTTGGAAGGAGATCCGAATGAACGATGTCACCACACCCCGCGCCTATCCGCGCAAGCACCTGATCGGCAACGCGACCGTCGAGGTCGAGTTGCTCGAGGTTTCGGACGGCCCCGAGATCGCCCGCTTCGTGCAGAAGCTGCCGACACACGACCTGCTCTTCGTGCGCCGCGACCTGAGCCACCCCAAGGTCGTCACCGCATGGCTCGACGCGCTGGGCGAAGGCAACATCACCAGCCTGGCGGCCCGCTCGAACAGTGAGCTGGTCGGCTGCACCGCGGTCGTCACCGACCCGCGCTCCTGGTCGCGGCACGTGGCCGAACTGCGGGTGATGGTGTCGCCCGACTGGCGCGGACGCGGCCTCGGCCGCCTCCTCATCCAGGAATGCTTTGCGCTGGCGCTCGGCCTGGGCCTGGAAAAGCTCTACGTGCAGATGACGGTCGACCAGCGCTCGGCCATCGCCGTGTTCGAAGAACTCGGCTTTCGCGCCGAGGCCGTGCTGCGCGAGCACGTGAAGGACCGCGACGGCAACACCTACGACCTGGCCATCCTCTGCCATCACGTGGCCGAGGTGCAGGCGCGCTTCGAGGTCTACGGCGTGGCCGACGCGCTGGGCGGCTGACCGCGATTTTTCCCAAACAACAACGGAGACAAACCATGCAACTCACACAAACGCTGCGCCGCACAGCGCAAATCTTCCCGCGCCGCACCGCCACGGTGTTCGGCGAACGGCGCCGCACCTGGTCCGAGACGGCCAACCGAGTCGCACGCCTCGCAGGCGGTATCGCGGCCATGGGTGTCGCGCCCGGCGAGCGCGTGATGGTCCTCGCCTCGAACAGCGACCGCTACATCGAATCCGTCTTCGCCGTCCTGTGGGCAGGCTGCGTGGTGGTGCCGGCCAACACACGCTGGGCGCAGGCCGAGCATGCCTACGCGCTGCAGGACTGCACGCCGACGCTCTTCATGGTCGACCAGGACTTCGTCGAGATGGCGCGCAAGCTGCCCGGCGTCGATGCGCGCAGCACGATCTACATGGGCGATGACGCACAGGCCGGCCTCGTCTCGTACGAGGCCCTCATTGCCGACAACGCGCCCCTGGCCGACCGCGCGGGACAGGGCCACGATATGGCCTGCATCATGTACACCGGCGGCACCACCGGTTTTCCGAAGGGCGTGATGCTGTCGCACGACAACCTGACGATGGCCACGATGAGCTTCGCGCTCGAATGCCCCTACGAGCAGGACACGGTGTTCCTGCATGTGGCGCCCATGTTCCACCTGGCCGCGATGAGCTCGATGCTGAGCTACACGGCGGCAGGCGCAACACAGGTGATTGCGCCGCGATTCGATCCCGCGCTCATCTGCAACCTGATCGCGACGGAGAAGGTGAACATGACGCTGATGGTGCCGACGATGATCGACTTCATCGACCGCTATCTGCAGGCCGTGCCGACGGACGTCAGTTCGCTGCGCAAGATGATCTACGGCGCCGCCCCCATCTCCGAAGCGCTGCTGCAACGCTTGATGAAGAGCCTGCCGAACGTCCAGCTCTACCAGGGCTACGGCCAGACCGAGATGGCCGGCGGCGTGGTGGTGCTGCGTCCCGAATTCCACGCGCTCGAAGGGCCGAATGCGCGCCTGCTGCGCGCTGCGGGCCGCTCCAGCCCGGCCACGGAGATCCGCATCGTCGACGACAACATGAACGAAGTGCCGCGCGGCACCGTCGGCGAGATCGCCGCGCGCGGTCCGACCGTGATGCTGGGCTACTGGAACAAGCCGGAGCAGACGCGCGCCGCCATCGAGGACGGCTGGCTGCGCAGCGGCGACGCGGCCTACATGGACGAAGACGGCTTCATCTTCATCGTCGACCGCAAGAAGGACATGATCGTTTCGGGCGGCGAGAACGTGTATTCCGCCGAGGTGGAGAACGCCCTCTCGCGCCATCCTGCCGTGCTGGAGTGCGCGGTGATCGGCATCCCCCACGCGCAGTGGGGCGAGGCCGTGCATGCGGAATTGCGCCTGCGAGACGGCGTCGATATCGACGAGGAAGCGCTCAACGCCCACTGCGCCGAACTCATCGCGGGCTACAAGCGTCCGCGCTCGTACAACTTCCGCAAGGATCCGCTGCCGCTTTCCGCGGCGGGCAAGATCCTCAAGAACGAACTGCGCAAGCCCTATTGGGAAGGGCGCGAGCGAGGAATCGCATAAGCGGCGGGAGCCAGCCGCTTGGAGGTGCCCCCGGAAGCGATTTGCGCGACCGGGCAAGCGCAGTGGCGATCCAGGCTGTCTACCGTGCGCACGAGTTCGACCAATGATCGGCACTGCATCTTTTCCATGGCATGCGCTCGATGGGCCTTGACGGTTCGCTCCGCCATGCCGGTCTCGTTTGCGATGACCTTGTTGAGCATGCCGCGCAGCACCCATTCCATCACCTCGCGCTCCCGGCGCGTCAGAGTGCCCCATCGAACCGATGCATCGTGGCGCAGCGTTCGTTCCGCTCGAAGGTCCGCCTCGCATTTCACGGCCTTGTCGATGGCGCTGAGCAGCGCACCGCTCGATGCCGGCTTGGCAAGAAAATCAAGAGCGCCCGCTCGCACCGCCTGAACGCAGACCTGCAGGTCACCGTGATCCGTCAGGAAAATGACGGGAAGGAGGATCCCGCGCTGCGCCATCTCCTGCTGGAGCTCAAGTCCCGTGGAGTCGGGCAGCCGGAGATCGAGCAGCACGCAGCCGGGCATCGTCTGGGGCTCGCTGTGGAGGAATTCAGCGGCGCAGCCGTAGCTCCTGACCCAATAGCTTGCCGACCGAAGCACGAGTTCCAACTCCGTGCGAAACCCTGGATCAGGATCGACGAGATGGACCGTCGGTCGCGTCAGCAGCAGCGCTGGCGGAGCGAGTTCTTGTCCGGAAGTCCAATGCGCATCGGCACTCGAGTTCGCGAATTGCATTCTCATGACTGTTCCTTCTGGTTTGATTGCGATGTATCCGCCGCGCCGCCGAACACGGTGCCCCAGTCCTCGCGGATGCTCACCACGTGGAGTCCGAGCGACCTGGCCTCGTCGAAGAGGGCTGCTGGCGGGAGGCGACCGAGCGCCTCTCCGTGGGTCGATTCGCGATGTGGATCGTCATGGCGCAGCAGCAGCGCCAATCGCGCGCCACGGCCTTCACGCGTGTAGCGGAGCATGGAGAGATCGCCATCGGAACCGCCGAAAGCGAAGATCGGCCGTTGGCCGATGCGCGCCCTGATGTTGACCACCTTGCTTTCCCGATCGTTGAAGTTGCCGATCTCGACCCGCTGTAGAACCGCAAGCCTTTGCGCCACTTCGGCGACCTCCGCCTTGAGCGCTGAACCGATCACCCGGTCGGGCTCGATTCCGTACAGGCGTCCGCTGATGCAGCGCAGAAAGTCGGCGCCCCCGGCGGTCACGATGAAGGTCTTGAAGCGCTTCCGGCGCAGAAGCGCGATCAGTTCCAGTTGTGCGACATACGCGCACCGGTGATACGGGCGCCCGAGAAAGGGGTGAATGCGTTCTTCGAACCAGGCGGAAACCGCCGACGAAAGCTCTTCAGCGTCGGACCCTGCCTCCAGCGCCAGTGTCGAAACGAGGGATTGCCACCTCGAAAAGTTCGCAATGGTCTTCAGATCCTGGTGGAGAAAAGCCTTGTACGGCTGCGTTTCCCGTAGGCTGACCGTTTGGCGGGCCAGTCGTTCGATGTGATCGAGCGCGAACAGGACTTGTACCGGAAACGGACTTTCGGGAAACAAGGTTCCGTCGTTCTCGAATACCGCGATCCGCTGTGAAACGGGCACGAACTCAGGACTTCGCGGGTCGCACACGCGTTCGACAAACTCCAGGATCGCCAGCCTGGCCGCGCCTGGCCGCCAGTTGGGCAGCAGACGTGCGTCGGCTGTAGCAAGTCGTGTCTTGGCGTTCGAGGCGCCCATCTTGAACGGATTCCATGTGGATCGATGGCGCACTCTAGGAACGACCGGCCCCTGTTCGCAAACGCGATAACCGGCGTGATAACCGACCGGCAGGGCCTGTTGCTATCCTTCCCTGGTCATCACTTCCGAGGGTCTGAATGCTTCTGCAGGATCTCGAGTACTTCTTGCGCATCGCCGAGACCGGCAGCCTGCGTCAAGCCGCGGAACTCGCGAGCGTTTCGCAGCCGGCGGTCACGAAGGGCTTGCGCCGCCTCGAAGTCGAGCTCGGACTGAACCTGGTCGAGCGTTCGGCCCGCGGAGCGCGCCTCACCGAGAACGGCCGCGCCTTTCTCGAGCGCGCGAAGCGCCTGCACGGCGACCTCAACGCCGCGCTGCGCGAAGCCAACGATCTGCGCGCCGGCACCATGGAACTCGTGCGTATCGGGCTCACTCCCGCCCTGGTCGAGCATCTCTTCGTGAGTGCCTGCGCAGAGCTGACGCGGCAATTGCCGGAGGTGCGCTTCAAAGTCCGCGTAGGGCTGTCGGACGACCTGCTGTCAGCCCTGCGACAGGGAGAGATCGACCTCATGGTCAGCGGGGTTCCGAACCCCGTGCCGCCGCAAATGGAACTCCATCCCATTGGCGACGAGACCCTTTCGATCGTGGCGCGCCAGGACCACCCGTTGATGCAAAAGCAACGCCCGACGTTGCTCGACTTGAAGAAGCACGCGTGGGTGCTTCCGCCTCGGGGGGTCTTTTCTCGCGATTGGCTGGATGCGGTCTTCATGGCTCATGAACTTCCGCTGCCCTTTGCCCGCGTGGAGTTCACGCCGACCCACGACGGATTGCTGCCGCTGGTGCTGCAATCCGATCTCCTGTCGCTGGCGGGCGAAGCCGTGTGCCGCCGCCTCTATCCGGCGGGGTTGAGGACCATTCCAGTCCAGGCGCTGCGCTGGCATCGGCAGACAGCGGCCCTGACGCGCTCGGATGCGCCACCCACACCTCTGGCGCGGCGGCTCATCGACATCATGGCCACGCTGCATGATGAGAGGCGGCCCATGGGAACGATGGCGACCGAGGTCAGCTTGCGCTGACGCCGGCCAGCGCCACGATCCGGCGCCACTTGACCATTTCCGCGCCCATGAACTTGCGAAACTGGGTGGGCGAGATCGACAGGGCAGGCTCCACCGCGTTGGCTTCATAGAAGGCTCGCACCAGCGAAGAACCATTCGCCGCTTCGTGCGCCCGGAAGAGCGTGGCGATGATGTCGGGCGGCGTTTCCCTGGGGGCCCACAGACCACCCCAGGCTTCCTGCTGGAGAAGCTCGGAGGGATGGAATTCGGCCAGCGCCGGCACGTTCGGCAGAACCGCAAGACGCTTTGCACCGACCACCGCAAGCGCGCGCAACCTCCCTTGCTGCACCGCCGGCAGCACCGCAGCCGCCACCGGGAACGCAAACTGCACTTGATCTTCGACAAGCGCGGGCAGAAGTTCCACCGCGCCGCGATAGGGGACATGGAGCACCGCCAATCCGAAGATTTTCGAGAAAGTCGCTCCCGCCAGGTGAGCGGCAGTTCCGATGCCGCCCGACCCGAAATTCATCTGCCCGGGCCGTGATCGCGCGGCGGCGACCAGTTCGTCGACACCGGTGATCGGCGACCCCGCCGCGACCACGAGGAGCGAAGGGCTGCGCCAGCTCAGGGATATCGGGGCGAAGCTGCCGAGCGGGTCGGGGGCCGTTTTCGGCATCAGGAATCTGCTGATCAACTGCGAACTCGTTCCGAACAGCAGCGTGTAGCCGTCTGGCGCGGCACGGGCCACGCGTTCGGCGGCGATGCTGCCGCCCGCGCCCGCCTGGTTCTCGATCACGACCTGCCCATCGAGCACGCGCCCCAGTTCCGGTGCCTGTCTGCGTGCAAACAGGTCAGGCGCCCCGCCCGCTGCAAAAGGCACGACCAGCTTGATGGGGCGCGCGGGAAAACGACCCGATGCGATGGACCACGAGGGGGCGAAGCCCACGCCTGCGGCGACAAGTATTCCGACGCCCAGCGATCGCCGCTCCAAAGCCCTGTGAGAGAGTTCCATGCGGGATCCTAGCTCGACTCCTCCGGGCCCAAGCCCGATCGATTGCCCGAAAGTGCAGGCGCGCTTGCCCGATGTGCCAATGTGCAGCGCGGTCCGCAACGCACAAGATCCAACCTGAATCCGTGTTCCTGCGGTCCATGGCGCTGCAGGGGCGCCGGCCAGGACACGCGAAACCTGAAAGAAAGTGAGCGTGAAATGAGGATCACGATTCTGCGGGGGCTCTGCCTGACGGTTGCGTGGCTGTCCATGGCGGCATGGGCACAGCAGCCTTCGGCCGACGACATGAATGCCGCCAACAATCCGCTCACACCGACGATCGGCGCCAATCTGCAGAACCAGTACGTCGGCCGGGCCTACGGGATGGACGACGGGGACAGCAATGCGGCCTTGCTGCGCGGGACGCTGCCGCACAAGCTGTTCGGGATGCCGCAAATCCTGCGCGCCACGCTGCCGTTGGTGACAACGCCGAACATCGCTGCGGATGGGGGCCGCTACAACGGCGTCGGCGACCTGAACCTGTTCGACTTGTTCCTGTTCAAGGAGGGCGGCGTCGAACTGGGCTTCGGCCCGCAGTTGACCGTTCCTACCGCGAGTCGCGACCAGACGGGCACCGGCAAATGGCAGGCCGGTTTTGCCGGCGTCGTCATGGCACCCCAGAAATGGGGCTTGCTGGGCGGGCTGGTGACCTGGCAGAAGTCTTTCGCCGGGGACAGCGACCGGGCGCCGCAGGACAACTTCACGGCACAGCCTTTTGTCATCTACAACCTCCCCGAGGGCTGGTACCTCCGCAGCAGTGCGACCTGGAACTTCAACCTTCGCAACGGCGACTACGCGATCCCGCTGGGTATCGGCGCGGGCAAGATCTGGAAGATGGGCAAGACCACTTACAACATCTTCGCCGAGCCGCAGTGGACCGTTGCCCACCAAGGCGACGGCCAACCTCAGTTCCAGGTGTTCCTGGGGCTCAATCTGCAGTTTCCGATGTAGCCACCCGCCCCAACCGGCGCCGTGCGCATTCCCTTCATCCTGTTGGAAAGTCACCCATGAACAGACGACACACGTGGCAGGCCGTTCTCACGGCCTTCGCGGGCTCGCTCTTCGTCCAGACCGTTTCGGCGGCCACTGCCACCCTGCCGACGCCCGCCGAGGCGCGCGCCATTGCCAAGGACGCTTATATCTATGGCTTCCCGATGGAGGACAGCTACCGCACGATGTACGCGTTTTCGATCGCCAAGGGCAATCCTGAGTACAAGGGTCCGTTCAACTCGGTGTTGAACATCGCTCGCGTGTTCACGCCCGAGGACAAGGCGTTCGTGACGCCGAATTCCGACACGCCCTACACCTTCCTCGGCCTGGACTTGCGCGCCGAGCCGATCGTCCTGACGCTCCCGGCGATCGAGAAGAATCGGTACTACGTGTTCCAGATGATGGACCTGTACACCTACAACTTCGACTACCTAGGCACACGCACGACCGGCAACGGCGGCGGCCACTTCCTCATCGCGGGGCCGCGCTGGAAGGGAACCGTGCCCAAGGGCATCACGAAGGTCATCCGGTCCGAGACGGAGATGATCAACGTCATCGGGCGCACGCAGCTCTTCGATGCCGCCGACCTCGACAACGTCAAGAAGATCCAGGCCGGCTACAAGGTGCAGCCGCTTTCCGCCTTTCTCGGCGAGCCGGCACCGCCGGCGCCGCCCGAACCGGACTGGATCAAGCCGCTCAGCCCGGCGGAGCAGCGGACCTCGCTGGAGTTCTTCAATGTGCTGAACTTCGCGCTGCAGTTCGCGCCGACGCACCCGAGCGAGAAGGCGCTGCGCGCGCGCTTCGCGAAGATCGGCGTCGAGCCCGGCAAGCACATTGACATGGCTTCGCTCCCCGACGACATCAAGGTCGCCATGCAACAGGGCATGGCCGACGGCCAGAAGGACATCGATGCGCGCCGCGCGGCGCTCGGCGGCAAGATCGACACGCTGTTCGGAACCCGCGCCTACCTGAAGAACGACTACCTCAATCGCGCCGTCGGCGCGCAGGTGGGCATCGGGGCGAATTCGAGGGAGGAGGCGCTCTATCCGATCTACGAGAAGGACGCCAACGGGCAGCCTCTGGACGGCAGCAAGAGCCGCTATACGCTGCGCTTCGCCAAGGGCCAGCTGCCGCCGGTCAATGCCTTCTGGTCGCTCACGATGTACGGATTGCCGGACCAACTTCTGGTGAAGAACGACCTGAACCGCTACCTGATCAACTCCCCCATGCTGCCCGGCCTGAAGACCGATGCCGATGGCGGACTCACGATCTACATCCAGAACGAATCGCCCGGCAAGGACAAGGAAGCCAACTGGCTGCCGGCGCCCAAGGGGCCGTTCATGCTCACGATGCGCTACTACCTGCCCAAGGCCGAGCTGTTGAGCGGCCAATGGAAATCGCCGGTGGTGGAGCAGGCCTCACCCTGATCGAAGGAAAAACATCATGATCTTCAAATCCAGGCTCGCTCTGGCCATCGCATTCTGTGCGCCGCTGTGCGCCATCGATCCTGCGGCTGCGCAGGCATCGCCGCCGGCGGCGGAGGTCCGCGCCACCGCGAAGGACGCGTACATCTACGCCTACGCGATGCTCGAGAACTACAACACCATGTACAAGCAGCTCGCCGATCCGAAGGCGCGCGAGTACGTAGGCGGCTTCGGCAAGTTCCGTCATTACGCCGAGCTGTACACGCCCGAAAACCATGATGTCGTCACGCCCAACAACGACACGCCGTACTCGTGGGCGTGGCTCGACCTGCGTGCCGAGCCCTGGGTGGTGTCCGTTCCCGCCGTTTCGAACAATCGCTACTACGTGCAGCAGTGGGTTGATCTCTTCACCTACAACTTCGCCTATGTCGGCTCGCGCGCGACGGGCAACGATGCGGGCGACTTCCTGATCGTGGGACCGGGCTGGAAGGGAAGCACGCCGCCCGGCATCAAGCAGGTGTTCCGGTCAGAGACCGACATCGTCATGACGTTGACGCGCACGGCGCTCGACGGCCCGTCCGATGTCGAAGCGGTGAAGGCGGTGCAGGCCGGCATGAAGCTGATGCCGCTCAGCAGCTTCATGAAGACCGCGCCGCCACCGGCCGCGGCCCCGGTGTCGTTCCCTCCCTACGATGCAGCCAAGGCGCATTCGCACGACTTCATCGGCTACCTCAACTTCCTCCTGCAGTTCACCCAGCCGCCGGATGCGAGCGAGGTGGATCTGATGAAGCACTTCTCGACCATCGGCATCGGCCCGGGCCGAGCTTTCGATGCCTCGAAGCTGCCGCCGGCAACGCTCGCCGCGATCGACGAAGGCGTCAAGGACGCGCAGGCGGCACTCGCCGAGAAGGCCAAGGTCACGCTGTCGTCGAACGGGCTGTTCGGCACCCGCGCCGACCTGAAAAACGACTACATGACCCGTGCGATCGCGGCCCAGAAGGGCCTGTACGGGAACTCGCTGGTGGAGGCCTGGTATGGCGGCTATGTCGGCGACGGCAGCAAGCTGTCGACGATTCACTTCGCGGCGGGCCAGTTGCCACCGGCCAAGTTCTTCTGGTCCATGACGCTCTACACGCTGCCGGACCGTTTCCTCTACGCCAACCCGCTGAAGCGCTATTCGATCGGCGATCGGACGCCCGGCCTGAAGCGCGACGCCGACGGCGGACTCACGCTGTATGTGGGTCACACATCCCCAGGCCCGGACAAGGAATCGAACTGGCTGCCGGCGCCGGACGGCAAATACAGCGCGGTCGGCCGCATCTACGGGCCTAGCGAGGCGGCGATGAACGGCACCTGGAAGCTTCCGCCTTTGGTCCCGGTGACGGCCGCGAAGTAGGTAGCTCCGTCCGGAGTGGTGATCAGGTCGCGGACGATAGCCTCTGGACACTGGAGGTGTTACAGAGCGTCAAACAGGTGCACCTCCCGCCCATGTGAGGCGTTGACTGCAAGAACGGCATCTCGCCACCTCTTGGAAGAGCAACTGTGAGCCTCAATCGTTCTGCATTCAAATGGGCTGCAACGGCTGCCTTGGTCGCCGGCTCCCTCTTGGCTGCTGCTTCGGCCAACGCCGAGGTCAATTGGTCCATCGGCATCGGCGCGCCGCTGTATTACGAAGCACCGGCACCCGTCTACGCCGCACCTCCGCCGGTCTACTACGAACCGCCCTCTCGCGTGTACTACCGTCCGCCGCCACCGGCGTATTACCGTCCTGCGCCTGTGTACTACGGACCCCCGCCGGCCTACTACGAACCGGAATACAGGGGCGGCTATCGCCATCGGCATCACGAGCGTCGGGATTGGGACGACCACGACGACTGAGACGGCCCAGACTACAAAGCAGTCATCCGGCAAGCGCGACGATCCGCCCTACGACAGTCATCACGGCATTGTTCTGCGCAGCCACGTCAGAAGGGCCGGGGTTGGTCGCCGTAGTCGTCACCGCGAGTCGAAGCGAAGGAACGATCAGCGCAAACTGCGCCCCGTAACCCCAGCCCCAAGCCACTGGGTGGCCACTCAGACTCCCCGTGAACCACAGGTAGCCATAGCCGGTCTTTTGCATGGGCGCTGCGCTCCATGAGGTCGGCACATGAAAGCTCGTGCTGTTCTTGACCCATTCCGCCGGCACGACCTGTTTATCACCCCATCGACCGTCGTTGGCCATCGTCCAGGCGATCTTGGCCAGGTCTCGGGCGCGCAACCGAAGGCCTCTGTAGCTCATGAAGTTCCCTGCCTTGTCGCGGGCGCCCTCGACGCGATCGATGCCCAATGGGCCGAGAAGGTCGCGCTGCGCAAGTTGCTCGACAGGCATTCCTTGCGCATGAACAAGGATGGGAGAAAGCAAGGAAATTGCGGCGTCGTTGTAGACCCACTTTCCGGCCTTCTGCGCATCGACTGGAAGTCCCAGTGCGAAGGCGACGGGATCGTCTGCGGCCTCCAAGGCGCGCATCTGGGTTCGATAGTCATAGACCAGACCCGAGGTGTCGGTGAGGATTTGTTCGAGCGTGATCGAATGTGAAGCCGCGCCGGGCGCCTTCGCTGCTGCCGCCGGCAGGAGACTGTCGACGGTCTCCGAGACGCTCTTGATCTTTCCTTGCTGGATCGCGCTACCGACAAGCATCGAGGCAACGCTCTTCGTGACCGAATTGACGCTCTGCAGATCGGAAGCCGAAGCGCCTCCGTAGTATTGTTCCCCGACGAGAGAACCATTCTTGACGACGAGAACACTTTTCAGAGCGCTCACGGAGCGAGCATCGTCCAGGATCTTCTGAAGAGACGCCTTGTCAATGCCATCCTCTCCCTTTGGGCCGACAACCCAGTGGTCGGAGGTTTCGGCAGCGAGATTCGAGGTGAGCGGCGCCAGCGCTCCCAGTGCGACCGCCAGGCTGCCGGAGACGAATTCGCGGCGTGATGTCGTCTTTTTCTGCATGGTCGTCCTTCTGTGAAGCGCAGCAGCGTCGCTGGACGCACTCAGGCGTCGAGCGACGGCTTGTGTGGCCGGATTCTGCCGCAGCGTCCTGCAATGGCTAGTTCAAAGATGCGTGTCGATACTCGGCGTATGCAGTGGGGCGGAAATCGCCAACCGGCACGGTTCGCTCTCCATCTGAAAGGACGACGCGGACGTTGGCCTCCTTGAGCATCCAGCAGCCACGGGCTGTCTGTCCATCCCAAGTCGCCAGGAAACAAACCCGACCCGGCGCGGGGCACTCGCCCTGGGCATCGGTCAGTTGCAATAGACGAACCGGGCTTCCATCCGCCACGAAGAGGACGCTTGGCGTGAGGTCGCAGCCGGCAACACAAGCGCAGCAGACGAAAACGACAGGCCACAACGATGGGCTGCCAGCCTGGCCTGGGTTCACCCGCGGCGGCTGGAACAAGCACGTCAGAGAATTGAGATTGAACATGATTCAGGTCCAAAAATGCAAAAAGGCAACGAGTCGAACTCGTTGCCTTTGAGGGGGCGTCTGGCGAAGTGAGCGGGCTAACTGCCCAACATGATTCGACCGCGCTGCTCAAAGGCAACGAAGGTGCGAAAGCTCGAAATCGACAAGTGCATGGACACGATGAATGCGTTCAATGTGACAGGTGGAGGCAGTCTAGGCCGACGGCAGGTACTTGTCTACGTGAAAATTACCTCGCGGAAGGCAGCGATGAGCGTCGCGTTCCCCATGAGGGACTTTCGGCTCGGCACGAATGACTGCGCGTCCAGCGCCCCCGCGCCCTGATTGCGATGCGCGCGCCGCAGCCGCGGCGCGTACTTCGAGAAGGCATTGCCGAAGAAGTGCCATGGCCGGTTCTCCGGATCAGAGTGCGCCAGCGAGTTCCGGCACCGCAGCGAACAGGTCCGCTTCGAGGCCGTAGTCCGCCACGCTGAAGATCGGCGCTTCCGGATCCTTGTTGATCGCAACGATGACCTTCGAATCCTTCATGCCGGCCAGGTGCTGGATCGCACCGCTGATGCCGGCCGCGATGTAGAGCGAAGGCGCGACGACCTTGCCGGTCTGGCCGACTTGCAGATCGTTCGGCGCGTAGCCTGCGTCCACTGCGGCGCGGCTCGCACCCAGTGCGGCGCCGAGCTTGTCGGCCAGCGGCGTGAGCACTTCGTTGAACTTCTCGCTTGAGCCGAGTGCACGGCCGCCCGAGACCACGATCTTCGCCGCGGTGAGTTCGGGCCGATCGTTCTTCGTCACCTCGCGGGACACGAGGATGGAAGCGCCCGTGTCGGCAACGGGCGCGACAGACTCGACGACGGCGCTGCCACCGCTGGCTGCCGCTGCATCGAAGCCGGTGGTGCGCACGGTGAGCACCTTCACGGCATCGACGCAGTGCACGGTGGCAACCGCATTGCCGGCGTAGATCGGACGCTCGAAGGTGTCGGGCGACACGACGCGCGAGACTTCGGACACCTGGGCCACATCGAGCTTCGCAGCGACGCGCGGCGCAACGTTCTTGCCGTGCGCGGTGGCCGGGAATACCAGGTGCGTGTAGCCACCGGCCACGGCCATGGCCAGCACCTGCGCCGCCATGTTCTCCACGAGTTGCTCTGCAAACTGCGCGCCGTCGGCATGCAGCACCTTGGCGACGCCAGCGACTTGCGCAGCGGCTTGTGCGGCGCCGCCGGCGTTGTGCCCGGCCACCAGCACATGGACATCACCGCCGCAAGCCACGGCAGCGGTCACGGTATTGAGGGTGGCGCTCTTCAGGGCGCCGTGGTCGTGTTCAGCAATGACAAGTACGGTCATGATCAGATCACCTTGGCTTCGTTCTTCAGTTTGTTGATCAAGGTCGCCACGTCGGGCACCTTGATGCCGGCACCGCGCTTGGGCGGCTCGGCCACCTTCAGGGTCTTCAGGCGCGGCGCGACGTCGACGCCGAGGTCCGCGGGTGTCATCGTCGCCAGCGGCTTCTTCTTGGCCTTCATGATGTTGGGCAGGGTCACGTAGCGCGGCTCGTTCAGGCGCAGGTCGGTGGTGATCACCGCGGGCAGCTTGACCTTGACGGTCTCCAGGCCGCCGTCGACTTCGCGTGTCACGGTGGCGTAGCCGTCTGCAATCTCGACCTTCGATGCAAAGGTGGCTTGCGGCACGTCCAGCAGCGCGGCCAGCATCTGGCCGGTCTGGTTGCAGTCGTCGTCGATGGCCTGCTTGCCCAGCACGATCAGGTCGGGCTTCTCCTGATCGACCAGCGCCTTCAGCAGCTTGGCGACGGCGAGCGGCTGCAATTCCTCGGAAGTCTCGACCAGGATGCCGCGATCGGCACCGATGGCCATCGCCGTGCGCAGGGTTTCCTGGCACTTCGCGTCACCGCAAGAGACGGCGACGATTTCCGTGGCGACGCCCTTCTCTTTCAGGCGCACGGCTTCTTCGACCGCGATCTCGTCGAAGGGGTTCATGCTCATCTTCACGTTGGCGATGTCCACGCCCGTGCCGTCGGCCTTCACTTGCGCTTTCACGTTCGCGTCGAGGACGCGCTTGACTGCTACCAATACCTTCACTTTTCTTTCTCCGTCAGATTGCTGTTGGGTCGGGACGCACACCCAGGCCCTGCTGCTGCAGGCGGGCGATGGCGTCGTTGTCGAAGCCCCAGTCGCGCAAGGCCGCGCCACCGTGCTCGCCGCGTTCCGGCGCGCGCTTGGGCAGCGCCGAGGGCGTGGCGGAAAAGCGCGGCGCCGGGCCGGGCTGGATCACACCACCCACTTCGATGAAGCTGCCGCGGGCGCGGTGCTGTGCATGGCTGGGCGCTTCGCTGAAGCCAAGCACCGGTGCCACGCAGGCATCGCTGCCGTCGAACACCTCGCACCACTGGGCGCGCGTGCGGCTTGCGAACACCATCTCGAAGGCGGCGCGCATCTGCGGCCAGCCCTTGCGGTCATGCTGCGAGGAAAGGCCGGCATCCGCCAGCCCCAGCTTGGCGACCAGATCGGTGAAGAAGCGGCCTTCGACCGCGCCGACCGTCATGTATTCGCCGTCGCTGGTTCGATAGGTGTCATACCAGGGCGCACCGCCGTCGAGCCAGTTGCTGCCGCGCTGTTCCTTCCAGCTGCCCGAGGCGATCATTCCCCAGAAGACCGCACCGAGCTGGGCCGCGCCTTCGATCATGGCCGCGTCGACTACCTGGCCTGCGCCGCCGCGCTGCACGTTGAGCAGTGCCGCGAGCACGCCCATCGCCAGCAGCATGCCGCCGCCGCCGTAGTCGCCCACGAGGTTGAGGGGCACCGTCGGCTTGCCTCCCACCGGGCCGATGCCGGAAAGCACGCCCGACAGCGCGACGTAGTTCAGGTCATGGCCCGCGCGTTCCGCCATCGGGCCGGTCTGGCCCCATCCGGTCATGCGCCCGTAGACGAGTCGCGGGTTGCGGGCAAGTGCCACGTCCGGGCCGAGGCCCAGCCGCTCCATGGCGCCGGGGCGGAAGCCCTCGATGAGCACGTCGGCGCGTTCGATCAGTTCCAGCGCGGTGGCCACGGCTTCGGGCTGCTTCAGGTCGAGCGTGACCGAGCGGCGACCGCGCCCGGTGATGTCGATACGGGGGCCGCCGGTCTTGGGCGGACCCAGGTCCGAATGCGCCACGGGACGGTCGATGCGGATCACGTCGGCGCCCATGTCGGCGAGCAGCATGGTGCCGAACGGACCGGGACCGATCGCCTCGAATTCCAGGACGCGAATGCCCGACAAAACACCCATAGAAGTCTCCAGTTCGTTTCAGGAAGGCGGCGCCCGGCGCACAGGTGGCGGGGCCTGCCCATTCGATAAGACAAGTAGATCAGCCTGCGACCCCCGACACACCCACCCCTATCGGGTAGGGTGGCCCGGCAGGGGTGCACCGCTGCGTATGCTGCTGCACAATGCCCCGCTGCGCCGGCTCTTGCGCCGCCAACCGCCCCCCATGCCACCCCGCCCCGCCCCGTCCACGTCGCCGCGCGCGCAGCCAGACGCAGCGCCATCAGCCGCCTCGGGCGCCGCCATGGCGGCGCAGCGCTCAGGCGTGGGTGTCGTGGCGCGGGACCGCTTGTTGGCGCGATTGCTGGAGGCACGGCGGCTGCGCTGCATCACGGTCACGGGCCCTTCCGGCTCGGGCAAGTCGACCTTGATCGCGGCATGGCGCCAGGCACTCGTCCCGCTGGGCGCCGATGTCGCATGGTTCACGTCGACGGCCGCTGACAACGAGCCCGCCCGCTTCCTCGACGGCCTGCTGGCCAGCGTGGCCCGCGTGGACCCGGCGCTGGTGCGCGAAGCCGGCCAGTCTCGCAGCGACAGCATCGCGTCGGACCCCGACGGGATCGAGCGCCTCGCGATCTCGCTGGTGCGGGGCATTGCGGCACACCCGCGCGACCTGGTGCTGGTGCTCGACGATGTCCACCATCTGAGCCACCCCGGCATCCAGGACGCACTCCAGTGGCTGCTGGACTACGCCCCGCCCAACCTGCACCTGGTGCTGGCTTCGCGCGGCAACGTGCGGCTCTCGCTCGACCGCCTGCGCAGCCAGTCTCAGACGCTGGAACTGGACCAGCGCGACCTGCGCCTGACGCCGGCCGAAAGCGCGCAGTTCCTGAAGGCACAGCTCGGCGACGAGATCGACGCGCGCACCATCAAGACCCTCCACGACCTCAGCGACGGGTGGGTCGCGGGCCTGCGCCTCTTCACGCTCGATTGGAAGAAGAAGCAACTCGAATCCGGCCGCGCGGCCCTGGGCGAACCCTTTGCGCGCTTGCCGGCGCGCGACGCTGTCGCCTTGACGCAGTATTTCGAGCAGGAGGTGTTGTCGCTGCTCGCGCCCGCCGGACTCGACATGCTGGTGCGCGTCGCCCCGTGCAACCGCTTTTGCGCCCCGCTCTGCGCCGCATTGGTGAATGCGCCGAACGAGGTCGCCGCAGCCGCAGCGCTGCTCGCAAGGCTGGAAAGCGACAACTTCTTCGTCTTTTCTGTCGAAAACCAGTCACCGGAGACCTGGTATCGCCTGCACCCGCTGTTGCGCGAGGCGCTCCTGGCCCGTTTTGCCGCGCTGGACGAGTCGACCCGGCAGGCTGTGCACGCGCGCGCCTTTGCCTGGTTCCGGGACAAGGGCCTGTTCGAGGACGCGGTTCGCCATGCCGTGCAGGCTGGGCAGCCAGCCCAGGCCGCCGCGCTGATCGACCAATGCGCGCGATCGCTCATCGTGCGGGGCGAACGGCGCGAACTTTTCGCGCTGCTGCGCCAGGTGCCGTCGCAGCAGATCGAAGAGAGCTTCACGATGCGCCTGTGGCTGGCGCGCGCGCAGTTCTTCGAGCGGGACCTGAACGCCTGCGCAAAGACGCTCGACGGCCTTGCGCGCGACCTGCCCGCCGATGCAGCGGCGCTGCGCTTTCACGTCTCGACCCTGCGCGCCGCGTTGGCCGTGCAGCGCGACGACACCGGCGCCGCCCTGTCGATCCTGCCGCAACTGCTCGACGTGCCGACGGATGCCGAGGCGCTGGCCGTCGGTGCGCGCAACAACATCCTGTCGTGGCTCTACACGCAGCAAGGCGAATACGAGAAGGCGCGGCGCCTTCTGCTGGACGCGCCGACGCTGCTGGTCGACGGCGTTCCCCTCGTCTCGACGGCGGCGGGCAGCCTGCAAGGCCGCTGCCTCGTGGGCCTCAGCTACGCGCTCGAAGGCAAGATGACGCAGGCCGAGCGCATCTTCCGCGCCGTGGCCGCCGAGGCCGAGCAAGGCGGCAAGGCCTGCGCCGACGCCTGGTACCTCGCGCTCAGCCTGCTGACCGACGTCCTCTACGAACTCAACGACGCACGCCAGGCGCGCGCCCTGCTCGAGGACAAGGTCGGCATGCTGGAGCGGATGGCCATGCCCGACGCCGTGCTGCGCGTCTACCGGGTGCTCTCCGCGGCCAACTGGCAGGCCGGCAACCCGGTCGCGGCTTTCGCCCACCTCGAACGGCTGCAGGACTACGCCACCAGGAACAAGCTCGACCGCCTGCTCGCACATGGGCTGGGCGACGAAGTGCACTACCGGCTGCTGCTCGGCGAGCTGACAGCCGCGGAAGCCGCGCTTGCAAAGCTCAACGCCGTCGAGGCTCGCCACGCTTCGGCACCGTCGGGTGTCCCCGACGAGATCGGCGAAGTGGCGCAACGCGCCCGCATTCGCCTGGCCACGACGCTCGGCGACTACGAGTCCGCTGCCACACAACTCGCCACGCTCATCGCGCAATGCGAGGAGCGTGGCCGGCAGCGCAACGTCGCGCACCTTCTGGTCAAGAGCGCAGCCGTCGATGCGCGGCTGGGGCGCTATGGTCCGGCACGGCAGAAGCTGCTCGATGCCTTGCGGCGCGGACACCGCCTGGGATTGCAGCGCAGCCTGCTCGACGCGGACCCGTCGGCCCGCACGATGATGGGCGAACTCGCCCAGACCGAGTCGCTCGACCCGGTGCTGGCCTTCTACATCGAGCGCCTCCAAGCCATTCGCGCCCGGCCAGACATGCCGGCCAACGAAGCCGAAGCCAGTTCGGCCGCGCGCAATGCAGCGGCCGTCGAACTCGAGGACTTCAGCGACCGCGAGGTCGAGATGCTGCGCCTGCTGGCACAAGCCATGCCCAACAAGAAGATCGCGCGCGCGCTCGGCCTCTCGCCCGAAACGGTGAAGTGGTATCTCAGCCGCATCTACGGCAAGCTGCGCGTCTCCGGCCGCGACGAGGCCGTCGCGCGAGTGCGCGACCTGGGCTGGGACGTCGAAGGCCCGTCAGGCGTCGCCGCGCCGGCCTGAAGCGCGCCACCACCCGGCACGGGTGGGTCCTTTGCGGAAGGTGCGCCGGATCATGGCGCACACCGATGCAACAAGGGTCCCATGCCGAGCGAAATCATCCCGCTGCGCGAGTCGCAGCTCTCGATCGAAGAAGACGGCGTGGCCTTGTTCACGCACCAGCGCGCCGCCGCACGCAACGCGCTGTCGATGGACTTGCGCGCCGACTACAAGGACATGCTCACCCAGGTCGAGAACGATCGCCGCGTGCGCGCCCTGGTGCTCACCGGCTCCGGCGGAAGTTTCTGCGCCGGCGGTGACCTCAAGGGCCGCTTGACCAGCACCGATCCGGACTTCCGCACCGCCGATGCCCTGCGGCGCCGCGTGCAGGACGGCCATGGCTGGATCCGGCGCCTGCATTCGCTCGAAGTGCCCGTCATCGCCGCGGTGGATGGCCCGGCCGTCGGCGCGGGCTTCTCGGTTGCGCTGGCCGCGGACTTCATCCTGGCATCCACGCGCGCCGTCTTCTGCATGTCTTTCACCAAGATCGGGCTGATCCCAGACCTGGGCGCCTTTTACTTCCTGCCGCGCGCAGTCGGCTTGCCGATGGCCAAGGAACTGGCGCTCACCGCGCGCCGCGTGAGCGCCACCGAGGGCAAGCAACTGGGCTTTATCCACACCCTGCACGAACCCGATGCGCTGTTGCCCGACGCGATGCGCTTCGCCCGCCGCTTCATCGCCGGCCCGCGCGAGGCCATGGGACTGACCAAGAACCTGATGAACAAGAGCTTCGAGACACCCTACGCCACCCTGGCGGAACTGGAGTGCAACGCCCAGGGCGTGGTCTCGACGGCGCCCTATCACGACGCCGCCATCGAAGCCTTCCTGCGCGGTGAACCGGCCGTCTTCGACTGGGACCGCAACGCGGATTGATCCGCCCCCCATCCGGAGTGGGGGCCACCCGCCCCCCGAGGATTAACTTCAGAGCCTGAGAACAGAGACCCTGGTGGAGACAAATTCATGCAAGTGACCCGCAACGTCTTCCGAGACGACCATGAGATGTACCGCGAGACGGTGCGCCGCTTCATCGAGCGCGAATGCCTGCCGCGCCAGAAGGCCTGGGATGCCGCCGGCAAGGTCGATCGCGAGACTTGGCTGAAGGCCGGCCGCGAAGGCTTGCTGTGCGCATCGCTGCCGGAGGAATACGGCGGTGGCGGCGGCGACTTCGGCCACGCGGCGGTGTTCGGCGAGGAGTTCGCACGCTCGGGCGTCAGCGGTCCGGCCTTCGGCATGCACTCGGACATCATCGCCCCGTACATCCTGCGTGCCGGCACCGAAGAGCAAAAGCAGAAATGGCTGCCCGGCGCCGCATCCGGTGAAATCATCCTGGCCATCGCGATGACCGAGCCCGGCACCGGCAGCGACCTGAAGGCCGTGCGCACCACCGCTGTCCGCGAAGGCGATGAATATGTCATCAACGGCAGCAAGACCTTCATCAGCAACGGCCTGATCGCCGACCTGATCATCGTGGTCTGCAAGACCGATCCCGCGGCCGGTGCCAAGGGCATCAGCCTGATTGCGGTCGAGGCCACACGCGCAGGCTTCCGCCGCGGTCGCAAGCTCGACAAGGTGGGCCAGTACGCGCAGGACACGGCCGAACTCTTCTTCGACAACGTGCGCGTGCCGGTCGCCAATCGCCTCGGCGAAGAAGGCAAGGGCTTCAGCTACCTGATGGGTGAATTGCCGCAGGAACGCTTCACGATCGCCATCGCGGCTGCCGCACGCCTGGAGCGCTCGCTCGAGAACACGCTCGACTACGTCAAGGACCGCAGGGCCTTCGATCAGACCGTGTGGGACTTCCAGAACACCAAGTTCAAGCTCGCCGATATCAAGGCCCAGGCGGTGGCGGTGCGCACCATGATCGACTACTACATCGCCGAGCACATGCGTCGCCGCCTCACGCTCGAAGAGGCGGCCATTGCCAAGCTCTTCGCCACGGAGACGCTGGGCAAGGCACTCGACGAGATGGTGCAGTTGCACGGCGGTTACGGCTACATGCTGGAGTACCCGATTGCCCGCGATTTCGTCGACTCCCGCGTGACGCGCATCTACGGCGGCACCAGCGAAGTGATGCGCGAGCTGATAGCTCGAAAGCTCTGATTCACCACACCCCCATCCCAAGGACAACACATGACAAACAAGGTTTTCGTCGCCGGCGTCGGCATGATCCAGTTCAAGAAGCCGGGCACCAGCGAGCCCTATGACGTGATGGGCGAGCAGGCCATCCGCGCGGCGCTGGCCGATGCCGGCCTGGACTTCAGCGACGTACAGCAGGCCTATGCCGGCTACGTGTACGGGGACTCCACCTGCGGCCAGAAGGCGATGTACCGCGTCGGCATGACCGGCATCCCGGTGCTCAACGTCAACAACAACTGCGCCACCGGCTCGTCGGCGCTGTTTCTCGCACGCCAGGCGGTGCAGAGCGGCGCGGTCGACTGCGCGCTCGCCTTCGGCTTCGAGCAGATGAACCCGGGTGCGCTGAAGTCCCGCTGGGATGACCGCGCGCCAGCGCTCGAACGCGCCCAGAAGGTGGTCGATGAACTGGTCGGCCGTCCCGAGATTCCATCGGCCATCCGCCAGTTCGCCGGCGCCGGCCGCGCGCACATGCAGAAGTACGGCACCAAGCTGGAGACCTTCGCGAAGATCCGCGCCAAGGCCAGCCGCCACGCCGCGAACAACCCGCTCGCCGTGTTCCGCAACGTCGTGTCGACCGAGGACGTGATGGCTTCGCCCATGCTGTGGGACGGCGTGATCACCCGCCTCATGGCCTGCCCGCCGACCTGCGGTGGCGCCGCGGCGATCGTGGTCTCCGAGGAATTCGCGCGCAAGCGCGGCCTGCGTATGGACGTCGTCATCGCCGGCCAGTCGCTCACGACCGACCTGCCCAGTACCTACGACGCCAAGGACATGATCCGCGTCGTCGGCTTCGACATGACCCGCCTGGCAGTGCAACAAGCCTATGCCCAAGCCGGCGTGGGCCCCGAAGACATCGACGTGATCGAACTGCACGACTGCTTCGCGCAGAACGAACTGCTGACCTACGAAGGCCTGGGCCTGTGCGGCGAAGGCGAAGCCGAGAAGCTGGTCAACGATGGCGACAACACCTACGGCGGCCGCTGGGTCACCAACCCGTCGGGCGGCCTGCTCTCCAAGGGCCACCCGCTCGGCGCCACGGGCCTCGCCCAGTGCTACGAGCTCACGCACCAGTTGCGCGGCACAGCAGACCAGCGGCAGGTCGACAACGCGAAGGTCGCGCTGCAACACAACCTGGGCCTCGGTGGCGCAGGCGTCGTGACGATCTACAAGAAGGTGTCCGCATGATCGACAAGAAGCACATCGGCATGAAGCTGCCGGTCTACAAGGCGACGGCCGAAGCGGGCCAACTGCGCTTCTTCGCCAAGGCCATCGGCGAGACGAATCCGATCTACATCGACGAGTCCGCCGCTCGCGACGCGGGCCACCCCGGCCTGCCGCTGCCGCCGACCTTCCTGTTCTCGCTGGAGTTCCAGATCCCGTCGAACGCATGGCGCGACGAACTGGGGATCATCACCTCGCGCATCCTGCACGGCGAGGAGACCTTCAATTACCACCGCATGGCTTACGCGGGCGACACGCTGCAGTTCGAGACGCACATTGCCGACATCTACGACAAGAAGGGCGGCGCCCTGAGCTTCGTGGTGCGCGAGTCGCGCGTCACCAACCAGCGCGGCGAACACGTGGCCGACTTGCGCAGCGTGCTGGTCCACAAGAACGCATGAAGGCAGGAGCACACACCATGAGCCAACCCACATTCGCGGCCGTCAACGTCGGCGACACCTTGCCGGTGCTGGAACTCCCGGCGATCAATCGCACCACGCTGGCCCTGTTCGCCGGCGCATCGGGCGACCACAACCAGATCCACATCGACACCGACTACGCCCGCAAGGCCGGCATGGTCGACGTGTTCGCGCACGGCATGTTGTCGATGGCCTATCTCGGCCGCCTGCTCACGCAGTGGGTCGACCAGCGCCAGTTGCGCGGCTTCGGCGTGCGCTTCACCGGCATCACGCACCTGGGCCACAGGATCACCTGCAGCGGCAAGGTGGTCGAGAAATTCGAAGCTGACGGCGAACAGCGCGTGAAGCTCGAAATCGAAACCCGCAATCAATACGGCGAAACCAAGATCGTTGGTGACGCGGTCATCGCACTCACCCCCAGGTTGGCTCACTTCGTGTAGCCGCCCACCCCCTCGCCGGGGGCAACACCAGCGGCCCGGCGAAGCCGGTTCCGCGGTGTTCCCCGCACAGAGCCGAATCCATCTTCAATCAATCAACTTAGGAACAAGACATGGGAACACTCGACGGCAAGGTGGCACTGGTCACCGGTTCGGGCCGCGGCATCGGCCAGGCCATCGCGATGAAGCTGGCCAGCCAGGGCGCACGCATCGTCATCAACGACCTCGACGCCGATCCGGCGCATGAGACGGTCGAGCTGCTGAAGAAGAGCGGCGCCGAGGCCGTGGCCTGTCCGGGCAACGTCAGCGCACCGGACTTCGCCGAGCGCTTCGTCAAGACGGCGATCGACAACTACAAGGGCATCGACATCATCGTGAACAACGCCGGCTTCACGTGGGACGACGTGATCCAGCGCATGACGGACGAGCAGTGGTACGGCATCCTGGACTGCCACCTGACCGCACCCTTCCGCATCCTGCGTGCTGCCTATCCGGTCATCAAGGCGCAAGCCCTGGCCGATCAGGAAAAGGGCATCGAGAACTTCCGCAAGATCGTCAACGTCTCGTCGACATCGGCGCTCAACGGCAACGCCGGCCAGATGAACTATTCGTCCGCCAAGGCCGGCGTGATCGGCATGACGCGCGCACTGAGCCGCGAATGGGGCCGCTTCAAGGTCAACGTCAACGCCGTGGCCTTCGGCCTCATCCACACCCGCATGACGAGCGCCGACGCCAAGGCCGGCGCCACGATCAACATCGAAGGCAAGGACATCCGCGTGGGCCTGAACCCCGAGCTGCTCAAGTCGCACGCGCTGCGCAATCCGCTGGGCCGTGGCGGCACGCCGGAAGAGGCAGCTGGCGCGGTGTACCTGTTCTGCCTGCCCGAGTCGAACTACATCACCGGCCAGGTCGTGGCCGTGGCCGGCTCGCCGCAGTAACTGCGCGCTGCGTGGGGGCGTCGGCGGGCATCGCGCCTGCTGACGCAAGTCGATCTAAAAGAATTCTGGAGACAAGCCGCATGACCACCCTCGCCACCGAAGCCATCGCGCCACCCCCGGCACGCTACCGGCCGGTGCCCTACGAGATCCGCAAGGCCATCTGCGAACAGCGTGCGGACGGTACGCTGATCCTGCGTTCGCCGATCGTTCCCAAGAGCACGGGCCGCACCGGCTTTGCCGGCTTCATCCCCCAGTGGGCCGAACGGCGGGGCCACGCGCCGGCTTTCAACGAGCGCGACGCGCAAGGCGCATGGAAGCGCATCACCTGGGCGCAGATGTGGCAGCAGGTGCAGGCCGTGGGCGCCGCGTTGCTCGAACTTGGCCTCGGCCAGGGCCGCCCGCTCGTCATCCTGTCGCCCAACTCGCTCGAACAACTCGTGCTGCACATGGCAGCCGAATACGTGGGCGTTCCGATTGCGCCGGTGTCGCCGGCCTATTCGCTGCTGAGCCGCGACTTCGCGCGGCTCAAGGGCGTTTGCGAACTGGTGCCGCCTGCGGCCCTGTTCGTGCAGGACGCGGCCACCTTCGAACGCGCGATCACGGCATTGGGTTGCCCCAACGCGCCAGTCATTGCGGTGCATGGCGCCACGGCGGGCCAGCACGCGTGGGCATCGCTGTCTTCCATCGAACTCACGGAACAACGACGCGACAAGGTCGCTGCGGCGCACGCGACGATCCGGTCGGAGGACGTCGCCAAGATCCTCTTCACTTCCGGCTCGACCGGCGTGCCCAAGGGCGTGCCGATCAGCTACAGCAACCTGCAAGCCTGCGCGGCCAACCTCTCCAACATGTTCGCGAGCCTGGGCGAGCAGGAAGAGCCGCCGATCTTTCTCGATTGGCTGCCCTGGCACCACGCACTGGGCGGCGTGCTCAACATCGGCCGCTCGGTGCTGCTCGGCGCCACACACTACATCGACGACGGCAAGCCGCTGCCGGGGATGTTCGAGCGCACCGTCCGCAACCTACGCGAGGTGTCGCCGACGCTACTGACGAGCGTGCCGGCCGCATGGGCCATGCTCGCCGCCGAGCTGGAGCGCGACCCGCAACTCGCGCGCAGCGTGTTCGCACGCGTCATCAACTTCGGCTATGGCGGCGCGAGCCTGCCCAAGGACGTCAACGAACGCATCCAGCGCGTGGCCGAGCGCACGGTGGGCGAGCGCATCGTGTTCGGCACCGGCCTGGCATCGACCGAGACCACCGGCGTCGGCACCTACAGAACTTGGGTCAGCGACGACCTCGCCAACATCGGCGCACCCGCGCCCGGCACCGAGCTCAAGCTGGTGCCGCTGGACGGCGACCGCTACGAGATCCGCGTGCGCGGCGCCCACAACTTCACCGGCTACGTCGCGCGGCCCGACCTCACGGCGGCGGCGTTCGACGAAGAGGGCTTCTTCAAGCTGGGCGACGCCGTGCGCCTCGTCGACATGACGGACCCTGCGAAGGGCATGCGCTTCGACGGCCGCGTGGCGGAGGACTTCAAGCTCGTCAACGGTACCTGGGTGCGCACGGGCTCGATCCGGCTCGGGCTGATCGAACGCTGCGCGCCACTGATCACCGATGCCGTGATCTGCGGACATGACCAGAACTACATCGCGGCGCTGGCGTGGCCCAACGTGGCCGCCTGCCAGAAGCTCGTGCCCGAGCTTGCAGGTCTGGGCGCTGCCGAAATGGTGTCCCACCCGGCCCTTGTCGACGCCCTGAGCGAACGCCTGCGCAAGGACGCGGGCAGCGCCAGCCTGCGCGTCGAGCGGCTGATGCTGATGGCGGAGCCGCCCTCGATGGACGCCAACGAGATCGCCGACAAGGGGTACGTCAACCAGGCCACGACGCGCTCGCGCCGGGCTCATCTGGTCGACGAACTGTTCCAGCCGAAGCCCGGCGCCCATGTGGCGCGCGCATGCGCGTAGGCCAAAGCAAGTCAACAAAACCGGAGACAAAAATGCGCACCGTGAAAGCTCTCATCGGCATCGCCGCCATCGCCTGCAGCGCCCTTGCCTTCTCGCAGGACTACCCGACAAAGGCCATCACCCTCGTCGTGCCCGCGCCTCCAGGCGGCGCGACCGACGTGCTGGCCCGCGTATTGGCCGAGGAAATGGGTAGGAACCTGAAGCAACCCGTCATCGTGGACAACAAGCCGGGCGCCTCCGGCATGCTCGGCGGCTCGATCGTGGCACGCGCCCAACCCGACGGCTACACGCTCTTCCTGTCGCACGCCACGCCGATCTACTACGCGCAGTACATGTTCGCGAAGGTGCCCTACGACGTGAAGCGTGACTTCGCCCTCATTACCGAGATCTGCTCGGCCAGTCTGGTGCTCGCAGTCGGCAAGGAAGTGCCCGCGCGCAACATGAAGGAGTTCGTCGCCTGGGCGCAGTCGCAAAAGGGCAAGGTGAACTACGGGTCCTTCGGCGTCGGCTCGTCGAGCCACCTGCTGATGGCCTACCTCGGCGAGTCCCGCCACCTCGACATGACCCACGTCGCCTACAAGGGTGAGGCGCCGATGATCCAGGACATGATCGGCGGCCAGATCCCCGTGGGCATCGGCACGCTGGGCTCCATGGCGCCGCACATCGCCAGCGGCAGCCTGCGCCCCCTTGCCATCATCGGCGACAACCGCCTGTCGGAAATGCCGAAGGTGCCGACGATGTCGGAAGCCGGCTTCCCGGACGAGGCGTTCAGGCCACTTGGCGGTGTAATGCTGACCGCGCCTGCAAAGACCCCGGCGCCGGTCCTCGCAAGGCTCGAGAAAGAGGCGCGTGCCGCGGTGCAGTCGACGGCGATGAAGGCGCGATTCCAGACCTACGGGCTTGTCGCCATGGGCAACAGTTCCGCCGAATTCCGCAAGAACCTCGAAGCGAGCGGCCCCATCATCCAGAAGCTGGTGCAGGTGTCCGGGGCCAAGGTGGATTAGGGCCCGCGTTGACAGGCCCTAACTGACCTGCCTCTCCCGCCCGGCCCAGTACCGGGCGCGAAGAGTCTTCTTGTCGACCTTGTCCAACGCAGTGAGCGGCAAGGCTTCGACGAACTCCACGGCCTTCGGCGCCTGCACCACGCCTTTGCGCTCGGTGACGAAAGCAATCAGGTCATCGACCTCTACGCGCGCACCGTCTTTCTTCACCACCACGGCCATCACCGCCTCGCCCCACTTCTCGTGCGGCACGCCGATCACGGCCGACAGCGCCACGGCCGGGTGCTGGGCGAGGCAGTTCTCCACCTCGCTCGAATACACGTTGAAGCCGCCCGTGATGATCATGTCCTTGGCACGGTCGACCAGGTACAGGTAGCCATCGGCGTCACGGCGCGCCATGTCGCCGGTATGCAGCCAATCGCCGGCGAAAGCCTTGGCGGTTTCCTCGGGGCGGTTGAGGTAGCCCGACATCACCAGCGGACCCCGCACGCACAGTTCGCCGATCTCTCCGACGGGCACCTCGCGCTGGTCGGCATCGAGCAGGCGCACCTGATTACCCGGCAGGCTTCGGCCGCAACTGCCCATGAGATGCGGGCGTTCAAGATCGTGCTCGTCACGACGCAGGTAGCTGATGGTCATGGGCGCCTCGGCCTGGCCGTACACCTGCCCGAACACCGGGCCGATACGCCTCAGCGCCTGCCGCAGCCGTGCCGGTGCCATCGGTGCGGCACCGTAGAGCACCAGGCGCAGGCTCGTGAAGTCGTGCAGATCCAGTTCGGGCGAATCGAGCAGCCCGTAGATCTGCGTGGGCACCAGGAAGGTCGTCGTGATGCGCTCGGCCGCGACCATCTGCAGGAAGCCACCGGGCGTGAAGCGGTCGAGCAGGTGCACGGTGCCGCCCTGCAGGAAGGTCGTGAGGATCATCGCGCCCGCGGCGTGCGAGACCGGCGTGGCCGCCAGGAAGCGCACCTCCTCGGGCCACTCCCATGAAGCGAGTTGCTGCAGGGCCGACGTCACCACCGTGCGCTGGTGATGCATGATGCCCTTCGACTTGCCGGTGGTGCCGCCGCTGTAGGCGATCTTGAGAATGTCGTCCGGCCGCACGTCCAGTTCGATGTCGCTGCCGTCGAGTCCGGAGGACGCGGCCAGCAGGTCGGTGCCGAAACCGGCCGGCCCCAACGTGAGCACGTGCGGCACGATCTCGCGCTGCGCCAGCGCCAGACCGCGATCGGCATGCCGCGGCACATCGACCACCAGCGCCTTCACGTTCGCATCGACCAGGATGAAGGCCTGGTCTTCTTGCGAGCCCATGGGATGCAGCGGCGTGTAGGTCAGGCCCATCAGATGCGCCGCGATGATGGTCGCCACCGACTCGGGCCGGTTGGTCGCGAGCACCGCGATGCCGTCTTGCCGCTGCAGGCCCATCGCCTGGAACCAACGCACCATGCGGTGGCAGGCCTGTTCGAGTTCCCGATAGCTCATGCGCACGCCGCCGCCGACCAGGGCCTCGCGCGTCGCGAAGCCCTTGAACGCGGAGCGGTACAGCTCGGCGAAAGTCGAGCCCTGGTTGAGGGGATTGTGGTACGTCGGCATGGCGTGGATTCCAGGGCTTGACGTCCGGACGGTCCCGCCACGCGCCTTGCGTGCGCCATTTCACCAAGCCGAGCGGGAGACTTCCGAACGATGAGAAGTGCGTTGGAGTAGATAGCCGGCGGGTCGCGATGTGACCACCCTGGTCGGGGGGTGCACAGCCCCCTGCAGCCAGCCACCCAGCAGTCTGAACGCTTGGGGTACGCACATCAGCCTCATCGAGGATGATGAGACTATCTCCATTTGTGGATTGCAGCCGGCGTCGCAGCGCGTAGTCTCCAAAAAAAGAACCAGTCGCTATGATGAAGCGCTCCGCGCCGCCCACGCCATGACCGACGACCACGCTCTGTTGCGTGCCCTGCACCTTGCGCTGCAGGCCGGAGACGACGCGGACGCTGCCTTGACGCGCGTGGGCTGGCCACCCTGGTTGGACAGCCGCCGGCCCGGGCATGCCCTCATCCTGGCCGGCGCCGACCTGGTGCCCGACCCCGAGGCGCCGGACGAGTTTGTCGCACCCCACGACGCTACCGTCGTGATGTATTGGGGCCTGAAACCGCACAAAGGGGCCACGCGCGTGGCCGGGCTGGTGTGGCCCGTCGCCGGCCAGGCCGCGCGGCTGTTGCGCGCGATCGTGTTGCCGCCCTGAGGGGCAAGACCAGGAGAGCGTTCCATGGAACAGATGTATGCACGCCTCAGGAAGCCCGCCTGCAGTTGCGGCGGCACTTGCGCACGCTGCGAGAGCGCCAGGCCGCACGCGCAGCATGCCTCGCATGCCGACCACGCCGGCCATGCCTCCAGCCTTTCCGCCGCGGCACCGGTGCTGGACAGGGCGGGCGAGCCGCTGCACCCGGCAGTGCGCGCGCAGATGGAGCCGCGCTTCGGCGCCGACTTCAGCGGCGTGCGGATCCACAGCGGCGCCGAGGCCGAGGCTTCGGCCCGCGCGGTGCAGGCGCGCGCGTTCACCGTGGGCCAGCACATCGTGTTCGGTGCTGGCGAATACGCGCCCCACACACCCGGCGGCCAACGCACCCTGGCGCATGAACTCACCCACACTTTGCAGCAGCGCCACGCCACCTCGGTGCAGCGCCTGACCATCGGGCCGTCCGACGACGCGCATGAACGCGAGGCCGACCACATCGCCTCCGCCGTGCTTTCTCCTGCCAGCGCGATGACCCAGCCCCGGCCCACGCCCTTGTCCGTTCAGCGCATGCAGCGGCTGACCGACTCGCAATTCGAGCACTCGGCCGGCGTCGACACCGGTATCAGCAACGGCACCATGACCACCGTGGGCGGCGTGCACGGCACCACCGCCAACGCCAGCAACTGCTTCGGTGCCGCGGACTGCAAACTGCACTTCGAGTTCGCCAAGGCCTACAAGGGCACCTATCCCTATGCCGCGGCGAATGGGCGCGTGGTGCGCGGCATCTACGCGAAGATCGTGGCCCGGCCCGACGAAAGCTGCTGGGCCTGCAGCCGCCTGGAACTGGTGCAGACGCTGCGTAACACCACTGTCGGTGCCCGCGGCAGCCTGACGACGGCCGATCCGGGCACCGACGTGCGCCGTCAGCGTTCGGGCTGGGGCAATGCTTCGGCGCCCTCGCGCGGCTGGCGTGTGGACCGCATCGAGTCCGCGACCAATCCTTTCTTCACCCAGGGCAGCAATGGGCAGAGCGGCGACTATCGCAACCCCGCCATCCTGTGGGACGCGCCCGGGGATTGGGACACCGACCGCAGCATGGGCAAGGACTTCCAGACCTGCCTGATCTGCACCAGCGGTTCCAGCCGTTATGCGCTCGGCTGCGTGACCTGGGGCTACACGATCAACGCCGCGGGCGCGGTGACCTTCTCCCCGACGCCCGCTGCGAGCTGCGGCAGCACCACGGAACTGCGCGACGCCGCGAAGCGCTGGGACGCGATACCTGGCAATCAGGGCATCCGTCTGAACAGCAGCTCCCCGCCCCGCCCGGCCGGAGAGACCCCGCGGCCGCTCCGCCCGGGTGACCCCCGGTCGGCCTGAGGGCTCAGCCCTCGAGCTGCTCAGTTAGTCAGTCCCATCAAACGCCCGCATCCATGCGACCGCTTCGTCGCGGCCGGCAACGCCCAGCTTGCCGTAGATATTCTTCAGATGCCATTTCACGGTGTCGATGGACAAGCCCAGCGCCAGCGCAATCTTCTTGTTGGGCATCGCCTGAACCAGCAAGTGCAAGACGTCACGCTCGCGTTCGCTGAGAGGCTCGACAGGACGTGTTGCCGCATGGGTCGACGTGCCGGTCGAGGTCGTCGATTCGGCCGACGCAGCCATCCGCCCCGCGCTCGCCAATCGCTCGGCGTAGAACGCCAGCACCGGATCCAGCGAGGCGTCCCGGGCCACGTCCGCCACCAGTTCCATCACCACCGGATCCGCGTCGAGGAGACTCCGCACCAAGCCCAGCCGATGCCCGCGCCGCAGCGCCGTCAGCGTGCACTCCCTTGCCGCGTCCATGCGCCCGCGCCGCCGCTCGATGACCGCCTGCATCAACTTCAACTGCGCCACCAGCCGCTGCCGTCCATGCATCTCGATGCTTGCAATCAGCGGCTCGATGCGACGTGCCGCGTCGTCGGCATCCCCGCGCGCCATCGACCACCGGATGCGCGCGCGTTCGGCGATCACGCCAATCTCCATCAGCGCGCTGTGGTCCGCATCGCCATGGCGCGCATCGATCTCGTTCAAGCGCAGCATCGAAGCCTCGGCCGCGACCGCGTCGCCCATCTCCATGCGGTAGTGGGCCTGCAGAGACAGGCTGTAGACCAGCAATCGGTCGAGGCCCAGCGCAGCGCTGTAGTCCTCCAGCCGCTCCAGGTAGGCCATGCCTTCCAGCCTTCGCCCGGCCACCCAGTGCGCGGCCGCAAGCGTGCGGTGCACGCGCAGCACCGAGTCGGGGATCGACACGCGTTCGAGCGCATCCACGCGGTCTTCCAGCAGTCGCAGTGCTTCGTCGGTCTCGTCATGCTCATAGAGCACTTCACCGAGCAGCGCGGTCGCGAGGTAGGCCGAGTCGACGCAGGCGCTGCCGCCCTCGTTGGATTCGCGCAGCACGTCGCGGTAGATGCGCTCGGCCTGCGTCATGCGGCCTTCCATGGCGTAGCTCAGGCCGACCAGGGCGCGGCCCTGCAGGGTGCCCGATGGCGTGCCGCGCAGGGGCACACCGTTGATCAGGCGGATGGAGTTGTCCAATTGGATGCGGCGCGCGCGCTCGTAGTCGCCGCGGTGCATGTAGAGCCAGGTCAGGATGTTGTCGCGCCCGCCGATGGTCATGGCATCGGCGCCCTCGGGCACGGCCAGCAGGCGCGGCAGCAGGGCCATGCCGGCGTCGGTGTCGTCGCGCTGCACGGCGAGCGTGGCTTCCATCAAGGTGAGCGCGTAGTGGCTCATGGCGTCGTCGGGCGGAATGTCCTTGCGCAGCCGATCGATCTGCGCTGAAAACGCGTCGAACTCCCGCGCAAACAGCTCCACCCGGATCATCCACAGCCGCAGGCCCACGCGCGCCTGCACCTGCGCCAGCGGCAACTGCCGCACCAGCCCGATGAGCTTGCGCAGTTCGCCGCGCACGGCCAGGTCGCGGGCGGATTTTTCGACCAGCGCGGCGGCGGCGGCGCCCTCGCCCGCCGCCACGCCCTGCCGCACGGCTTCGTCGATGAGGCCGTGGTCGCGGAACCATTGCCAGGCGATGCGGTGCACCTGCAGGCGCTCGGCCTCGCTGCGCTGGCCGAGGCGCTCGCGCAGGGTTTCGCGCAGCAGCGGGTGCAGGCGGTACCAGGTCTCGCGCTCGGTGCTCTCCACGGGCACGATGAAGAGGTTTTCGGCTTCCAGTCGCGCGAGCAAGGGCGCCATGCCCACATCGCTTTCAGGGCGGCCCAGCAGCACGGCGCACAGCGGCGCGCAGAAGCGGCTGCAGGCCGACACGCTGATGAGCAGATCCAGTTCCTGCGGCGACAGCCGCGACAGCACTTCTTTCTCGAAGTAGGCGGCGAAAGCCTGCGGATCCTGCACGTGTGTGCGCACGAAGTCCCCGGGCGCCTTGGCATCGCCGCGGGCCGTGGCCAGCTCCTGCCGGCGCTTCTTCCAGTTGATGGCCAACAATTGCAGGCCGGCGGCCCAGCCGTCGGAAAGCTCGTGCAACTGCATCGCGTCGCGGTGGTCGATGGTGCCGAGCTGGCTTTGCAAGAAGCGCTCCGATTCCGCCGCGGAAAAGCGCAGGTCGCGCACGTCCAGTTCGAGCAGTTGGCCTTCGGCGCGAAGCCGATCGAGCGACAGCGGAACCGCCCCGCGCGAGGCCATCATCAGGTGCAGGTTGGCGGGTGCGTAGTCCAGCAGCCATTGCAGCGCCTCGTGGATGCGCGGGTCGGTCAGGTGGTGCAGGTCGTCGAGCACCAGCACCAGGTCGCGAGGATGGCCGGCGATGGAGCGCACCAGCGCGATCAGCGTGCGCTCGACGGCCTCGCTGTCGACGCCGCGGCCGGCGAAATCGGCCGCCGCCTGCGTCACGGCGGGCGCCGCATGGGCCAGGCTGGCCAGCAGGTAGTCGAGCAGGCGGGTGAGTTCGTTGTCTTCCGCCGTCAAGGTGAGCCAGCCCACGTCGAAGCCCAGCGGCAGCAGCGCCTGGCGCCAGGCGACCAGGGTGGTGGTCTTGCCGCAGCCGGCCGGGCCCTGCAGCACCAGGCAGCGACGGCGTCGCGCCTCCATCAGCCGGGCCAGCAATGCTTCGCGCGCCACGACGCGGCCGGCGCTGCGCGGCGGAACCATCTTGGTGGTGACGAGCGCCTTCAGCGCGGAGACGTCGGGAGGTCGGGCAGGGCTGGGCGTCTTGTCGGGCATGGGTGGGGCATTGTGGCGCGCCCGCCACCCGATCGGGGTAGTGAGGTTACGGGGGGTGGCTCCCAGAATCACCCGCAAGACAAGGAGACCCCGTGAACATCCACCGTACCGTCTACCGCGACGACCACGAAATGCTGCGCGAGACCGCGCGCCGATTCTTCGAGCGCGAATGCCTGCCGCGCCAGGCCGAATGGGACAAGGCCGGCCGTACCGACCGCGAAACCTGGCTGAAAGCCGGCCGCGAAGGCCTGCTGTGCGTGACCGTGCCCGCCGAATACGGCGGCGGCGGGGGTGATTTCGGCCATTCGTGCGTGCTGGCCGAAGAGCTGCACCGCTCGGGCGTCTCGGGCTTCAGCCTGTCCGTGCACTCGGACATCACCGCGCCCTACATCGTGCGCTTCGGCACCGAAGAGCAGAAGCAGCGCTGGCTGCCGAAGATCTGCCGCGGCGAAACCATCATGGCCATTGCCATGACCGAGCCGGGCACCGGCTCCGACCTGAAGTCGATCCGCACGACTGCCGTGCGCGACGGCGACGAATACGTCATCAACGGCAGCAAGACCTTCATCAGCAACGGGCTGAACTGCGACATGGTGTTGGTGGCCTGCAAGACCGACCCGAGCGCCGGTTCCAAAGGTGTGAGCCTCATCATGGTCGAGACCGACCGCGCGGGCTTCCGCCGCGGCCGCAAGCTCGACAAGGTGGGCCAGCCGGCCGCCGACACCACCGAGCTCTTCTTCGACAACGTGCGTGTGCCGGTCGACAACCTGCTGGGGGAGGAGAACAAGGGTTTCGTCTGCCTGATGCAGGAGTTGGCGCAGGAGCGGCTGATCATCGCCGTCTACTCGGCCGCCAAGCTCGAACGCCTGCTGGAGCAGACCATCGAGTACGTGAAGGAGCGCAAGGCCTTCGACGGCACCGTGTGGGATTTCCAGAACACCAAGTTCAAGCTGGCCGACGTGAAGGCGCAGGCCGTGGCCGTGCGCACGATGGTCGACTACTACATCGGCGAGCACATGACGCGCCGCATTTCGGTGCAGGAAGCCGCGATCGCGAAGCTGTTCGCGACCGAGACGCTGTGGAAGTGCATCGACGAGATGGTGCAGTTGCACGGCGGCTACGGCTACATGCTGGAGTACCCGATCGCTCGGGCGTTCACCGACTACCGCATCACGCGCGTCTTCGGCGGCACCAGCGAAGTCCAGCGCGACCTCATCTCACGCAAGCTCTGAATCAACCCCCATAGGACAAGCACATGACTGAAAAAGTAATCGTCGCCGGTGTCGGCATGATCCCCTTCGCCAAGCCGGGCCAGAGCCTGAGCTACACCGAGATGGGTGCCGAGGCCACGCGCCGTGCGCTGGCCGATGCGGGCTTGAGCTACGACGTGGTGCAGGAAGCCTACGTGGGCTATGTGTACGGCGACTCCACCTCGGGCCAGACGGCACTTTACGAAGTGGGCATGACGGGCATTCCGGTCGTCAACGTCAACAACAACTGCTCCACCGGTTCGACCGCGCTGTACCTGGCGCGCAAGGCGATTGCCTCGGGCGATGCGGACTGCGTGCTGGCGCTAGGCTTCGAGCAGATGCAGGCCGGTGCGCTCAAGACGCAATACACCGACCGCCCGCCGACGCGCGAGCGCTTCATGCCGGTGTTGCATGGCCTCACGGCCGACATGGACGGCATGCCGCAGGCGCTGCGCACCTTCGGCGGCGCCGGTCGTGAGTACATGGCCCGCTACGGCTGCAGCATGGAAACCTTCGCCGCGGTGCGTGCCAAGGCCAGCCGCCACGCGGCCAACAACCCGCTCGCCCTCTTCCGCACCGTCGTGACCACTGAAGAAGTGATGGCCGACAAGGTGCTGCTGCCCGGCGTGATGACCCGCCTGATGGCCTGCCCGCCGACTTGCGGCGGTGCCGCAGCCCTCCTGGTGTCGGAGCGCTTTGCGAAGAAGCACGGCCTGCGCACCGACGTGCAGATCCTGGCGCAGGCAATGACCACCGACCCGGTCGAATCCTTCGAGCCGCCGTCGATGCTGAGCTGGGTCGGCACGCACATGACCAAGGCAGCCGTGGGCCGCGTCTACGAAGCGGCCGGCGTCGGCCCCGAAGACATCGATGTCTGCGAACTGCACGACTGCTTTGCGCAGAACGAAGTCATCAGCTACGAGTCGCTGGGCTTCTGCCCTGAAGGCGGCGCCGAGAAGTTCGTGAACGACGGCGACAACACCTACGGCGGCAAGATCGTGGTGAATCCCTCGGGCGGCTTGCTGTCGAAGGGCCATCCGCTGGGTGCGACCGGCCTGGCGCAGTGCTATGAACTCACGCACCAGTTGCGCGGCAGCGCGGACCAGCGCCAGGTGGAAGGTGCCCGCCTCGGCCTGCAGCACAACCTGGGCCTCGGCGGCGCCTGCGTGGTCACGCTCTACGGCAAGAACTGAGCGCCATGGATCTCCAGCTGAGCCCGAGCGAGACCGCGTTTCGCGACGAGGTGCGCGCCTTCATCCGCGACCGGCTGCCCGCCGAGATCCGCGACCGCCTGAGCAAGGGCCACGCGGCCCGCAAGCAGGACATCGTGACGTGGCAACGCATCCTGCATGAACGTGGATGGGCGGCGCCGCATTGGCCGCAGGCGTACGGCGGCGCAGGGCTCGGCACTGCGGAGCGCCTGATCCTGGTCGAGGAACTGCAACGCGCCGCGGCGCCGCAGCCCCTGCCCTTCAACGTGGCGATGCTCGGCCCGGTGCTGCTGCGCTTTGGCACCGAAGAACAGAAGCGCTTCTTCTTGCCGAAGCTGGCTCGGCTCGATCTGTGGTTTTGCCAGGGCTTCTCGGAGCCGGATTCGGGCTCGGACCTCGCTTCGTTGCGCACGCGTGCCGTGCGCGATGGCGACGAGTACGTGGTCGACGGCCAGAAGATCTGGACCACCTCCGCGCACCATGCCGACTGGATCTTTGCGCTGGTGCGCACCGAGCAGGCGGCGCGCAAGCAGGACGGCATTTCGTTCCTGCTGATCGACATGAAGACGCCGGGCGTTTCGGTGCGGCCGATCGTTTCGATCGACGGGCAGCATCACCTCAACGAAGTCTTCTTCGACAAGGTGCGCGTGCCGGTCGCCAACCTCGTCGGCGAGGAAGGACGCGGCTGGGATTGCGCCAAGTACCTGCTGGCGAGCGAGCGCACCAACATCGCCAGCATCGGCCTGTGCTGGGAGCGGCTGGGCTACGCACACGAGCTCGCCGAGAGCATCAGCCAAGCCGGCAAGCGCCTGATCGACGACCCGAAGCTGGCCGCCGAACTGGCCACGCTCGGCGCCGAAGTGCGCGCACTGGAGCTGACCAACTGGCGTTTCCTTCTCGACCCGGAAATCGGTCGCAAGAACCCGGGTTTCGCGTCGGTGCTCAAGGTCAAGGGCTCGGAGACGATGCAGGCGTTGACTTCGCTGATCGCCCGCCTCGCCGGACCGGCTGGACTGGAACGGCGCGATGGCGAAGGCGACGCTGCCCTGCACCCGCTCGCTGCCGCGTCTCCTCGCTACTTCTTCTATCGCGCAGCCACCATTTACGGCGGCTCCAGCGAAGTGCAGAAGGACATTCTGGCCAAGACGCTTCTGGGATAAGCCATGCAATTCGATCTGAACGAAGAACAACAGGCGCTGGCGGAAAGCCTGTCGCGCCTGCTCGATGACCACTACGGCTTCGAGAAGCGTCGCGCCATCGCAGGCTCGGAAGCGGGCTGGAGCGAAGCGGCGTGGAACAAGCTGGCCGAACTCGGCGTGACGGCGTTGGGCATTCCCGAGGCCTTCGGCGGGCTGGGCGGCGGTGCGGGCGACCGGCTGCCGGTGATGCAGGCTTTCGGACGCGCGCTGCTGCTGGAGCCGTATCTGACGTCGAGCGTGTTGGCCACGACAGCTGTGCTTGCAGCGGGCAGCGAAGCGCAGAAGGACGGCTTGCTGCCCTCACTCGCCAGTGGTGAATTGCGCATGGCCTGGGCGCACGAGGAAGCAGCCGGGCGCCATGCGTCCCTGTGGGTCGAAACGCGTGCACACCTCGACGGCAAGCAGTGGCGTCTCGATGGCGCGAAGTCGCTCGTGCTGCATGCCGGTGCGGCCAGCCGCTTTGTCGTGAGTGCGCGCGCCAGCGGACAGCCCGGCGATGAAGACGGCCTCGCCCTCTTCCTTGTCGATGCTGGCAACGCCAGGTTGCGGGCTTACCGGCTCATCGACGACACGCCCGCTGCCGAGTTGATCCTCGACTCGGCAGCCGCCGAACCCTTGGGCAATTCTTCGGACCACGCGCGCGCAGCATCCGCCATTCGCGCCACACTCGCAGCAGGCACCGCCGCCGTCTGCGCGGACATGGTCGGCACGATGGAAACGGCCTTCGCCCTCACCACCGCCTACGTCAACACCCGCAAGCAGTTCGGCCGGCTGATCGGCGAATACCAGGCGCTGCGCCATCGCATCTCCGAGATGGCCGTCGCACTCGAAATGGCCCGAAGCATGGCCATTGCGGCGGCAGTGGCGGCGGATGACCCAGCGTCGCCCAACGCGGCCACCGACCTGCCCCGCGCCAAGCTTTCCATTGGCCGTCACGCACGTGCGCTTTGCCAGCAGGCGATCCAGTCGCACGGCGGCATCGGCATGACGGAGGAATACGCGGTCGGCCATTGCCTGCGTCGCATCCATGTCCTCGACCAATTGTTCGGCGACGCGGACGCGCAGGCCGCGCGCCTGGCCAGCTTGTGAATCGAATCACCAAACCGGAGACAAACATGAAACCTCTCAAGACTGTTCGCCTGCTGGGCGCAGCGTTGACCTCGCTGATGGCCTTCGCCCTGCCCTTGCAGCCTGCGCAAGCCGCCGACCCCTTCCCGTCGCACCCCGTGCGCTTCATCGTGCCGCTGGGCCCGGGCAGCGGTTCCGACACCGTCACGCGCCTGGTCGCCAAGCTGGCGATGCCGGAGCTGGGCCAGTCGACCTTCGTGGAAAACAAGCCGGGCGGCGACGCGGTGCTGGCCGTTCAGAGCCTGTTGACTTCGCCGGCCGACGGCTACAGCGTGCTGATGCTGTCGCCTTCGTCGATGGTGATCAACCCGCTGGTCAACGAAGGCCTGGCCTACGACCCGCAGAAGGACCTGCGTCCGGTGGCGACCATGCTGCGCAGCGCTGCGGTGCTGGTCACCGGCGCCAACTCGCCGTACAAGACCTTCGCCGAAGCGATGACCGCCGCGCGCAAGGCACCCAAGACCGTGAGCATGGCCAGCTACAGCCATCACTACCGCATCGGCTCGCTGATGATGCAGCACCAGGCCGGTGTGCAGTTCAACTACATCCCCTACAAGAGCCCGGGCCAGGTGCAGACCGACCTGATGGGCGGGCAAGTGGACCTGGCCCTGCTCGACATCGGCGGCGCGCTGCCGCTGATCGCCGCCGGCAAGGTGCGTCCGCTGGCCGTGACCGGCAAGGAACGCCACCTCAAGCTCGCCAACGTGCCCACGGTGCGCGAGAGCGGCTTGCCCGACTACGACCTCTATGTCTGGATCGGCTTCGGCGTGAGCAGCAAGGTGCCGGACGCCGCGGCGAAGACGCTGGAGACCGCGCTGCTCAAGGCCATGGCGCAACCGGAGTTCAAGACCTACGTGACCGAGACGGCGGGCGCCGAGGTGTACACCGTGCCCGGCAAGGAAATGAGCGCCATGATCGCGTCGGAGACTGCGCGCTACCGTGCGCTGGCCAAGCAGGTCGATATCGTGCAGCGCTGAGTCGCTGCGCCCGAAAAGAATCCAGGAGAAAGACATGCAACAGCTTTGCAAGGACCGCGTGGTCGTCATCACCGGCGCCGGCCGCGGCATCGGCCGCGAGTACGCGCTCGAATTCGCACGCCACGGCGCCAAGGTCGTGGTCAATGACCTGGGCGGACGCGGCGACGGCGGCCCCGGCTCCGCCACAGGCCCGGCCCTCGAAGTCGTGGCCGAGATCGAAGCCATGGGCGGCCAGGCGATCGCCAACGCGGACGACGTGGCCGACTGGAAGGGCGCCAAGCGCATGATCGAAGCGGCTATCGACACCTTCGGCGGCCTCGATGTGCTGGTCAACAACGCGGGCATCCTGCGCGACCGCACCCTGGTCAACATGGAGGAGGAGGACTGGGACGCCGTGATCCGCGTGCACATGCGCGGCACCTTCGCGCCCTCGCGCCACGCCGCCGCCTACTGGCGCAACGAATCGAAGGCCGGGCGCCAGCGCGACGCGCGGATCATCAACACGAGTTCGTCGTCGGGCCTGTATTGCAACGCCGGCCAGTCGAACTACGGCGCGGCCAAGGCCGGCATTGCCGCCCTGTCGGTGATTGCATCGCGCGAGCTGGACCGCTACGGTGTGACGGTGAACGCCATCTACCCGACCGCCATGAGCCGCCTCACCGAAGACATCTTCGCCAGCCCCAAGTGGCAGGCGATCCGCAACGAGGCCCCCGGCTTCGATCCGCTTGACCCGTCGAATGTCGCGCCGCTGGTGGCATGGCTCGGCAGCAGCGAATCGCGTGGCATCACCGGGCGCGTGTTTGGCGCGCGGGGTGGCCGCATCACCGTGGCCGAAGGCTGGCACGCCGGCCCGCGTATCGAGAAGGTTGGACGCTGGACCGTGGAGGAGCTCGGTGAGCTGATCCCCGACCTGGTGAAGCAGGCCGCTCCGAATGCACTGACCACCGGCGAGATCCCCGTCGAAGAGGTGACGCCATGAGCACGCAGTTGCTCGAGGCCTTCCGCCTTGCGCAACTGCCCGAGGAAGCGCAGGCATTTCGCAAGGAAGTGCGCGAGTTCCTGGCGGCCAACCTGGAGCCTGCCTCGCCTGCGGTGCGGGCACGCACCTGGATGGGCTTCGACGCAGCCTTCAGCCGGCGTCTCGCTGCGCGCGGCTGGGTCGGCATCACCTTGCCCAGCGAGTACGGCGGCGCGGGCCTCGATGCCTTCCGCCGATTCGTGCTCGTCGAGGAAATGCTCGCGGCCGGCGCGCCGGTCGCCGCGCACTGGATCGCCGACCGCCAGAGCGGTCCGTTGATCAACAAGTTCGGAACCGAAGCGCAAAAAGACTTCTACCTGCCGCGCATCTGCCGCGGCGAAGCTTTCTTCTGCATCGGCATGAGCGAGCCCAACTCGGGCTCCGACCTGGCCAGCGTGCGCACGCGCGCTACCCGCGTGGAAGGCGGCTGGCGCCTGACGGGCCGCAAGATCTGGACGACCAACGCGCACCGCTCGCACTACATGATCGCGCTGGTGCGCACCTCCGGCGCGCCGGAAGACCGCCAGGGCGGCCTCTCGCAGTTGATCGTCGACCTCTCGCTGCCCGGCATCGACATCCGCCCGATCGTCGACCTGACGGGCGACGCGCACTTCTCGGAAGTGACCTTCGACGACGTCTTCCTCAAGGATGACGCGTTGATCGGCGACGAAGGCAGTGGCTGGATGCAGGTCAACGCCGAACTCGCCTTCGAGCGCAGCGGCCCGGAGCGCCTCTATTCGAGCGTCGTGCTGCTCGACACCTGGATGGCGAGCCTGCGCAAGACCGGCTTCTCCGCATCGGATGCCGCGCTGCTGGGCGGCTTCACGACGCAGTTGGCGACGCTGCGCAGCCTGTCGGTCGCCGTGACCACCAAGCTCGCGCGCGGTGAAAGCCCTGTGGTCGAGGCGGCGCTGGTCAAGGACATCGGCACGGAGTTCGAGCAGGCCATTCCAGCCGCCATCGAAGCGGCCGTGGCAGCCGACCCGACGCGCGCCATCGATGCCGACCTGCATCGCACGCTCGCCTACTTGAGCCAGATCTCGCCGACCTTCTCGCTGCGCGGCGGCACGCGCGAGATCCTTCGCGGCATGATCGCGCGCGGGCTCGGCCTGCGCTGAACATCAAGGAGACAAGAACATGTTTACCGAAGCCATCGAGACGATCCTCGTGGACCAGTGCACACCGGCGGTGATCCGCGCGATCGAGAACGGCGGAACGGCTGCGGCGCTCTGGCACGCGCTGGCGGACAACGGATTCCTGGAACTGATGGCGAGCGAAGCCGCCGGCGGGGCGGGACTCGACCTGGACGCGATCTTTCCGATCTTCGTGGCCTTTGGCCGCCACGCGGTGCCGGTGCCCGCAGCGCAGAGCATTGCGGCGCGCGCCCTGCTGGGCGATGTCGCAGCGCCGGAAGGCATGATCACGCTCGTGGGCCATGCGCGGCGGGAAGCCGATGGTTCGGTCCGTGCAGCCAACGTGGCGTTCGGCGCCATCGCGGACCACGCACTCGCCAACGTCGACGGCGCGCTCGTGCTGCTCGACTGCGCAAAGGCCGAACGCACCACGACCGGCGTGCGCGGCAGCCAGGGCGCATCGCTGCATTGGGCGCGTGACGCCATCGGCACGCCGGTCGGAGACAACGGCGACCGGGTCGCCGTGTTCAGCGCGGCGCTGCATGCGGCGGCCATGGCCGGTGCGATGGAGCGGATGTTCTCGATGACGCTCGGCTACTGCAACGACCGCGTGCAGTTCGGCAAGGCCATCGGCAAGTTCCAGTCGATCCAGCACCAGCTCAGCGTCATGGCCGAGCATGTGGCTTGCGCGGGCGTGGCGGCGGAGCTGGCGTTCAAGGCCGGCGACAAGATCCCCGCGGTGCTCGCTGCCGCAACGGCCAAGGCGCGCACCAGTGCCTCGGTGCCCCTCGTGGCATCGACGGCCCATGCGCTTCACGGCGCCATCGGCGTCACCGAGGAATTCGATCTCCAGCTCTACAGCCGCCGCCTGCACGAATGGCGCATGGCCGATGGCTCGGAGGCCTACTGGAACCGCATCGTCGGCGAGGCGATGCTCGGGCATGCCGTGCCGTCGGTCCTGCAATTCGTGATGGAGGAGATCCTGCAATGAGCAACTTTTTGATCTATGAGCAAGAGGGCCACATCGTCACACTGACGATGAACGATCCCGAGCGCCGCAATCCGCTCACGGGCAACACCGCTTCGGCAGAGTTCCTGGCGGCCATCGATCGCATCCACGCCGATCATTCGGTGCGCGCGGTCATCCTCACAGGTGCGGGCACGGCCTTCTCGTCGGGCGGCAATGTGCGCGACATGGGGCGTTACCACGATATGCCGGGGATGGAGTTGCGACGCGAATACCGGCTCGGCATCCAGAAGGTGGCCCTCAACCTCTTCAACCTCGAAGTGCCGGTGATCGCGGCGGTGAACGGCCATGCCATCGGAGCGGGGCTGGACCTGGCATGCCTGTGCGACATCCGCATCGCCGCCGAAGGTGCCAAGTTCGCGGAGAGCTTCGTCAAGCTCGGCATCATCCCGGGGGATGGCGGTGCGTGGCTGTTGCCGCGCATCATCGGCCTCTCGCGCGCGACCGAGCTGACCTTGACCGGCCAGACCATCGACGCGAAGCAGGCCGTGGAGTGGAACCTGGTGTCGCGTGTGGTGTCGCCCGAGCAATTGATGCCGACGGCGCGCGAACTGGCCGGGCAGATCGCTTCCAACCCGCCGCATGCCGTGCGCATGGCCAAGCGCCTGCTGCGCGAAGCGCTGCATTCGCGCCTGGACACGCTGCTTGAAATGTCGGCCGCCTTCCAGGTCATGTCGCACCAGATGCCGGATCATCACGAGGCGGTCGCGGCTTTCAATGAGAAGCGCAAGCCGGAGTTCCGCGGCTGACGCGGATCGGATGCGACTTGCAGGGATTCGCCGGTAGACGCAAGGCTACTGTGTCGACAAAGGAGGTAGCGCTACACTGCCTGTCCTAGCCTAGCGCGCTCCTTCGAGGCAAGCATCCGATGCTGAAGCCGTCCTTGCTCTCTATCGTCCTATTGGCCTTTGCGGGTTCCGCGAGCGCTGCCAGCAACTGCGACGACATCTTGGCCCAGATCGACGCAAAGATTCGCGGCGCGGGTGCGACGCGCTTCACGCTCACCATCGTGACGGCCGACGCCACGGTCAGCGGCAAGGTCGTAGGCACCTGCGACCGTGGTAGCAGGAAGATCGTCTACGAAGCGGAGGCCGCTTCCCCCTCGACCGCCTCATCCCCCGCCCTCCAGCGCGGCAAAGACGGCATCCTGACCGAATGCAAGGACGGTTCGGTATCGGTCGGCGGGGACTGCAGCAAGTGAGCGCCCGGGCGCTGCCCGTGAGCTGACCCAGTTCCACCAAGGCGCCGGCCAGCCAGCCCACCTCCAGTGCTACACCGATGACGTCAGCTCACCGACCATCCACTCGATGAAAACCTTCGTGCGCGATGGCAGTAGCCGCGCGCTGGGGTAAGTCAGGCTGACTGGCCAGGGCTCGACCTCGTAGTCGCCGAGCACGATGCGCAGGCGTTTGGCTGCCAGCAACGGCGCCGCGCAGGTGCAAAGGCTGCGCGACACGATGCTCAAGGCGTACCGCTGGCAATACATCGTCTCGGGAGTGCAGGATGAGCGCTTCCAGAAGATCCTCGGCGGGATGATCACAGAGCGATGCGGCGCGTCGGCGCCGCACTCGCGCCGATCGCATCGTAGGTTGGGACGACCGGATTGCTACAAAAGTGATGGCCTTTTGCGGTAGTTCGCAACTCGGTCAAAGCAGTCACTCAATGCAAGTCGTTCTCGCGCGGGACCGGCTGATGCTCAGTCCGCCCGCCGCGAACTAACATCGGCGCCAGCGCGCGGGGGTGGTTCCGAGCTTCCTTCGAAATACCTCAGTGAAATGGGCATGACTGGAGAACCCGCATTCACTGGCAACGTCTGCAATGCTCCGGTCCGGATGGACTTTCAAGATCTGAGCCGCACCCTCGATTCTCTGCTCGAGTACAAATGCATGAGGGGACTGCCCAAAGGTTGCCTTGAAGGTCCTCGCAAAGTGGTGCGGGCTCATCGAAACGCATTCGGCGAGACGCTCGATGCGGAGGTCCTCCCCCAGTTGCTCCGTGACGAGCGTGCGCAAGCGCCTGACGTCCCGCGGGCCGAACCTCCCTATTTGATTCAAGGAAACGGCGGGCCGCTCACCATGGCGTGCGTCCAGCAAACCTAACAATGCCAGAGTGACGCCTTGCGCGTAGAGTGGCCCAAGCGGTGAGCCGCTCACAGCCTCCGCCCATAACGCATCGACCAGATGCGACAGTCTCTGGTCCGAGCGCTCGTGCCAAGTCTGGAGATTGAACGCGCATGCATCGTCGTGGAGCAGGCGATTGACCATTACCGCCGGGAATTGAATGCCCAGGACTTCCCCGGGAGTGCCGTCCCAGCAGGCCTTCTCGACGAGAAGGCCCGCTTCGAGGAAATCGATCGTTCCGGGCGCGGTCTCGAACTCCTCCAAGTGGCGACCGCTTTTCAGCCAGCGCTTCCCGCTGCCGCTGCGCACCACCGCCAAGGTAGCGTGCGGAATGATCAAGTTGGTCACCTCGCCCTGATCTGGCAGGCGCTCGAGCGTGATCGGCAAACCCGTCCATCCTTCGTGCGGGCAAGCCAACGGCTGAAATGAGACTGGCGAAGAGGCGCTTGGCGCGGAATTGGACATGGGCGCCCCAGACTGCTTTGAATGAAAGCCGCATCGGATGCAACTCACTGCATTTGACCGGTCCGAGCGGATGCAGTTTACGTCGCCGCCAGATTCGTGAGCCCGAGGGGAAACCCATCCGTTGCAAGGCTGGAATCTGAAAAAAGCGCATGGTTTCCGATAACGCCATGGGGACGGGTTGACCTAATCTTGCGACAAGACATGCACTTCAGTTCATACACAGAACGCAGGCGTGTCGATGGTGACGGCAGCGGACCGCCCCCGCCCTTCGGTACTCGACGTGCTCGGGCGGGGGTTCAGTTCGCAAGCCTAGGTTTGCAGACGCATCCAGGAGACAACTTTGAAAACTACATCTCGCGTGGGCCCGGCCCCGATGGTGAAAGGCGCCCGGCGAATCGTACGTATGTTGGGCGTGGCCGCGACCGCGGCCGTAGCCATGGCTGGTTGCGGCGGTGGTGGAGGGAACGGCTTGGACCTCAGCAGCCTGATCCGCGGGGGCGGAACCGGTAGCGGCGGCAACGGCGGAGCTGGTGGCGGGCAGGCTACTCAACTAACGTGCGACGACTCCATCAAGACCGGCTTCAAACCGGACGCCGATACGTCGGTTCTGCTTGTCAAGGCGTTCAAGAAAGGGGACCCGCTGGTTCTCACAGAAGCTGTCACAGCCCAAACGCCGAAGGCCGCAAATGACCTCTGCATGGTCAAGCTCAACGTTGGCCCCGGCAATCCCGGGCCTGCGGACGCCCCATCGACGTCGCCAGGGATAGGAATTGAGATCTGGCTGCCGTCTCGTGCCAATTGGAACAAGCGTGTTCACAACATGGGAAGCGGCGGTTGGGGAGGCGGTAACGAAGGATCTACTACCCGCGTGAGTGGTGCCGCGGCTCCTACGGCGGGCGCCGAGGGTGCGGTGAGTGCAACGACCGACTCCGGCCACGGCACCGTCTCCGACGGCTCCTTCGCTATGAATCCGGATGGCACCATAGCCACATCGATGTGGCGCGACTATTCGCTGCGCTCGATCCATGAGCAGGCGAACAAGGCGAAGGCCCTGGCCACTGCTTACTACGGATCAGCGCCGGACCACATGTACTTTGAAGGGGGCTCAATGGGCGGGCGCCAAGCTTTCGCCTCGGCTCAGTCCTTCCCGCAAGACTACAACGGCATTCTCGTGGGCTATCCGGTGATCAACTGGACCATGCTGATCACAGGAGAACTGCAGCCTCAGGTCGTGATCCAGCGCGATCTCGGAGGTGTCGCTCCGACACTTGAACAGCAGGACCTCGTGTCGAACGCCGCGATAAGCGCTTGCGATACGGTCGGAACTCAGCATATGGGCGTCATTCTCAATCCGGCCCAGTGCACCTATGACCCAACAAAGGACGCAACAGTCCTGTGTCCCGGTGTCACAGGCAATGGCGGAGTCGTGGGAGCCAGCACATCATCGAGTTGCGTCAATCTCGCTCAGGCAACGGCGATGAACAAGTTCTGGTACGGCATGACTGCCGATGGAAGCGTTCCCGATCCCGCAGTGGACAACGGATGGAGTAAGACCATCCAGTCGCCACAGCGGTGGTATGGGCTCAACCGTGGCGCATCAACATATGGCAAGTTCGTTTACCCCGCAGGGCTAGCGGCCTCGCCGACAGGGCCTTTTACTATCGCCTCCGACATGGTCGCCTTGGAATTGCAGGACCCGACCATCGCCGAACCGAATTTCAAGAATGCAACTGGAAACGGAGCTTCCAGATGGAAGGGCTTGTCATACACGCAACTCTCGGACGCTTTCGATCGCGGCGTGGCCCTTCAAGGTGCTTTCAGTCAGGTGAATGCCAACAATCCTGACTTGTCGGCTTTCAAGGCGGCAGGCGGAAAGATTCTCCTTCACCACGGCTTTGCGGACGAGGCAGTCTATGCGCAAGGCTCCATCAACTATTACGAACAGGTTGTGGCCAAGCTGGGCGGCCTCTCAACGGTGCAAGACTTCTTTCGCCTCTATTTAGTACCAGGAATGGGGCATGGCCCGTTCCACAACGGAACGGCTCGCGCCGATGCAAACCCTCCGATGCCCACGAGTGCACAGCTCTATAGCGCCCTGACGGGCTGGGTTGAGAAGGGCGCCGCCCCGGAATCGCTAGTTGTGACCTCCGTGGGGACGGACCCTTTCTTTCCTGTGCGTCCGCCGGTCGTCCCAAAAAGCTGGCCGATCTGCGTGTACCCCAAGAAGATCACCTTCGTAAGCGGTGACGCCCTGCAAGCGACTAGCTATACCTGCCAATAGCCGCAGCGTTTGGTGGCCGCGTCGCGTCCTTTGGGACGCGACTCACAGCACTGCATCGTGAGCAGTCCACTCGCAGCCCGGCGCCAGAGTCTGCCGCCTTGCGCCTACCTCAAGACGCTCATTTCGCGAGCGGGAGTCCTCCAAGGCGCGACCCTGTCAATGATGCGCACGTCAAAAAGACTATGAGCAACTATCGATACTTGCCTTTCACAACTTTCAGTCTTGCCGCCGCCTTTAGCGTCGTGCTGGCAGGGTGTGGTGGAGGCGGCGGTTCAGATCCTGCAGCCGTTGCGGCCGCATTGGCTGCGGTGGCCGCGTCCAACCAACCAGCAACGACTGCGCCGCCCACAACCACTCCGCCCGCCGTCCCGCCAATGGTCCTGAACTGCGATAGCTCGATCACGGCCAATTTCAAGTCGGATGCAAACACGAGCGTTCTGTTGGTCAAGTCCTTCAAGTTGGGTGATCCGCTAATACCTGACGGCGGTACTGCACAAGCGACCACCCCAACAGCCGAAGCAGACCTCTGTCTGGTCAAGTTGCTCGTCGGCCCCGGCAATCCTGGGCCTGCAGGATCTCTCTCGACTTCGCCAGGCATCGGCATCGAAGTCTGGCTCCCGACGAAATCCGCCTGGAATGGACGAGTGCATGCGGTCGGCGGCGGCGGGTGGGTCGGCACCGAGGAAACGGACCTCACCAAGATTTCCTCGACTGCAACGAGCGGCGACTTTCGAAAGCCCGCTGCCGTCGCCGCCGAGGAAGGCGCGGTCTCGTCGTCGACCGATACGGGGCACATGGGGGCGCCGGCGAATCTCCAAGCGTCTTTCGCAATGAATCCGGACGGGACCATCAACACGACTCTGTGGACCGATTTCGCCTCGCGAGCCCTTCACGAGCAGGCAGTCAAGACCAAGGCACTCGCGCTGGCTTACTACGGCTCCGCGCCGACCGTCTCCTACTTTGACGGCGGCTCGACCGGCGGTCGGCAAGCACTGAAGCTGGCCCAGGCCTTTCCAAACGACTACAACGGCATTCTTGCCGGCTACCCCGCCATCCATTGGACGAAGTTCATCACCGCAGAGCTGTATCCACAGATCGTTGTCCAACGGGATTTGGCAGGCAGCTATATGTCTGTCGATCAACTCAACCTTGTGTCGAACGCCGCGATCTCCGCGTGCGATCTCGTTGGAGGAAAGCATCTCGGCTATGTGCTGGATGCTGCCAGTTGCCGCTACGACCCGACCAAGGATGTGGCGGTCCTATGCGCCAGTGGCGGCGGCACCAACTCGACCGCCGCATGCGTCACACAACTTCAGGCGCTCGCGATCAACAAGATCTGGTACGGGATGACAGCCGATGGCAGCGTGCCGGATCCGGCAGTCGACAACGGCTTCGGTCCACCGTCGGGGGCTCACCGGTGGTATGGCCTGACAAGGGGTACGAGCCTGGCATTCCTTGCTTCCGATGCCGCATTCCCGATTGCCACCGATATGGTCGGTTTGGAACTGCAAAACCCGGCAATGGCAGGGCCTCTTTTCATCAATGCAACCGGCAACGGTACCGACGGATGGAAGTCCCTCAACTACGCCCAGCTATCGAATGCGTTCGACCTCGGCATCGCACTGCAGCCGCAGTTTGGAGACATCAATACGGACAACGCTGACTTGACCGAATTCAAGGCGAGTGGGGGGAAACTGATTCACTACGTGGGAATCGGCGATCCCTTGATCTTCCCGCAAGGATCGGTGAAGTACTACGACAGCGTACTGGCGCAAATGGGGGGGCTGTCCGAAGTCCAAGGGTTCTATCGATTCTTTGAGATTGCCGGCATGGGTCACGGGCCAGCCAATCAGACGGCAAATCCCGCTGCGGCAATTCCGATGCCCGGCGTGGGCACGGGAGATCTGTACAAGCTTCTTCTCGATTGGGTGGAGAACAAGAAGGTGCCCGTCGGCACCGTCCTCTCCTCTACCGCAGGCTTGACCCCAACGGCTAGCACGCCGCTGTGTGCATACCCCACGCGGCCGACCTACGTTGCGGGCGACGCCTTGCTGGCCGCCAGCTACACGTGCAGATGACCGTCTGGCCGACTGTAGCCCGTCGCCTGCTCGGCGCTTCGCGCCCGTTGCAGACCTAGGCCGACTTCCTCCAGCGTGCTGGGGTTGTGCCCACCTTTCGACGAAACGCTTCGGTGAGGTGGGCTTGACTGCAGAATCCGCAGTCACTGGCAATCTCGGCGAGCGGCCTATCGACTTGCTGACGCAGTGCCAACCTGGCGGCTTCTATCTTCCGCTCCAGTACATACGCATGGACAGGCTGCCCAAAGGTGGCTTTGAACATTCGCGTGAAATGGTATGGACTCATTGACAGGACATCGGCAAGCCTGGCGATGCGCAGGTCACCCGAAAGATGGTCAGATATGACTGCGTGCAAGCGTGCGCGGTCACGTGCGCCGAATCGTCCGGCCTCGACGGATTCGACGCAAGAGCGCTTGCCGTACTTGTTGCCGAGCAGGCCAAGAAGAGCGAGCGTGACACCTTCAGAGTACATCGAACCCCACGGCATTCCGGCGGCTGATTGCTCCCAAAGGGCGCTGAACAAGTAGGAGAGAGCACCATCGAAAAGCTCGAGGTGTGGCAATAACTCGAACGTAGGCAAATCGTCCTGCAGCAGCGGCGTCACCAACAAAGCGGGCAACTGCATGGCGACAACTTCGCCTTCGTCCCCATCCCAACGCGCATGGTCAATGCGAAATCCGGCCGGGCACAGACCAATCATTCCGGGAGCACTTTGGAACTCCTGCGTTCGTCCCGCGGTGGTGAGCCACCGCCGGCCGGAGCCTTTACGAACCATCGCAATCGCCGCGTGAGGCAGAACCACGTTACCTGCCTCTCCCCCTCCTGGCAGGCGTTCCAGCGTCATGGGGAATCCCTTCCACCCCACGTGATTGGCAAGCGGCGGTGGCGCATTGATTCGCCATGCCTCGGTAGGCTGTTCAGACATATCGGAATTGTGCGCTGTGCTTCATGCATTTTTGTGCATCGGGTACCCGGACTCTAGGGTTAACGTCAGCAGTCGCAGCCGCTTTCTTGAAAGGAAACCACCTGTTTTTGAAAGATGCCTGGGACGTTGTTCCCTACCCTTCCCCAAAGACGTCGTGTAGTGCATCAATGGGATGCACTTCAGTTCATCCAGGCGACTCAACGAAGGAGACTCATGAAATCAGTACTGCGATCCCCCACGAAAAAGAGGTTCTCGCAATGGACGCTTTGCGCCATCGTGGGGGCGACAGCATTGATTGCAGGATGCGGCGGCGGCGGCAGCGGCTGGAACGGTGGCCCGGCCGCTGGCGGCGGCAATCCGCCAACGGCAATCGCCGCGCTGGAGTGCGACAACAGCATTGCAGAGCACTTCAAGTCCGACGACCAGACCACGGTGTTGCTGGTCAAGCGTTTCAACAAGGGGGACCCTTTCATCCTGGAAGGCGCGGCTACGCCGGCCACCACGGTCGCCACAAATGAAGTGTGCCTGGTCAAACTCAACGTGGGACCGGGCAATCCCGGCCCGGCCGGTGCGCCGTCAACGTCGAAAGGCATTGGCATTCATGTGTGGCTGCCGACCAAAGCGAACTGGAACGGACGCTTCCATGCCACGGGCAACGGAGGGTGGGGCGGGTCGAGCGAAGGCACGCTGACAGGAATGGGCACGGGAGCCTCGACCGGAGGGCTGCGCGCACCCGACATTGCATCCTCCGAAGGGGCTGTCACCGCCTCGGAGGACATGGGGCACTTCGACCCGATGGCCACAGGCTCCTTTGCGATGAATCCTGACGGCACCATCAACAAGACGCTGTGGGAAGACTTTTCGGTTCGCAGCGTGCACGAGATGGCTCTGAAGGCAAAGGCCCTCGCAAAAGCCTACTACGGCAGCGCACCCAAGTACTCATACTTTGATGCGGCGTCGACGGGAGGCCGGCAAGGGCTGCAGTCGGCCCAAGCCTATCCGGAGGACTTTGACGGTATCGTCTCTGGCGTTCCCGCCATCAACTGGACCCGCTTCACGACAGCGGAGGTCTATCCGCAGATCGTCTGGCTGCGTGATTTGGTGGACAAAGGAATTCCCATTCCGAGCCTTGAGCAGATGGACTTTGTGTCCAACGCAGCCATCAATGCATGCGACCTGGTCGGCGGAAAGCACCTCGGCTTCATTCTCGACACCGATCAGTGTCGATACGACCCGACCCGGGACGCCAATGCGCTTTGCGCGGGTGTTGCTGGCCAATCACCAGTCATTGGCGCCAGCACCTCGACGTCCTGCGTGAATCTGTCCCAGGCGCAGGCGTTCAACAAAATCTGGTACGGACCAACGGCAGATGGAAGCGTGCCAGACCCGGCGGTCGACAACGGAATGAACGCGACTCTGCAAGGTGTGCAGAAGTGGTACGGACTGCCGCGCGGCACGTCCTTCTACCAAGCTGAATTCCTGAGGCAAACCGGCATTCCTTTCGGCCTCGCGAATCCTGCCTCGCCGTTTAGCATCGGCACCGACATGCTCGCTCTGGAGCTTCAGAACCCAAGCGTGGCTGGACCCAATTTCAAGAACGCCACTGGGAACGGCGCGGAAGGCTGGCGCACACTGTCCTACGCAGACTTCGCCAATGCATTCGACCGAGGAGTCGCACTGCAAGACGCGTTCGCTCGCATCAACACGGACAACCCAGACCTCTCGGCATTTAAGAATCGCGGCGGCAAATTGCTGCATTACCACGGCGTCAACGACGAACTCATCTTCTCGATGGGCTCCGTCAACTACTACAACCGTGTGCTGGCCCAGATGGGTGGCCTCGAAAACGTCAAGTCGTTCTATCGCTTCTACCGGGTCCCAGGCAATGGTCACGGGTCCGTCAACGCGACATCCAATGCAAATGCCAGCCCGCCGACTTTCAAGACCACCCAGGTCTATGACCTTCTGACCAAGTGGGTCGAGGGTGGAGCGGCACCGGACCGCATTGACCTGACTTCAATCGCCGGCAGTGCCGAGCCGATAGGACAGCCCATCTGCCCCTATCCGCAGAAGGCGACTTACAAGGGTGGCGATGCATTCGTTGCCGGTAGCTACGCCTGCGAGTGAATGGGCTGCTGCGTCGTCCAAGGTAGATCTCGTCCAGGAACAGGGTGCCCCCATGCGCCTGGCGCACATTCGCTGCCATGCGCGTGTCGCTCCCCGCCAATCGTTCGAGCGCGGCGGCCGAGGCATCGCGGCTCGCATGTCCGCTCGCCAGGCTCTGGATCTGGCGCACGCGGCGCGGATGGCGCGCCAGCGCGAAGCACTGGGTGCCCGAGCGCAGCAGGCGCAAGGCGATGGGGTCGACGCCCGATTGCGCTGCCGATGCCAGAGCGTCGAAGCGGATGCCGAATACGTTCTCCACATGCTCGTCGGCAAAGGATGCAGGCGTCGCGCCCACGTCCTGCAGGAAGCGCTGGTTGGCCGCCACGATACGGTCATTGGTCAAGGTTGAAGATGTGCACCTTGGTGAGCCAAGCACCGTCGGGCTGGTGCTCGAAGATGCGGACGGTGCTGCCGGACACTTTCACCGGCTCGCCGGTCTTGCCGATGATCCTGAGTGTCCAGCGAGCGACCTGATAGGCATACAGGCCATCCTGCTGAAGGCTGACAATCTCGAAGGTGTGGTCCTTCCTGTTGCCCGGCTTGAGTCGGTCTTCCCAGAACTGTCCGATCGCTTGCCTTCCATTGACCGGCTGCGACCCCGGCGGCAGTACGACCGCGTCTTTCGTGTACATCGCCGGGAAGGCCGCTGGTGTGTTGGTGTTGTACGCGGCGAGCCAGCGGGTGTTGTCCGCCTCGATGACGACGCGCAAATCCTCGGCCCTCGCGCTTCCAATCACGGTGACCACCAGCAGCACAGTTGCATAGAGCGCATTTTTCGCTTTCATGGGTGAAACCTCCGAGGAAATGCTCTGAAGAGATGGAGTCTGTTGGACCCCCGACAAATCCCAGCTTAGAGGTTCGATGGAAGCTGATGAATCCCGCGAATGTGGAACCCCATCCCGCGAAGAAGGGATGGACTTCCATCGTGGTACGCGGTTCCGGGCGAAGGAGGCGGCCACTCCAGCTGGGCGATTCAAGAAATCGGCAGCAGCAGATTGAGAGTTGTGCCGGCGGCCGACGGCTGGAAGTCCAGGCGGCCGCCGATGATCTTCGCGCGATGCCTCATGCTGGCGATGCCGCGACCGGTGTGTTCACCGGAGAAGCCAACGCCGTTGTCGCGCACCTGGATATAGACGTGCTCGCCCGCTGCGTCCAATCCGGTCTCGACGTGTATGCAGGTCGCTCGGGCATGCTTCACGATATTGGTGAACGCCTCCTGCAGGATGCGCAGAATGTGCAGGACGTTCTGCGGTGTGAGACAGGCGAGCCCCGGCACTTCACGCACTCGCCAGTCGAGATCAATACCTTGTTTGCGCAGGCGTCCGTCGAGCCGGTAGCGCAGGTTTCCCATCACCGCGAGGAGATCATTTTCGGTCGGCTCCAGCGAGTCGATGGTGAGCCGAAGATCGTCCAGGCACTCCCGCAGGGCGGCGGCGACTTCTGTTGCCGAAGACTCGCCCTGCTCGACCAGGCTCAAGGCCGAAATCAACTGCGCGCCGATGCCGTCGTGCATGTCGCGCATGATGCGGCTGCGCTCTTCCACGACAGCCTGCTGGCGTTCCATCGTCTGCATGCGCTCGTAGCTGCGCGCGAGCTCGGCATGCTTTTCTGCGACACGCTTTTCCAGCTCCGCGTTCAGCTTTTCGGTTTCGTTGAGCGATCTTGCGAAGCGGTCGATGAGAATCCATCCGATCATGAAGAACATCGGCAGATAGGCATATGGTTGATAGCGCGGCAGGTCGATCGGATAGGCCAACAGGCGTTCGTTGGCGGAGATGACAAGTTTGAAGGACCCCGCGATGGCGAGGCCCAGCGTTTCCAGTGTCTTTCGTTGCCAGGCAATGAACCAGAAGATCGCGACATAGACGACGGTCAGCACGAAGGTCATGAGCCACCATTGCTGAATGACCCATCCTCCGATGCCGACAAACGAGGCGTAGTCGAGAAGCGGTGACACGATCAGATAGCCCCACAGCCAACGTTCGAAGCGCGGCCGGTGCCACCCTCCGTAGCGCAGGGCGAAAAGGCACATCAGCACGATGTAGGCTTCCAATCCGCTCCATACCACCACGCCCCAATACGGCAACGGAATGGGCGGCTCGGTGATCACGAACCTTCCGGCGACAAAGAGGGCGAACGCGAGCGCCGTCAATCCGGCGTAGCCGTACAGGGTCTCGTGCCGACGCCGAAGCCAAAGCAGCAAGATGAACAGCCCGAATCCGAAGGAAAAGAGCACGATCATTCGCGGGCCGGCGACTGAAATCAGGACGCGCTGCTCGTACACGGCGCGAACCAAAGGTTCCTGTCCGATCGCGATGCCTGACAAAGCTCCGCGTGTGCCGTCTGTGACCCATATCCGCAGGTGAATCGTGTTGGTGCCTTCGTGCAGGAGGTCGTGGCGAATTGAAAACAGCCGAGGAGCGTATCCGAGCAAGACTGGCGGAGCGCCCGCCACAAATGGCTGGGATAGTTGCGCTGTGCGTGACACGCGCTCGAAGGCCCCGGTCTGGCCGGCATGCTCCCCATTCACGTACAAGGCTCCGAAAGTCTCCAGCAAAGGCACGTAGGCTGCGTACAGTTCATCAGGCTCGGCTGACAAAACGAAGTGCAGCCGATACCAGCCGTAACCGGAGGCTCCGGGGTGCGAAACGAGCCAGTTGTCCGGCAAAGGCTGCCGCCGCCAAGCCGCGGAATCCGGTGGAGGCCCAGGAGAATCGTCCAGGATGAAATCGGCCTGCTCGAGCTGCAGCAGCGGATTGCCGCCGGCCCCGAGGGACGGAGTTGGCAGAGCCAGCAGGGCGATAACGAGCACCAGTACCGTCGCGCGCAATAACGAAGGCCGATTTGGGGGCGACCACGAGATCATTCCGCGGACGATCTAGATAAGACCCATCTTGCCGGCCTCATAAACCGCCTCCCCACGAGAGTGCACGACGAGCTTCTGATAGATCTTCTTCACATGCGAAATGACGGTGTGTTGCGACACACCCAGCAAACGGGCAATCTCGCCGAAGCTGAAACCCTTGGCAATCAAGGCCAAAACCTCCGCCTCCCTCGCCGAGAGCGGAGTTTCCTCAGTCCGGCCCTCGGCTGCAGCAGTGCCGCGGGGCTTGAGCCGCTTGAGCAACTGCCGGGCGATCATCGGGCTGATCGGAGAGCCCCCGGCCCGTAGTTGCTTGATCAATTGGACGAACTCCTGCGGGAGGCTGTCCTTGAGAATGTAGCCAGTCGCCCCGGCCTCGATGCTGGCGATCACATGGTCTTCGTCGCCGAACACCGTGATGACCATGATGTCCGTTTCGGGGTGGCGTCGTGCTGTTTCCCGTATCAGGTCGATGCCACTGCCGTCGGGCAATCCGAGGTCCGTCAACAATACGTCAGGCGCCGCCTTGCTCATTGCCTGACGAGCGGAAGCGAGATCAGCGACCGCCGCAAAGAGTTCGAGTTCGATGTCGGAGGCAACAATCTTGCAAAACCGATTGAGGAATGCCGGGTCGTCCTCCACTACCATTACCGTCGTCATCATGCCCTCCCTAGGCAACGGCTGCCGGTTGCTAGAACTGGACAATAGGAAGAGATGTGCGTTTTGAGCATACCGCGAACATGGGATGGCTGCCACTCCGCGCCATTGCGAACTTGGTGGAGAACGACCCGTTGGCGGCGTGGCAGGCATACGGCCGCCTCCGCGATTCCTTAATGGTGAGCAGGCGAACGCTAAGCGAAGAGATTCAGCTGATGCAGACCGCCCAGGTTCACATCCATCAGCTGTTCACCTAGGCAGTCCGTTTCGGATGTTCGCGCACGTATTCTTCAAACGGTCAGCTTGAAGGGCTCGCTCTGCGCCCAGCGCTCCGAAGCACCGGGAAGATGCGATCCTCCGACGAAACCCGTCGTCGCTTTGGCTTCAAGGGGCTCAATGCGACCTTGCCGCATTACCTGGAACGCACGGTGTAAAAGTGCATTGCTCAGACTGGAGTTGCCTCCATGACCCATACCGGCGATGCCACCTCCGCGCATTGCGCGACCTTCGGCTTCGCAGCGCAGGCATTGGCGAAGGACCGCTATCAGGCGTCTGATTCGCTTGGCCAGAAGCGATGGCCCACCGCGCAGCACAGCGGTCCGCCCAACTCGGAGTAGATTCGCCGCCATGGGACTCTTGACCTTCAGCATCAACGTCACCCTCGACGGTTGCGTCGACCACCGGGAGGGAATCGCCGACGACGAGACACACGCTTTCTTCACCCGCCTCATGGACGAGGGAGGGGCGATGCTGTGGGGCCGCGTCACCTACGAGATGATGGAGAGCTACTGGCCGGCGGTCGTCCGCGGCAACCAGGAGGCGCCGCCGGCGATGCGCGAGTGGGCGGTCAAACTGGAGGCCAAGCCGAAGTACGTCGTGTCGTCGACGCGAAAGACCTTCCCGTGGACCAACAGCCACCACATCGCTGGCGATCTGCGCACGGGTGTGCAGAAGCTGAAGGACGCGACCCCAGCCGGCGTGCTCCTCGGTAGCGGCAAGCTCGCGACCGAACTCGATCGGCTGGATCTGATCGACGAGTACAAGTTCCTCGTCCACCCCAGGATCGCCGGCCACGGCCCGACCCTGTACCAGAGCGGGCTGCCCAGCACGCGACGGCTCGAGTTGGTCTCGGCGAAGCCGCTCCGTAGCGGCGCGGTCGCCATGCACTACCGGCGCGCGCGCGGCTAACAACCCGTTGCGGCGGATGGTCCGCTGCGCGGCCCGCCGCTGAACCGGAGCGTTGTACGACCGGTTTCCGTCTGTGAGTTCCCAGAGCGCGGCGCAATCGATTCAGCTACTCACGCAACAGCACGTCCAGTTGGTCCACCATCTCGGCCCAATCGGCGTCTTCGTTGATTTCTTCGCGCAGGAACTGCGCCTGGCCGGGCGTCCAGAACGGCGCATCGGCGAGCCGAACCTCATTGCTCAGAGGGCGACGCTGCGCGAGGAACAGTTCAATGTCCGACTTCGTACTCGGCAATCCAAGTTGCCGAAACAGGCTTTGCAGGCTGTGGTCTGTCGTGTCCATCAGAGAATTGTCCTCCGGACTGCCAGCGTAGTGAAGATTCTGGATCCAGCAGTTCACCTCTCTTCAACCCTTCGCAAGAAGACCAAAAACAGCGACGCCATTCGTGGTCCCGACATAAACCTTCCCATTGGCAACCATCGGCGTGATGTACTTGTTTCCCGCACCGAACTGGTCACGCGTACCCATTTGATTGCTGTTGTACAGCTCGGTGGCAAGATTGCCAGGATCAAACGCATGCAACGCCGCAATATTGCCATTCTCGGCCGCCCACACGATACCGTTGGCAGACCCATTGGCCGATACGCTCGGCGTCGTCCCGGGAAAGACAAAAATCATGGCGGTCTGACTGGAAGGCGTCGCCGACAACCGCGCATTGGTAATCGTGAACGCCTTCAAGTGATCGCTGACGGAGCCAAAATAAACCGTATTGTTGAAATAGGCCGGCATGCCAAATTGGCCGCCGCTCAACTGTGCAGGAATCTCCTGGTAGATGTTGTTGCCGGCAGCGTTGAATTTCCCCATCGAGTCACGATTGAGCACATAGATGATGTCGTCCTTGCCCGCTCCCAGGGTGAGATGATGAGCAGCGCCGCTCGCATCCACGAGATCCGGCAGCACAAGCGCGCCACCCGACCCGAGATCTTCATCGGCGTTGGACTCCTGAACAATGTTCGACATCGCGAAATAATCCGCGACCGACAGCCCGCCGGTAGTGCCGAGTTTCAGATATGTATTGCCGAAGTCGCCTTGTGCAGGAAAGCCACTGGCGTTCAAGGTCGTATCGAACGTGCCATTCGCGTCGAGCAGGTAAATCGACGAGCCATCCGATGCGGGGCCGGCGCCGCTCATCCAGACTGAACCGAGCGAACCATTCGGCGTGACGTTGAGTACGGAGGTCTGCTGCAACGTGTCGGCGCTGTAGCCGATGATCCAGCCGGTATACGCGCCCCCGTCGCAATGCGAGGTCCACGTCGTGTAGACGACGCCGTTGAGCAGCAGCAACCCCGCGCGTTCAGCATAGAACGACGGCGCAAACACGACGCGGCCGTTCGAACTGTTCGCACCGGTACCCGGATACGATGCTGCGACCTCGATCGGTCCGTTCAGCTGTTCGGCGCCGGTCGCGAGGTCGAGCGCATGTACGCGCTGGTGGTAGCCGCCGCCGGAATCCTTCGTCATCGCGACGACAAAGATCGTGCCGTGCGTACCGCGTGAGCGGTCGATGACCGGCGTCGACGTGATACCGATCTCAGGCGTGATCTGGCCGCAACCGTGGTCGTCGCTCGTTGTTTCGCCGACGCCAAGTGCCGATGCCTTCCACAGTTGCGCGCCGGTGTCGGCATCGAACGCAAACACGCTGTCGTGTTCGGTCACGACGTACAGCACGTTATGCGTGCCGCCGGCAATCGCGAGCGAGCCGACGAAAAGCGGCTGCCCATCCACCTTGCCGTCGACCGTAAAGAAGCCGACTTTGCCGAACGTTGTTGCGTTGACGTTCGCGGGCGTGAGGATGGTTTCGTTGAGGTTCTGACCGGTACGCGCAATGTCGTTGTGGTAGGTCACGACGTCGCCGGCCGCGGACATCCCGGTGCCGCCTGATGCGCTGCTTGTCCCGCCTGTGCTTCCGGTCCCGCCGGTTGTGTTGCCGCTGCCCGTTCCGGTGGTTGTGCTGCCCGAACCGCTACCAACGGTGCTGGCCGTGCCTGAAGTTCCGCCGCCACCTCCGCTGCAACTCAAGAAGAGAGTGGCGCAAAAAATCAGTGCGCTCAGCAGGAAAAAACGGCACGGGATGGGCAGCGTTTGCATGGCGTTCTCCACATTGCCGGCGCCCGCGCCATGAGAGGTCGGCCACATCAGCGAAGCGCCGTGCAATGTCGCATAAGGGTAGCATCAAGCGCGCACGACTTGCGCAAAAGCAACCGCAGCCCGTGCCGCATCACGCACGAGCTTGTCGATGATCTGCGCCGCCGGCGCGATCTCGTCGGCAAAGCCGCCGGCCGGGCCCAGCGACACGATGCCGCCGTCCACGTCACCCTCCTCGTACACGCGCTGGCGCGTGCGCGAAGAGAGGATCAGGTCGCCAAACTCTCCATGGCTGCGCGCGCCCGCAGATTCGATCTTCTGCACCTCGCGCGCCGCCTCGTTGTGCAGCACGCGCCAGGTGTCGTTGAGCGATCCGAGGATGGCAGTCGAGCAGTATTGATCGGCATCGACGATGCGCTGCTTGAGGGCATCGTGCGCGCGAATCTCCCGCGCCACCATGAAGCGGCTGCCCATCACCACGCCGTCGGCGCCCAATGCCAGTGCCGCCGCGATCTGGCGTCCGCTGCCGATACCGCCGCCCAGGACCAGCGGCAAGCCGATCTGCTCCAGCGCATAAGCGCCGTTGACGAAGGCAGAGAGCGGGTTCGCGCCCGGATGGCCTCCCTCCTCGCATCCCACCAGCGCGATGGCATCCACGCCGAGGCGAGCCGCTGTCTGTGCGTGGCGCACGCTCGGGCACTTGTGCATCAGCAAGCCGCCGCCACGGTGGATGCGATCGATAAAAGGCTCGGGCGAATCGCCGGCGCTTTCGAAATGGCGCACGCCTTCTTCCAGCGCGGTCTCGATCCAACCCGGCACGTGCCTGTTGGCGCCTGGTCGTCGTGAAAGCGTGAGGTTGACGCCGAAGGCCTTGCCCTCGGTCAACTCGCGGCAGCGTCGGAGGTCTGCGCGCAGGTCATCCAGCGAATCGAAGGACCGCGCCGTGATGAAGCCCATGGCGCCCGCATTGACGACCGCCGCGACGATGCCCGACTGCCCCAGGTGATGCATGCCTCCGAGCAGGATCGGGTGGCGGATACCGAACAGCTCGGTGATGCGCGTGCGAAACGCCATCGCCGTCAGCTCACCTGGCGCAGCTGCCCCACCCAGTGCGGCTCGCGCAACTCGCGCTTGAGCACCTTGCCCGCCGCAGACAGAGGCAGGGCTTCACGGAACTCGACGGTCTTCGGGCACTTGTAGCCGGCGATGAGGCTGCGGCAATGGTCGTGCAGGCTCGCATCGTCCAGTTGGGCGCCGGGCTTGCGCACCACCACCGCATGCACCGCCTCGCCCCATTGCGCGTGCGGCACGGCGATGACAGCACAGGCTTGCACGGCCGGGTGGCGGGCGATCACGTTCTCGACCTCGGCCGAGTAGACGTTCTCGCCACCACTCACGATCATGTCCTTGAGCCGGTCGACGATGAAGACGTGTCCGCCTTCGTCCATGCGCGCGCCATCGCCGGTGTAGAGCCAACCGTCGCGCAGCGCGCGCGCAGTTTCCTCGGGCTTGTTCCAGTAGCCGAGCATCACGTTGGGGCCACGCACGATGAGTTCACCGACTTCGCCGCGCGGCACCTCCTGTCCGTTCGCATCGACCACCTTGGCCATGACGCCGAAGGTGGCCCGACCCGCAGAGCGCGACAGACCCGAAGCGCGTCCTTCGGCGCCGTGGTTCTCGGGCGGGTTAGAGGTCGCTCCGCCCAGTTCCGTCATCCCATAGGAATGGGTGAACTCGACGCCGGGCAGCATATCCATCGCGCGCTCGAGCACCGATTCGGCGATGGGCGACGCGCCGTAGACCATGCGCTTCAGGCTCCCGAGATCGAAGCAATCGAACTCGGGGTGCGTGATCAGCGCCTGCAGCATCGTCGGCACCAGCAGCAGGTCGGTCACGCGCTCGCGTTCGATGATCTCCATCACTTCTCGCGCATCGAAGCTGGGTGCGAGCACGTGCGTCTCACCCGCGATGAACTGCACCAGCGCGCGGCCGATGCCGCCCATGTGGAACAGCGGCGCCACGTGCAGCGCGACGCTCGCGCCCGGCATCGGCGTTTGCGCAAGACGCTGGATGCCGATGGACCACAGTGTCCAGTGGCTGTGCATCACGCCTTTCGGGAAGCCGGTGGTGCCGCCGGTGTAGAGGATGCAGGCCAGGTCGCCGCCGGTGCGGCCGGCGTCCTCGACGGGATCGGCGGCTTCGATCAATGCTTCGAAAGACAACATGCCCGCGGGCGTTTCGCCTTCGCCGGCATAGATGAAGACCGGGACACGCTTTGCCGTTGCGCGGATGCCCTCCACGCGGTTCAGGAAGTGGTCGTCGATCACCAGGATGCTGGTGTCACTGTCATCGAGCGAATAGAGGATCTCCGGCATGCTCCAGCGCGTGTTGACCGGATTGAGCACACCGCCGGCCCACCACACACCCATCAGGCATTCGAGCCAGCGGTCGGAGTTGACCCCGAGCATGCCGACACGATCACCGGCCTTCATGCCGGTGGCCTGCAGCGCACCCGCCAGGCGCGCCACGCGATCGCCGAATTCGCGAAAGCTCTGGCGGCGGGCGTGGAACACCGTGGCCACGCGCTCGGGCGTGGCCTGGATCGAGCGCTGCAGCGCCAGCGTCATGGACATGGTCATGGTGATTGCTCTCAGTGGGCGGCCGATGCGACGCGTGCTTCCTGCTCCTGCAGTTCGCGCCAGGCGATCTTTCCGGTGGCGTTCTTCGGCAGGGCATCGACGATCTGCACGATGCGCGGCGCCTTGTAGGTCGCCATGTGCTTGCGGCACCACGCCAGCAGGCTGGCGCTGTCGTCCTTGCTCCCGCGTCGCAGTGTGACGACCGCCTTGACGGTCTCACCGCGCCGCTCGTCGGGCGAGGCGATCACGCAGGCTTCGAGGATCGACGGATGGCTGTGCAGGGCGGCTTCGACTTCGGCCGGCCAGACCTTGAAGCCCGATGCGTTGATCATTCGCTTGAGGCGGTCGCGCATGAAGACATAGCCTTCCTCGTCCATGCTCGCGAGGTCGCCCGTGCGGAAGAAGCGCTTGCCGTCGATGACGATGAAGCTCTCGGCATTGGCGCCCGGGTGGTTCCAGTAGCCCAGCATGATCTGCGCGGCATGCACCACGATCTCGCCCGCCTGGCCCTGGGGCACGGGCCACAGTGAATCCGGATCGATGATGCGCAGGTCCACGCCGAAGGTCGGCACGCCGAGGCAACCCTTCTTCGGCTTGTGGAGCGGATTGGCGCAGAGGAAGTTGGCGCTTTCGGTCAAACCGTAACCTTCGACGTAATCGAGGCCGTAGCGTTGCTTGAGGATGTCGTTCACATGCTGCGGCGTGGCCGCGCCGCCGCCCGTCACGACCGTCAAGCTGCTCAGGTCGCGCGCTTCGATGCCGGGTTGCGCGAAGAAGTCGACCAGCATCGCCGGCAGCGCAGCCCAGAAGCTCACGCGATGGCGCTCGATGAGCACTGCCGCCGCCTCGCGGTCCCAGCGAGGCATCAGCACGATGGTTCCGCCCCAGAAGATGGCGGAGTTGACGTTGTTCTGCAGCCCCAGCAGATGGAACAGCGGCGCCACGGCCAGGTACACCGACGAGGGGTTGGTGCGCCGCCACAGCGACGAGCCGACGCACGAGGTCATCACCGTGCGATGCGTGTGCGCGCAGGCCTTGGGCTTGCCGGTGGTGCCCGAGGTGTAGGGCAGCATGCACAGGTCGTCGGGGCCGGCGCTATGGGCGTCGGGGACGCACCTGCGCGCGAGTGCTTCGTTCCATGAGATGGCCCGCGGCGGCATCTGCAGGTCGGTGACGCTCGTGCGCAGCCAATCCGGCGTGGGAAGTTCCGGGTCTTCATCGCCGAGCGCATCGCCATAGGCATGCACGACGACCTTCTTCAACGACTTGGCGCCCAGGAAAGGCGTCATGCGCTCGAGCAACTCGCTGGCCACGAAGACCACCATCGCGCCGCTGTCGTTGACGATGTGTTCGAGCTCGTCGCGCAACAGCATCGCATTGACCGGCACGAACACCGCATCCGCGCGCAGGACGGCGAAGTACGCGGTGATGAACTGCGGGCAGTTCTGGCTGAATACCATCACGCGATCGCCCTTGGCCACGCCGCACACGCGTTGCAGGTAGCCGGCCATGGCTTCCACATCGGCCAGCAGCTCGGCGTATGAAACAGCCTTGCCGAAGAAATGGATCGCCGTCTTGGCCGGGTAGCGTTGCGCGGAAACCTCCAGGTTGCGGAACAGGCTGGTTTCCGGGATGTGCGCCACCCGCGGCAGGCCCTGGCGGGCCATGGCCGCGTCGATTTCAAGCGGGCCGATCGGCCGCTCGGCCACGCCGCCGGGCGTGGGGCAAGGGTGGAATGTGCTGGGTGGGAGCATGGTGCGGTCCGGCATGGGGGGTTGTCTCTTGAGTTGCCCCGAGTAAACCGCGCATCGCGGGAGCGATTGCCACCCCGAACGGGTGGTGAACGGGTCGTCAGTCGCCACCCGACCACCCACGCAGGGTGGGGCTCGCGCCGGCAGACTCGCCGAGCATCGGATCACGCCCAAAGAATCTGCCGAGGACACAGACCCCCATGGAATCGACCGCCACCCCATCTTCCCGTCGGCTGCTGCACACCCGCGAAATCGTCTGCAAAGGCTACCTGCGCGACGACGGCCTGCTGGACGTGGAAAGCACCATGCGCGACATCTCGCCGAACGGTTCCGATCTCTTCTTCAAGCCGCTGGGCCCCGGTGAAGACCTGCACCGGATGCGGATCGTCATGACGGTCGACAACCAGCTCGTGATCCGCGCAATGGAGGTGCACAGCGAAGCCGCGCCCACGCCGTATTGCGCCGAGAGCAATGCGAACTATGACGCGCTGGTCGGGCTGAAGATCGGCGCCGGCTTCACGAAGAGAGTCCGCAATCTCGTGGGCGGCAACAAGGGCTGCACGCACCTCACCGAACTGATGGGCCCGGCCGCTACCACCGCCATGCAGACCTGGTTCGCCTTGGGCCGCGAGCGTGGCGGCCTGCGCACGCTGCTCGCCGTGCCCGGCCCGCTGCCCAAGCCCGCATTGGCCGACACCTGCCAGGCCTATCGCAGCGGCGGCAAGGCGCTCGAAGCCATCTGGCCATTGGAACGTCGCGCCGGTTGACGACGACTGGCGTCCTTGCAGCGTGCGGTATTTCACGCTTCAGGAGGCGGCGGAGGCGAACCCCTCCCTTTGGGAGGGGGTCCCGCAACGCGGTCAATCGGAACATCGCTCTTTCCGAAAAAAGCACTACTTCCAATGAGCCTCCACCTGACCCCCTGCCCGAAACCCCTGACTCTCACGATCGCTGCAGCTGCGGCAGCTTTGGCCCTCGCCGGATGCGGCGGCGGCGGTAGCTCTGGTTTCTCTTTCCCGGTTTCCCAGGCGCCGGCGCCGGCTGCCCAAGCCCCCGCCCCCACCCCAGTGCCTCCGCCGCAGGGTTCCTTGATTGGCAACAATGCGCCTGTGAGCAATGCAGGCGCTGCGCAAAGCGCGACTGCCGGAAAGGTGGTCAATCTCGACGGAAGCGGGAGCACAGACGCCGACAGTGGCGATACGCTCTCCTATGCATGGACACTGGTCAGCAAGCCCGCAGGCAGCGTAGCTACGCTCGTCGGCGCTGACACGGCAAAGCCAACCTTCACCCCAGACGTTGCGGGCACCTATGTCGCGAGCCTGATCGTCAACGACGGCAAGGTGGACAGCAAGCCCGCGACGGTGACAGTGACGACAGGCGCCATCGCCTTCGATTCGATGCCTTCGCCGTTGCCGTCGAACGTGGTGAGCTACGGCTTCGAGGCTTACCAACTCAAGAGTCTCGGCGATCGAGTCACCCTGAAACCCGGCACCCCCCGACTTCTCGACAGCATCACCGTTGGAATGAGCAGTTGGGCCTGCCAAACCGGTCACTGGAACTTGAACAATTGCGCTTCGAGCGCGAACTCTTCGTATGACCATCCCATAACGATGAACGTCTACGACGACACGCGCACCACGTTGCTTGGAACCGTCACTCAGACTTTCAGCATTCCGTATCGACCCGCCGCCGATCCGACATGCACGGGCGTGGAAGTTGGCAAATGGAAGGATTCGAACGGCGTCTGCAAAAACGGGCTCGCTTTCAAGATCGCGTTCGATCTTCGTTCGCTCAATGTGACGCTGCCGGACACCTTCATCTATGAGGTGGTCTACAACACGAACACCGAGGGCCCTGCGCCGATCGGGCAACCAGGTAGTTACGACGATCTCAATGTCGGCGTCTACGATCCAACGGCGACAAGCCCTTCCGTCGGCAGTGATGCAGATCCGGGCTTCGTGTTCTGGAACGGTGTTCTTTCGCTTGCATATCCGGGCCCAGCTCAATACAACGACAACGCGAAAGCCGGGCTCTTCGCGAAAGTGCAAGTGGCCGCGCCCTGATCGCTCTCGAGTAGTCCCGGAATTCCTCCCACCTTGGGTCGCCTCGGTGGGGGCGATCCCTCGACATAAAGCGCCCCAAGTGGGCGCTTTTTTTTGCCCCCGACATCCGTCATCGCCGCTACATCGCGGCGTCATCGTCGTTACATCGCGACGTCACAGGCGATGCCTAGTCTTGGCACGCCTCGATGCATGGCGGCCAACACCACCGTTCTTCGAGGCAGATCCGGCTGCCTCGGCGGGGCAGCGCCCCAAGAACGAAGAGGGATCACCGCCGGAACGCCGTCGACGTCCCTGCGTCCACGATCCCGAGTAACGGAGTACCCCGACTATGAATCCATGGTTTGTCTTGCGCGCGCCTGTCGCGCTTTCGATCCTGGCATGCGCCTTGACCGCCTGTGGCGGTGATGGCGGTGGCAGCGGCCTCGGCGGAGCAACTGCCGCAACCGGCACCTCTGCAACCAGCAGCACCGCCAACAAGCCCGATGCCGCCTCGACTTCGTCGGACACCAGCCAGCCCAGCGTGAGCTACGCCCCCTGACGCTCTGCGCGTGCCATCACCCTCAAGAACCAACTCAAACACATGACCACACGACGCAAGTTTCTCCAGAGCACCACCGGCACCGGCATCGCCGCCGCCACGCTGGCCACCTTTCCCCCCAGCATCCGCCGCGCGCTGGCCATCCCCGCGCATCACGACACCGGCACCGTCAAGGATGTGAAGCACGTGGTGCTGCTGATGCAGGAGAACCGCTCCTTCGACAGCTACTTCGGCACGTTCAAGGGCGTGCGCGGCTTCGGCGACCGCTTTGCCGTGCCGGCGCCCAACGGCAAGAACGTCTTCTCGCAGACCTATACCAAGACAACGCCGCCGAGCACCTTCGTCCCCTACCACCTCGACGAGAGCCAGGGCAACGCGCAGCGCGCCGGCAGCACGCCCCACACCTGGTCCGATTCGCAGGCGGCATGGGACCATGGCCGCATGTACAAGTGGCCGGACGCCAAGGGCCAATTGGCGATGGGCTACTACGAAACCGCGGAAGTCCCATTCCAGCGCGCGCTGGCCGAAGCTTTCACGCTGTGCGACCACTACCACTGCGGCATGCACACGGGCACCATCGCGAACCGGCTGTTCTATTGGAGCGGCACCAACGGCCCGAACGGTGTCAGCCCGCTCGACGGCAGCAAGGTCCAGGTCGCGGCATTGAACAACCAGTTCAACGGCGGCAATGACATCGGCGCTTCCACCGACGGTTGGACCTGGACCACCTACGCCGACCGCCTGGAGAAGGCCGGCGTGAAATGGAAGGTCTACCAGAGCCTGATCGACAACTACGGCTGCAACGAATGATGGGCTTCCGCCATTGGCGTGCTGCGATCGAGCAGATGCCGGCGGCGCGTCGTCCAGTCTATGTCGCGGCGACGGACATCACCCAGCCGGTCACCGCGGCCGGCCCGTTCTATGACCCGGTCGTCGACGACACCCTGAGCCCGCTGGCCAAGGGCTTCGGCAACACGATGCCGTACGGCTTCCTCGAAACGTTCCGCGACGACGTCAAGAACGGCACGCTGCCGGCGGTGTCGTGGATCATTTCCCCGTCCGCCTACAGCGAGCACCCCGGCCCGTCGAGCCCGGCAAAGGGCGGCTGGTACGTGCAGCAAGTGCTGGACGCGCTGACCGCCAACCCCGAGGTCTGGAGCAAGACCGTGCTGCTGATCAACTTCGACGAGAACGATGGCTTCTTCGACCATCTGCCCTCGCCGTCGGTGCCGTCACGCAATGCCGACGGTTCGCTGTCCGGCGGCTACACGCTGGCCGACGCCGACGTGGCGGTCGAGTATCACAACTTCGCGCCCGCCACCGCGAGCCAGCCCGCTGCCGACGGCCGGCCCTACGGTCCGGGCCCGCGCGTGCCGATGTGGGTGGTATCGCCCTGGAGCCGCGGCGGCTGGGTCAACTCGCAAGTGTCCGACCACACATCGACACTGCTCTTCCTGGAGAAGTGCTTCGGCGTGGTCGAGCCCCAGATCAGCAAGTACCGCCGAGCCGTCTGCAGCGACCTCACCAGCGCCTTCAACTTCGAGCGGCCCAACGACGAGCCGCTGCCCACCCTGGCCGGCCGCAAGACCAAGGACGAGGCCGATGCGCTGACGGCCGCCCAGCAGGCGCTGCCGAAGATCATCCCGCCGACGGACCCCACCCTGCCCGTGCAGGCCACCGGCGTGCGTCCTTCGCGCGCCCTGCCCTACGAGCTGCACACGAGCGCGCGCAGCGACTCGGCCAACGGACGCATCCAGCTGCTGTTCGCCAACAGCGGTCGCGCCGCTGCCGTGTTCCATGTCTACGACAAGCTGCACCTGTCAGACCGCCTCCCACGCCGCTACATGGTCGAGCCCGGCAAGCAACTCAACGGCGACTGGACCGCGATGACCGACAACGCGGGGCTGTATGACCTTTGGGTGCTTGGCCCCAACGGCTTCCATCGCCAGTTCAAGGGCGACCTGAACGCGCTGCGTGCAGCCGGTGCGGCAGCGCCCGAGATCCGCGTGGGTTACGACACGCGAAGCGGCGACATCCACCTGCAGTTGCGCAACGACGGTCGTCGCGATTGCCGCTTCACCGTGAGGCCGAACAAGGCCTACGCGCGTCCCCAGGCGCTCGGCTTCGGCGGCAAGGACGGCCATGACGACCGCCGCGACAACAACGGCCGCGGGCATGACGACCACAACGATCACGATGACCACGGCGGCATCGGCGCCAACGCCGACGGCTCGTGGAGCGTGCGCGTCAAGGGCGGCGACGACGCCAGCCTGCGCTGGCGCCTGGACGCCAGCGGCCAGTGGTACGACTTCGTGGTGACCTGCGATACGGATGCCAGCTTCTACCGGCGCTTCGCGGGCCGGGTCGAGACCGGACGGCACCTGGTGAGCGATCCCGCGATGGGCCTCGCAGACCGTTTCTGAGCGACGAAGCCCGGCGTCACCGCGTCGCGCGATGGGCGTAAAAGCTCGCCGGGGCGGATTCGAGGAGCACGGCGCCTGTCTTGTCGACGAGCGCCACCTGAAGCGTGTGTTCGACACGGTCCTCGGCCGCCCCCTGCCAGTCGCCTGCGGTGACCTTGAACTTCGCGGATTGATGACTCGACGGCAGGGCATTGCCGTCCAACGTCACCCTGATCCGGTCGCCTGCGCCCGCTCGCAAGGCCGGGCTGATGTTCACACTGACCGAGAACTCGCCCGTGTTCGTATGGATCGTGCTGCCATCCGCCGGCGATTGGATCGTCAACGACCTGTAGGGCGGCGGCGCGTTGTCGATCGATGGCGCCGGGGCCGTGGGCACCGGATCGGACTGGATCACGTTCGGCGGCGGCAGATCAATGACCTTGGCGCCCGGCGACGGCTCGTCGGAAAACACCGGACCGGCCTTGTCTTTCGACTTGTAGACGCTGTCTTGCGCGCCGGACAGCGTGCAGAACGCGACGAGGGCCGTCGCAGCGGCCGAGCGGGTCCACCTGCCGAACTTGAGCACGTCGCTGCTTCTCATAGGCCATCCTCCTCGGCGGGCGGCTTCAGCGCGCCCGGATGACGTCGGAGACTACGCCGTTCTCATTGACCGTGCAGTTCACGGCCGGCTTTCCCGGGCCGATGCTCAGGGTGACGACGTAGATGCCGTCTTGCATGGTCTGCGTGTCGCTGGTCGGCGTCACGCTTTCCTTCGGCACCTTGAACTCGCGGGCGACCGAGTCAATGCAACTGGTGCGCGACACCAACGGCGACATGAAGCCGCCAATGAGGGGTTTCGGCGGTTGGTAGTTGGCGCAACCACTCGCGAGCATGCCGAAGGCGACGGCGACCACAAAGGAAAGACTGCGATCCCACATGTTGACTCCTTGGACGGCCGGCCATCCGGCTTCGGGTGGCGGGCTAGAAGCTGAAATCGATCGCCTTCGGGCCACCGCCAATCGTGACGCTCTGCGACTTGGTCTTGCCCATCGCTTGTCCTTCGACGGTGTAGCTTCCGTCCGGCAGCTTGATCAGGCAGATGGGGCCGGTCGACGGAACCGTCAGAACGCTGGCGCCCTTTGCATCCTTGATCGTCACATTGACCGAGGCCATGTATTCGCCGCTGGCAGATGCGAACAGCAGCGACAGCGGGTAGTCCTTCCGGGCCGCGAGCATCGCCTTGGACGATGCTTGGCCAATGCCGCCGCACGTGAAGCTTGCGGCTCCCTGGGTTTGCAGCGGAGGTATGGCGGGCAGATCCTGGGCGAGCAGGGGCGCCGCCACGCAGGTGAGAGCGACGGCGGTGACGCGAACGGTCAAAAACGAGAGACGCATGCGAATCTCCTCAACGAGGGAAGGAGCCATTCAGGCCCCTGCATCCATTCTCAAAAAAGTGGGGCCGGGTGCGCCATCCCGGCGGCCACCTAGCTTCACGTACGTGGCACCCGTACTTGTGGTCGCTTGGCATTCGTCATCTCCAGACTTGGAATCGTCAACGCTGGCGTCCAACATTCACGATGGTGGCCTGCATGAGAGCAACCACCTTGTATGCATCTCCAGCGCCAGAAAACGCCCGGACTTCGCCGCTGCAGACCGTCAGGAGCTTTCCAGAGTTCTGCACCCGTCCGATGGCCAGGAAGCGCTCGCCGAGAGCCGGTCGTATGAGGTTGATTTTGAATTCCGCGGTGACGACCTCGAAACCAGGCGGTGCCTTCGTCAATGCTGCATAGCCACATGCGCTGTCGACAATGCTTGTCGTCGCGCCTGCATGAAGGTAACCATGCTGCTGAGAGAGGCCGATCGAGAAGGGCAACTCGATATGGACTTCGCCGTCCGCCACCATGACAAGGCGTGCACCCATGGTGGTCATCAGGCCTTGCGCGTTGAAGCTGTCCGCAATGCGTTTTTGAATGTCGCTCATCGGGGTTGTGAAAATGTGAAAGTGGAATCATGCGACATACTTCGGGTCGTTTTTTCCGGTTTGTCCATGTCACTCGCGCTCTTGCTCCTTCAACTGACCGTCATCCTGGTCGTCGCCCGGGGATGCGGCCTGTTGCTTCGCGCTTTCGGCCAGCCGATGGTCATTGGCGAGATGGCGGCCGGCATCCTGTTGGGGCCCGTCGTGCTCGGGGCGCTGTTTCCCCAATGGCATGCACAACTGTTTCCGCCGGACTCGCTGCAAGGTCTGTCGTCTTTGGCATCCCTGGGTATCGTCGTGTTCATGTTCGTGGTCGGCGCCGAGCTTCGCGCGCCGAGTGGCATCGTCGCGCAGGTCAAGGCTGCGGGCTGGGTCGGCGTCTGCAGCATGGTGTTGCCTATGGTCCTCGGCCTGTCGATCGCGCCCGTCCTCCATCCCACGTTGGCGCCCAGTGGATCGCCGTTCTGGCCGTTCGCCCTCTTCCTCGGCGTGGCGCTGTCGATCACGGCCTTTCCGGTGCTCGCGCGCATCCTGAAGGACCGCCACATGACGCAAACGCGGATCGGGCAACTGGCGCTGGGTGCGGCGGGCGTGGTGGACTCGTTGGCTTGGGTGCTGCTGGCCCTGGTCGTCGCCTTCGCGAGTTCGGGGGCGGGATTCGAGGGTTTCTTCAGGATCAGCCTGGGGCTGGTCGCGCTGGTCGCCGTCGTGTTCGTCGTCATCAAGCCCGCGCTGGCCCGAATGCTGCGGGTGCATGCGCCAGACGGCGTGCCCTCCTCCATGGTGCTGGCGGCCCTCATGATCGGACTGCTCGCCTGTGCCATGGTGACCGAGTGGCTGCATCTCCACGCCGTCTTCGGCGCCTTTCTGTTCGGGGTGAGTCTGCCCCGCGATGACCGACTGCTGAAGCATCTGATCGAGAGGCTGGAGCCCTTGTCGATCATCGTGCTGATGCCGATCTTCTTCGCGCTCGCGGGCCTGGGGACAACGCCGGGCGCGTTCGCCGGCGCCGGGCTGGGAGCCATGGGGCTGATCTTGCTGGTGGCGATGTTTGGCAAGATCGCGGGCGGTGCGGCCGGCGCGAGGGTGTGTGGCTATGGTTGGCGAGAAAGCCTTGCGACCGGCACGCTGATGAACTCACGCGGCCTGATGGAGTTGATCGTCATCAAGGTCGGACTGGATGCGGGATTGATCGGTGCCGAGCTGTTCACGATGCTGCTGGTCATGGCGCTGGTGACGACGGCCGCAACGGGTCCGTTGCTCACGCTCATGGCCCGACCTGGCCACGCTCCGGTCGGCACGACGCCAAACCGCTGATCGCCAGCGGCAGCGCGCCATTGGAAATTGGAAATTGGAAGAGAAGGAAAGTCAGCTCATGCAAGCAGTTCAGGAATGCGATGTGCTCGTCATCGGTGGAGGGCCTGCGGGTTCGACCATCGCAGCGCTTCTCGCGCGCGAAGGTCGAAGCGTGGTGTTGCTCGAGAAGGAGCATCACCCGCGATTCCACATCGGCGAATCGCTGCTGCCGGGCAATGTCGATCTGTTCGACAAGCTCGGCGTGCGCGCTGAAGTCGACAAGATCGGCATGCCCAAGTTCGGGATCGAGTTCGTGCCGCCGGACCTCGACTACTGCAGCTACGTCGATTTCTCGGAGGGGTGGGACCCCACCAAGGACTCCGCGTGGCAGGTGCGCCGTTCGGAGCTCGACGAACTGTTGTTCCGCAATGCCGCCAAGGTGGGCGCGCTGGCCATTGAGGGCGCCAAGGTGCGCGAGGTCGATTTCGACGACACCGGCGCCACGGTGCATGCGCAGCTCGACGACGGCGACAGCCGAACATGGCGAACGCGCTTCGTCGTCGATGCCAGCGGCCGCGACACGCTGTTGGCCAACAAGTTCAAGTGCAAGAAGAAGAACGCGCATCACAACAGCACCGCGCTCTTCGGGCACTTCCGCAACGCGCGGCGGCTGGAAGGCAAGCGTGAGGGCAACATCAGCATCTGCTGGTTCGAGCACGGCTGGTTCTGGTTCATCCCGCTGGCCGACGGCACCACCAGCGTCGGCGCAGTGTGCTGGTCCTACTACCTGAAGGCGCGAGACAAGCCGCTGAAGGAGTACTTCTTCGACACCATCGCGATGTGCCCGGAACTGCACGACCGGCTGAAGGACGCGACGCTGGTCGACGATCGAGTGCACGCGACGGGCAACTTCTCGTATTCGAGCTCGCACGCGACCGGCGCGCGCTACCTCATGGTGGGCGATGCCTTCACCTTCATCGACCCGATGTTCTCGTCGGGTGTGTTCCTGGCGATGCAGAGCGCTTTCGACGGCGCACAACTCGTGCAGACGGCGCTGGACCGGCCACAGCAACTGGCCGAGGCGCGGAAGGAACTCGAGAAGCGCATGCGCGTGGGCCCGCGCGACTATTCATGGTTCATCTATCGCGTCACGAACCCGACGATCCGGGACATGTTCATGCATCCGCAGAACATCCTCAACGCAAAGCAGGGGCTCATGTCCCTGCTCGCCGCCGATATCCATCAAGGGCGTGGGTATCGCCGGTCATTGTGGATGTTCAAGGTGGTCTATTACTTCGTCTCTCTGGTGAACTGGCGCCGGACGTATGAAGGATGGAAACGCCATCGCTTCAACATTCGCGACATGGGGCCACTGCGCGGAGAGACCATTCAGAAGGCAGATTGAGCCGGCGTTCGTTCGACTTCAAAGCGAAAACGGAACAAGCGCCGGAACGCGCTGGCTGTAGGCGTCGTACGCTTCACCGAACTGCTCACGCATCCAGCGCTCTTCCATGCGCAGCTTTCGTCGGAAGGAAAGGAAGACAAGCACGACCGCGACCACGCCCGCGAGGTCCCCTCGTGCAAAGGCGGAGCCGATGAACGCCAGCAGCAGGCCCGTGTAGATCGGGTGACGGACGATCCTGTAGGGGCCACTGGTGACGAGTTCGTGGTTCTCTTTCACCGTCACCGTGCCGCTCCAATTCCTGCCCAGATATGCGCGCGCCCACACGCTGAACAGAAGACCCATCAGCGTGACGGCCGCGCCGATCCAGAAGGACCATGCGGCGCGCGGAACGATGCGCTGATCGAGCAGCGAGACAGCGACGTTCGGACGCCACAGCAGGCCCATGGCCAGCATCAGAGGGACGATGTGCAATAGCCGAGAGCGAACCGACTCATGGCGCACAGTGGCCTTGACGTTGCGCGACATCGCCCACCAATACGCCGCCCAAGCCAGCCACATGGCCGGAATCAAGGATCGAGAGACGAGATGCATCGGCAACCCTAGTGCTGTCCGGAAATCCTCGCCCACGCAGCGCGAAGCCGCCTGGCGCGGTCTTCGAAGAGGTAGGAGCCAGCCAGCGTCAGCAGACCCGAAATCACGCCCGTCACGATGGCTTCGGCAAAGGGGATGTCGTAGTGATTCGCGTGCGAGTAGGCGTCGCCCAACATCGTCAGGCAGCCGACGACCAGTGAGTTGCCGTATCGGTTTGAATAGAGCTTTGCCGCCGGCGTGAACGTCAAGAGCACGGCAAGGATCCCGGTGGCCAGGCCCGTCTGAAGTGCGGTCGCCCAGTGGGCAAGGCTCATGAGATTGCCCCAGCTGCCCGGCATGCAGGTCATGCACGCGCTGGTCGGCTGCCAGAAGCGCTGGAGAAACAGCCTGACGCGGCGCTTCCAATCGCTTGACATCATGGATCCCCCTTCGATGGTCATGGCGACCGTCCTCCAGGTTTGAGTGCAGGGTTTCAGGCCACCCGCCGCCCGCGAGACCAGGTTTCGCACACGACCGGCACGCTGCCCACGCGGCGCACGCGAAGCACGTCGGCGCGCAGGCCCTGTGCGATGCGGCCGCGATCGCGCAGGCCGCTGGCGACCGCGGGGCCGCTGCTGACGATGGCCACGGCTTGCGGCAGCGTGCAGGTGCCAATGTCCACGAGGCGCCAGGCTGCCTGCAGGAGGCTGGCAGGCACGTAGTCCGACGAGAGGCTGTCGACCAGGCCTTCACGTGCAAGGTCCGTCGCCGACGCATTGCCGGAGTGCGAACCGCCCCGCACGACGTTCGGCGCGCCCATGACGGTCGACAACCCCAGTTCCCGGGCACGACGCGCCGCTTCCAGCGTGGTCGGAAATTCGCTCATCGACGCGCCCAGGCGTTTCGCCTCTTCCACGTGCTCGGCGGTGGTGTCGTCGTGTGTCGCCAGCGAGATCTCATGCGCGCGAGCGAAGTCGGCGAACCATCGGCGATTGGGTTCCGCATGGAGCGCCTGCCGCTCAGGTGCAATGCGCACTTCGTCGGCGAACTTGGCGTCGCTCCAACCCTTCTTGCCCGTGTAGTAGACACGGGCGTGTTCCAGATCGTGCCATTGACGCTGGCCCGGTGTGTGGTCCATCAGCGAGATCAGGCGCAGGCGGCGGTGCTTGGCAAACGGCGCGAACAGTTCGCGCGCATTGGCCGCCGGCAGTTCGCAGCGGATGTGGATGAAATGGTCGGCGCGCAGCGTGCCGGCTTCCTCCAGCGTGTCGAGGACCTGAAGCAGGTCGCTCTGGTCGTGGGAGCGGAAGCCATCGCCGTAGGGGTCGCCGACGCCGATCGCATCGAGCACCGTGGTGATGCCGTTCGCGGCCATCTCGGCATCGTGCGCCTGGACGGCAGGCTGCATCGGAAACTTGACCTTGGGGCGCGGCATCACGTGCCGCTCCAGGTTGTCGGTGTGCACCTCCACCAGGCCGGGCAGCAGCCAGTCACCGTTCCAGTCGATCGCGCCGGGCCGCGTGCTCGCACCGTGGTCGATGGCGGCGATGCGTCCGTCGTTCAGGCAGACGTGGCCCGAGATGACCTCGCCATCGAGCACGATGCGGGCGTTGTGGATGACAGTCTCGGTCATTGGGTGATTTCCAGTTCGGCGGATGCGGCAGCAGCAGCAGGTCTGACGGAAGGATAAACCGGCGCGCCATACTCGAACGTGCGATGACACCACTGCCAATGAACGAAATTCCCGACCCCGGCGAAGGCCCGAAGGCATGAGCTCGGGCGACGACCGCTACGCCGTCTACTGGGCGCCCGACGCTGCGCATCCCCTGTGGGCTGCCGGTTGTGGCTGGCTCGGGCGCGATCCGCAGTCGAGGATGGATGTCAGGCCGCAGCCGCCGCGTGCGAACGTCGCCGCGCCTGCGCGCTACGGCTTCCATGCCACCTTGAAGGCGCCCTTCCGGCTGGCGGCCGGGAGATCGTTGCAGGACCTGAGACGCGCTGTCGCCGCACTGGCGGAGCGGCACCGCGATTTCGAGATGCCCACGCTGGAAGTTGCGTGGCTGCAGGACTTCGTCGCCTTGCGCCCCGTGCTGGCGCCGGACCCGGGACATCCGCTGCGGCAACTGGCCGACGCTTGTGTCAGCGAACTCGACGAATTTCGTGCGCCTGCGCCTCCCGGCGAATTGGCCCGGCGCGCTGCGGAAGCTGCTGGCGACGCATCCAGCCTGGCGCGGCTCGCGCGCTGGGGCTATGCGCATGTTTTCGACGGCTGGCGCTTTCACATGACGCTGAGCGACCGCTTTGCCGACCGAGGCTCGCTCACTGCGAGGCAATTCGAACAAGACGCGCGCACCTGGTTTTCCCAGAGCCTGGTGCAGCCGTCGCGCTGTGCTGCGCTCAGCATCTTCCACGAAGCCGGCGCCGGGGAGCCCTTTCGCATGATTGAACGGCTGCCGCTCGATGGCGGGGCGTGAACGGAGCCGTGCGGACCTTATTGCAAGTGCGCCAGATCGCGGACGTCCGATCGGATCGCCGCCGCATCGGCGCCGTGCAGCGGCAGGCTGATCATCAGTTCCAGGCGCCGGCGCAAGGCGTACAGCGTCTGGATGGCTGCATGGGCGGCTTCTTCAGGACTGTCGAGGGCCGCAACGTCCGGAAACGCCCACAAGGCAGCGGCGGGCTGGCCCGGCCATCGCGGCTGGAACGCCAGGGTCGCCTCGTCCAGGGTAATGACGAAATCCGCCCTGTGCGAGCTTGCGCGCGCCAGTTCGTCCCACCCCCGAGGATGCACCGGCGGCACCGGGATGCTCGCACTGGCGAGTGCGCCCATGGCGGCCGGATGTAAGGCCACACTGACATAGCCTGGCTGGCCGCACGACAAAGCCGTGAATCGATCCGCGCCGAGGTGCGCAAGACAGGCCTGGGCCAAAATGCTCCGCAGCGAGTTGCGGCGCGACACGAAAATCACCTCGAAGCGCTTTGCGACCATTGAAATGCGATTGCAACGAATGACAAGACATAGCGTAGAGCCGGCGATGCAATATGCGCAAGCGCGCCGACCAGGGCCCGTCGAAACGAGACCGTGTCTCAACGGAGCATTCCATGAGCAAAGACCTTGACCGGCTGAAGCACCTCGTCGTCAAGATGCAGGTTCGGTATGGGGAGAGCGATCCCGACGTCCAGCAACTGGTGGCGGATGTCGAGGCGCTCGAAGCCTACGAAGCGAAGGGGCGCCACGCGTTCGACACGCAGGCGTTGCCGCAGCAATGGGACCGGAGGATGCGCCTGGGCGACGGCGCCCACGCCTGACGGCCGCCGCGCGGGGGACAATCCGCGGATGACTTCGAACGCACCGGACAACGCCTCCTCTTTCACCGTGGAGCGCTTCGACGTTTTCGTGTTCCGCGCCCCTGCCGATCCGCCGGTGCAGACCTCCTTCGGGATCATGCGCGACCGCCCCGCGGTGCTGGTGCGGCTGACCGATGCCGACGGTGCGGTGGGCTGGGGCGAGATCTGGTGCAATTTTCCGACCGTGGGCGCCGAGCATCGCGCACGCATGGCGCTGGCCTACTGCCGTCCGGCAGTCACAGGTCGCGCCTGGTCGCATCCGCGCGAATGCTTCGATGAACTGACGCGCCGTTTCGCGGTGCTCGCGCTGCAGACCGGCGAGCACGGAACGCTGAACCAGATCGTGGCGGGTGTGGACACCGCCCTGTGGGACCTGTACGCACGGCGCAAGGGCCGCCCGCTGTGGCAGGTGCTGGGCGGCGCCGAGGCGCAACCCGTGCAGGTCTACGCCTCGGGCCTCAACCCTGGCGAGCCCGAGAAGCTCGCGCTGCAGAAGCGCGACGAGGGCTACCGCGCGTTCAAGCTCAAGGTCGGCTTTGGCGCCGAGCGCGATCTCGCCAGCCTGCGCGCCCTGCGCGACGCACTGGGCAACGAGGCCACGATGATGGTCGACGCCAACCAGGCCTGGGACTTCGACGAAGCCTGCAAGGCCGGCGAGCGCATGGAAGACTTCGACCTGTTGTGGCTCGAAGAGCCGTTGCGCGCCGACCAGCCCGCACAGCGCTGGAAGGAACTGGCCGAGCGCCAGTCGCTCACGCTGGCCGGCGGCGAGAACCTCGCGGGCTTTGCGCAGTTCCGCGAGTTCATCGCGGCCGAGGGCATGGCAATCATCCAGCCTGATCTCGGCAAATGGGGTGGTTTCAGCGGCTGCCTCGAAGTGGCGAAGCAGACCCTCGCTGCTGAAAAATGGTATTGCCCGCATTGGCTCGGCGGCGGCATCGGCCTGGTCGCGTCGATGCATCTGAAGACCGCCGTCGGCGGACCGGGCTATGTCGAGGTCGATTCGAACCCGAACCCGTTGCGCGAACTGCTCGCGGTGCCCAACTTCAAGGTCAACGACGGCTGGGTGCAACTGTCGAACGAACCCGGGCTCGGCGTGGCGCCGGACCTCGCGGCCTGCAAGGATTTCGTGGTCGACCTGCCGCTCGTCGGCCTCTGAATCAGCCCTGCGCGATCGTGATCCATGCGCTCGCGATCAGCGTCGAGCCGGCGACGGCCAACAGGCCGCCGACCAGCCATTTCAGCGTGCGCGGCTGGAGCTTGTTCGGCAGCCGGTGATGCAGCCGCGTCGCACCGTAGACGACCGGCATCGCGCACCCGGCCAGCAGCGCCGAATACCATGAGAAGTGGCCCGTCGGCAGAACGATCACGAGCCGCACCAGCGAGTTGAACGCGAACATCAGCAGCAGCGCACGGCGCACGAGTTCCCGATCCAGCGGCTGGCGGTACATGTGGAAGACGATGGGCGGCCCCGAACTGGAGAACAGCCCCCCGAGCACGCCCGACAGCCCGCCGATGACGGCAAAGCTCGTCGGCCCCGACACCGTGGCAAGCGGCTTGGCCTGCATCACCAGCAGCACTGCGCAGCCGAGGATCGACACGCCCAGCAGGCCCCGAAGCCACACCACCGCACCGCCGCTGAGCCAGGTGAGCAGCATCAGCCCCACGATCACGCCGACCGTGCTGCCGTTGAGCGCCGGCCTCATCAACTTCCACGGCACCACACCCGGCCGTGCACGGAAGTAACTCCATCCATTGACCAGGCTCAACACCGTGGCGGCGTTGGCCGCATCGCTCACGCTCGCGATATGGAACACCGACACCAGGCCGAGCAGGATCAGGCTGAACGCGAAGCCCGTGAGGTTCTGCGCGTAAGTGGCCAGCGCCACGCACGCCATGAAGACCAGCACCGGGCCGGCCTCGGAAAGAATCGCTTGCACCGATGATGACGTCAGTGGACGCCGCTCTCGAAGCCGGCCCGGCCACGCGCCTCGCCGGTGCTTGGGGTGCCCGACATCAGCCGCGTGCCGAGCGTTAGTCCGGGCTGGGCGAGGCGGTTGCGGAATGCGTTGGAAAGAGGGTCTGAGGCGGACATTCCTGTGAGCTTACCCGCTGAGGCTCAGTAGATCGGCGGCTCGGACAGTTCTTTGTCCCTGGACTCTTCAACTAGCTCGGCGTGTGCGCTGCTTCGGAGCGAACGTACCACGCGCTCGGGAGGCAGCGAATGAGACGAATCTCATCGACAGCGGCCTCTCCTTACCCGAGGCTCAAGTGAAAGAAAACGAGCGCGTATCTCTTCTTGCCGTCGGGGGAGTCGGGGTCCGCGCATCAAGAAAAGGTGGAGGAGTCCTTGTTGGTCCCGGTTCCCAAATCTTCCGCGCGCATCCCTGCTTCAGTGGCTCCCGCACAGGACGAGCGCATCCTTGCGTGGCCGACATCGGGCGAATGGCCCGGCGCTTTCCTGGCAGGAACCATCGTTCATCTGCTTCTGCTGATTCCTACGCTGGTCACGCTGCAAATCTACGACCGCGTTCTGTCCAGTCGTAGCACCGAGACCCTGCTCATGCTGCTCGCCGCCGCAGCCTTGTCGCTCGCGGCATGGTGGGTGGTCGATACCTCCCGCGTTCGCTGGCATGCGGCGCGTGCGGCCGGATTGGAGGACCAGCTTACGCGCGCGCTGATGCCGTTGACGCTCCATGTACCTGCCGTGCAGGCAGGCTCAGTGGCACAGCAACTGTTCCGGGACATCGGCACCCTGCGCGCATTCGTCGGCGGCCCCGCATTACTCGCGTTGATCGATCTCCCTTGGTGCGTGGTCTACCTGCTGGTCCTCGCGGGCTTCCATCCGCTGCTGGGCGCGGTGGCGCTCGCTGGCATGCTGACCCTGATCGGGCTCGCGTGGCTCACCGAATGGCGATTGCGCCGCGCGGTGGCATCGGCCGAGCAGGCCCATGTGCGGGCGCACCGCATGAGTGGCGAGGTCGCGGCCTTCACGGACGTGCTGCAGGCACACGGTCAACAGCATCAGGTCGGTGACGCACTGATCGCGATCAGGGGCGAGGCCTCCATGGCGCGGATGAATGCCGACCTGCCGGGCCACGGCTTGAAGGGGCTCGGCAAGCTTGCCCGCCAGGTTCTCCAGATCGCCATGCTCGCCACGGGCGCGTGGCTGGTGCTGCAGGGGCAGGCCACGGGCGGCGTGATGATCGCCGGCAGCATCCTGCTCGGCAAGGCACTCGCGCCGCTGGAGGTGCTGATCGGCGGTTGGAAGCAGCAACTGCAGGCGCGCGAGGCGCTCGCCCGGCTGCGGCAGGCCCTGGCGTCCGAAGCCCGTGGCGTGAGTCGAACGCCCGAGACGATCCTGCCGCCGACCAAGGGCGAATTGAACGTGAGCCATCTGGCGGTGCGGCCATCGCCCACCGGGGTCGCGATCCTGCACAACGTCAGCTTCGATCTGCCCGCAGGGGGGATGCTCGCGGTGCTCGGCTCCAGCGGCAGCGGCAAGAGCACGCTCGCCCGCGTGCTGGCTGGCGTGCAGGCGCCGACCCAGGGAGAGGTTGCCATCGACTGCGCGGCCCTGCATCAGTACGGGGCGCAGGCCCGTGGGCAGAGCACCGGCTTTCTTCCGCAGGAAGTCCTGTTGCACTCGGGCACGGTTGCCCACAACATCGCGCGCCTGTGGCGACCGACCGGGAAGCTGACGCAGGAGCAAAGCGATGCCGTCGTGCTCGCAGGGCAGCGCGCGGGCGCGCATGAGCTGATTGCCGCACTGCCGAAGGGATACGACACCCTGATCGGCCAGGAGCCCGGCGCGCACGTCCTCTCGGGCGGGCAACGCCAGCGCATCGCTCTGGCCCGCGCGATCTATGCGACACCGGGCGTGGGCGAGCCGAGCCTCGTGGTGCTGGATGAACCCAACAGCCAGCTCGACGCCGAAGGCGAAGCCGCGCTGGAGCGCTGCCTGCATGGCCTGCGCGAGCGCAGGCGCACCGTCGTCGTCGTCACCCACCGCCCGCACCTGATCGGCCTCGCAAGCCACGTACTGGCGCTCGCGCAGGGGACGGTCGAACAATTCGGCCCGCGCGAGCAGGTACTGCAATGGATGGTCAAGCGCAATCAAGCCAGGATCGCAAACCGGACGGCCACTTCATGAGCGTCATTGATCAAGCTGCCGCGAATGATCCCGCCGCCGATCCTTCGCCCGCTTGGCAGCAGGAGATGCGCCGCGCATTGCGTGCCGGGGTCTGCGGCACGGTGCTCGGGCTCGTGGCCTTGAGTGCATGGGCCGCGCTTGCGCCGCTGGCCGCCGCCGTCATCGCCGAGGGAACTGTCAAGTCGGTCGGCAACCGCAAGACCGTGCAGCACGCCGAGGGCGGCATCGTCGCGGCCATCCACGTGAAGGACGGTGACCGGGTGACGCAGGGCCAGCCCCTCATCACGCTGGCCGACGCGCGCGTAGCCGCAGGCGCTCAGTCCCTGCGCGAGCAGTGGATCGTGAACAGCCTGAAGGTGCAACGCCTGAGCGCCGAGACGCGCGGAACGGCCTTCACGCCCGACTTCCGCGCACTTGAGCAGCAGGATGACCACGCGGGCCACAACGAGACGAGCGGAACGGATGAGGCGGACGAAGCGCAGGTTGCGCTCCTCGCGCAGCGCGAGCTGGAGCTGTTCACCGCGCGTGCCCGCCAGCAGGCCGAACAGGCCCGGTGGTTGAGCGAACAACTGTCGCAAATCCAGAGCGAGACCAAGACGCAGACCGAACTGATCGCCACCACCGAATCAGCCCTCCGGCTCGCGCAGCAAGACCTTGCGATGAATGAGAGGCTCAAGGCTGACGGCTTCATCAGCGCCGCCAGATTGGCCGAACTGCAGCGGGTCGTGGCGGACTACCGCGCGCGAGTGCAAGGCGGGCAGAGCCAGCTGTCGCAGGCCCGCCAGAAGGAGGCCGACACGCGCCTGAAGCTCTCGGCGCAGCGCACCGAGTTCGCGCGTGCGGCGGCTGATGAGCTGAAGGAGATCACCGCGCAGCTCGCGCAGACGACGCAGGCGCTGCGCCCCGCGCTCGATGCGCAGACGCGGCAGCAAGTGGTGGCCCCGGTGGACGGTGAAGTGGTGGGCCTGAAGGTGCATACCGTGGGCGCGGCCATCGGCCCGCGCGAGCCCCTGCTGGACATCGTGCCGACGAACTCCGAGCTGGTGATCGAAGCGCGCATCGCTCCGACTGACATCCGCGATGCGCAGAAGGCCCTGGCGCACGGGGCGCTCGCGCATGTGATGCTGCCTGCCTATCGCACGCGCGCCACGCCCAAGGTGGATGGGCGCGTGACCTATGTCGGGGCGGATCGCCAAGTCGACCCTCAGGCCCCCAATGCGCCGTACTACGTCGCGCACGTCAACGTCAGCCCTGAAGCACTGGACACCGCCAGCGGGCTTGCCGGCCAGCCGCTGGTGCTGTCACCGGGCATGCAGGCAGAGGTCTTCATCCCGACCGCCGAGCGCAGCGCGTGGCGCTACCTGTTCGATCCGGTGCTCGACGGCATCCGGCACAGCTTGCGCGAACGCTGAGCCGGGGCACTACATGACCAAAACAACGACGAAGAGCTATTGATGATCCAACCGCCTCCATCCGAGAACACGTCCGCCTCCCCGCCTGCCGAAGAAGAAGCCAGCACGCGCCCGAGCCACCGAGGGCGTTGGGTCATCCTCTTGCTATTGGCCTTCTTCGCGATTTTGGCCCTCGCCGCGTGGTTCGCGCTGCGCGTTGTCGGACACAGCATGAATGGTTTTCAGCCGCCGGAAATGGCGGCCGCGCAGTTCTCTCACCGCGACGTGTTGGGTGACCTTGGGGGGATGCCCGTCATGATCCCGAGGCATTTCGCCAACTACGTGGAGTACGACGGCGACCCCGGATTTGGCGAGAAGCGCAAGGGCCCCGTACCGGAGCGCACCCAGCAGTCCAAGCTCAAAAGCTTCGGATATGACGTGCGCCTCCCCGACATGGTCGGCATGTCCAGTGCGGAGATACGGAAGGACAGGCAGCGCTATACGGTGTTTGATACGCCCTGGATTCACGTCGGTGTGAGTACCGGCCAAAGCTACTGGGGTGACGGCTTCCTGGATCGCTTGACTGCCGGGCTATCGCGCCCTCCGGTGCTCGGCTACGACAGATACGAAGTGCTTCCGCAGACCGAGTACGGCCTGACCGTCTATGCACCTGCCGGCATCGACCCGAAGACCGACCGACCATATCGGGAGAACCGCAACGCTAGCGATGTGTTTATCCATCGGGCCAAGGACGGAAAGGTCGATGCCTATATCTCGTGCAGCAACGTACCTCACGAGGCCGCTCCCTGCCAGCACTTCTTCAGCTTGGAGCCCGCAGTGCGCGCAAGGGTCTCAATGCGTTACAGGCGGGGCCACCTCTCGCAATGGCGGGAGATTCAATCGGCGGTCACCGATCAACTCATGAGCTTTAGAACCAAGGACGCCAATCCTTCCACAGTGAATCGGTAGGCGTCCGTTCGACCCGATTCACATAAGCAATCAAGAAGAAGCACACATGCCACAAAACTTAACTCTGGCTGAAATCGAGCAATACCAAACGCAAATCAAGCAAGGCGGCATCAATGCGGTCCTGCAGGTCTATGACAGTCTCTACGAGAGCGGCTACAACTATGCAGGTTGGGCTGGAGGCGTCGCCCGCGGCGACTCCATCTCCGGTCAGGCTGCATTGCAATTCATGCAGAGCAGCGCCGCCATGGGCCTATCCGGCGAAGCAGGGCAGAACCTCAACCCACTGCAACTCGATGCGTTGCGAGTGGACATGGCGCTCGGTTATCTCCAAGCGCTTGGGAGAGCCGCGCAGGGCCAGGGAGGTTCCGTCAATCAGGATTTGGATTTCGAGGCAACAAAGAACTTCCACGGACAAGCGTTTGAAAAATATGGCCTTTCTCTCGCCAACTGGACGCTCACAACGCCAATGGATTTGATCGAACGCACCGAGGGGCCACAGGCTGTGGAAGACCTTTGGGCCCGCATTCGCGAAACAGGCGGCGACGGCCCGGACGGCCTGGTCATCAACATGATTCTGGCCCAGCGGATGGGCGCGCTCGCTTTCAATCCTGACCCCACGATCAGCGGTCCCGCTCAACAGTGGATGGACCAGACGCCGGGTGTCGCCAACCTTGCGCAATGGGGCCGCACGCTCGACGTTGCTTGGGATGCGCTCATTGAGGCAACGGCAGTCACCATCGTTGATGGAGACATACAGACGAGGTACTACGCCAATGGAGTGAAGGTGGAAACGAGCACCCATGTCTATGACGCGATCGAGTACGGGGCTATCAAGGTGGGTTCGGATTGGGTTCCGTACTCGGTCCAGATTACATCTCCCAGTGGCGTCGTTCAGTACATCGGCAAGTCGGGCACCGCCACCTCCATCAACGGACAAGTGACTCGCTACGAGGCCACAGAGACCAACGGTGACCAAACGATCAGGGAGTTCGATCACAACGGCAATATGTCCAAGCTGATCGAAGTCGACGGCGCCCATGACAACGCTAACTATGCGACGCGCTCGATGACCTACGACGCGCAGGGCCGCACCTTCATGACCGAAACCATGATGGACGACGGCACGAGAAGCGAGGACTATTACTACTTGGACTTCAATCCTTGGTTGCCTTTGGGCTCCTCCTCGACGCACTATGACGCGCAGGGCCGCAACGACGCTTCCACCTTCCGGATGAACGACGGCTCCGCGTACTCATACCGTTATGACGTGGACGGCAGTCAGCCATGGTCCTCCACCTATTCGCTGCACGACGCGCAAGGCCAAATCTACAGAACCGAAGTCACGATGGATGACGGCACGCGGGGCCTCTACGTGTACGGCGTGTACGGTGATGGGTCCGTGACGTATACGCACTACGACGCGCAGATGCGCAGCGACTTGGAAGAAGTCACGATGAGCGACGGCTCGCGTGAAGTCCTCCGCTACGACCCGACTAACACTTCGAATTGGTCCTTCATCAAGGAGCACTACGACACGCAGGGTCGCAATGACTCGGGCCAAATCAGGATGAAGGACGGGTCGCGGACCGACACCCTGGTCGACGCGAGCAACAGTCAATCATGGGCCGCCATCCAGTCACACTACGACGCGCAGGGCCGCAATGACGCTACCAATGTCTGGATGGACGATGGCACCCTGGGCGTGATTGAGAACGACGTGAACAACAGTCAGTCTTGGTCCTCCATCGTGAACCAATACGACGCCCAAGGCCGCATCGAACTCAGCAGCGTTCGCAGGGACGACGGCGGCCGCAGGGATACCTTCTTCGACAGCGACGGAAGTCAGGACTGGAGCAGCACGATCACCGACTACGATGCATCAGGTAGAAAGGCCACTTCGACGCAGTACCTCGACAACGGCGAGCGTATCGAGAGAACGTACTTTCCTGACCAGCATCCCGATGCTTTCTCTGAGAGCCACTTCTATGCCGATGGACGCGGAGCGGGCGGAACAATCCTGTTCGACGGCTATAGCTCCAAACTCTTCATTGGCGGGAACGATATGGCCGGAGAATTTGTCGGGGGCGTGCCCGACGAATGGCTGATCGAACTTGGGGTGACTTACACCTTTCACGAACCCGATGCCCAGGTCATCGTAGGTCCGATGGAACCCGCATTGTGATTGCAGAAACACGCTCTCCGTGCCGGTCTCGATCAATGGCAAGGCGCTGGAACTGATTCTCGAAACGTCGGCCATTCGGGCGGTGGATCGTTGATCGGCATTGTGTCCCCTTGGGTTGAGCTGCTGCGGCTTCGAGCGCATCCACGCGCTCGATTCAGCCGAGCGCACTTTCGCCATGTAGCCGCACGATCAGCGACCGCAGCCATGTGATCGCCGGATCCTTGTGATAGCGGCCATGCCAGAACAAGCTGATCGCGATCTCCGGCAGCTTGGCCGGATTGCGGACGTATGACAGCCCGAAGGGCTCTACCAGGGCCTGCGCGAGCCGTTCCGGCACGGTCGCGACCAGGTCGGAGTCATGCAGGATGTGCCCGACCGCCACGTAGTGCGGCACCGTCAGGACGACCTTGCGCGCAATGTTCTTGCGCCTCAACAGCTCGTCCGCCTTGCCGTGGCCGGTTCCCTCCGACACCACGACGACGTGTTCGGCCGCAGAAAACTCGCCGAGGGAAATCGAGCGCTTGTCGAGCGCGTGGCCGCGCCGGAACATGCAGACGTAGTGCTGCTTGAACAGCCGCCGCTGAAAGTAGCCCGCCTTGAGTTGCGGCAGCAATCCGATCGCGAGGTTGACGTGGCCGGCTTCCATCTCGTCCTGCAGGTTGACTGCCGTGTTGCGCACCGTGCTGAGCGAAACGCCCGGGGCGACGCGCGACAGCTCCTTCATCAGCTTGGGCAGGAAGTAGATCTCGCCGATGTCCGTCATCCCGACGGTGAAGGCGCGGGTCGAAGTGGCCGGGTCGAAGGTGGCCCGCTGATTGATCGCCGTGTGAATCACCTGCAGCGCGCGTGCCGTGGGTTCGGCGAGTTGTTGAGCGAACGGCGTCGGCTCCATGCCCTTGGGCGTTCGGAGGAACAGCGGATCGTCCGTGAGCTTGCGCAGGCGCGCCAGCGCATTGCTCACGCCGGGTTGCGAAAGCCCCAGGCTGGTCGCAACCTTCGAGACCCGGCGATCGATGAGCAACTGATTGAAGATCACCAGGAGATTGAGATCGATGTCCTTGAGCTCCACGACGCCTCACATTCGCGAAATCAATAAAAACTATTCTTCATATTCTATTGAACGATGACGCCAGGATGACGATCATTGCCCCAACAAGGAGACATGCATGGACGACACATCAGCCGTTTTTCCCCGGCAGATCCATTGGGAAGACCAAGGCACGAGCCGCATCCCCTTCATGGCCTACACGGAGGCCGACCAGCATCGACGCGAACTCGAGCGCTTCTTCTATCGCGGTCACTGGTGCTACGTGGGGCTGGAAGCCGAGATCCCGAACGCCGGTGACTTCAAGCGCACGGTCGTCGGCGAGCGCTCCGTCATCATGGTCCGCGATGCAGAGGGCGCCATCAACGTCGTCGAGAACGTGTGCGCGCATCGCGGCATGCAGTTCTGTCGCGAGCGGCACGGCAACAAGAAGGACGGCGGATTCACCTGCCCTTATCACCAGTGGAACTACACACTCAAGGGCGACTTGCAGGGCGTGCCCTTCCGCCGCGGCGTGAAGCAGGACGGCAAGGTCAACGGAGGGATGCCGGCCGACTTCAAGACCGCGGAGCACGGCCTCAACAAGCTGAAGGTCGCGACGCGCGGCGGCGTCGTTTTCGCGTCCTTCGATCCCGAAGTCCAATCGTTCGAAGACTTCATGGGGCCGACGATCCTCGGCTACTTCGACCGCCTGTTCGACGGTCGCAAGCTGAAGATCCTCGGCTACAACCGCCAGCGCATTCCGGGCAACTGGAAGCTGATGCAGGAGAACATCAAGGACCCCTACCATCCCGGCCTGCTGCACACCTGGTTCGTGACTTTCGGGCTCTGGCGTGCGGACAACAAGTCGGAACTGAAGATGGACGACCACCACCGGCACGCCGCGATGATCTCGACGCGCGGCGCGAGCGGCAAGGCCGACCAGGTCACGCAGGTTTCGAGCTTCAAGGAGAGCATGCAGCTCAACGACGACCGCTTCCTCGACATCGTCCCCGAGCCCTGGTGGGGCGGCCCGACGGCGGTGATGATGACGCTGTTCCCGAGCGTGATCCTGCAGCAGCAGGTCAACAGTGTCTCGACGAGGCACATCCAGCCGAGCGGTCCCGGAAACTTCGACTTCGTCTGGACGCATTTCGGATTCGAGGACGACGACGAAGTCATGACGCGGCGGCGACTTCGCCAGGCCAATCTCTTCGGGCCCGCGGGATTCGTGTCGGCGGACGACGGCGAAGTGATCGAGCTTTCGCAGAAGGGCTTCGAGCAGAAGCCCTTCCATCGCACGCTGGCCGAATTGGGCGGGCGCGAGGTCGGCGACACCGACCACATGGTCACCGAGACATTGATCCGCGGCATGTACGAGTACTGGCGCAAGGTCATGGAGGCCTGAGATGGAGTTTCAAGACTACTTCGAGCTGAGCCAGCTCTACGCCGAGTACGCCAGCGCCGTCAGTTCCGGGCAGTGGGACCTGTGGCCTGAGTTCTTCACCGAAGACTGCACCTACCGCCTGCAGCCGCGCGAGAACTTCGAGCGAGGCTTTCCGTTGGCCACGTTGTCCTTCGAGAGCAAGGGAATGCTCAAGGACCGCGTCTATGGCATTCGGGAAACGTTGTTCCACGATCCCTACTACCAGCGCCACGTCGTCGGCGCGCCGGTCGTCCGCAAGTCGGAGCCCGGCCGCTTCGAATGCGAGGCCAACTACGCGGTGTTCCGAACGAAGCTTTCGGAGCTGTCGTCGGTCTTCAACGTGGGTCGATACATCGATGTTGTCGTGCGCACTGAACAGGGGCTGAAGTTCGCGTCGCGGCTTGTCATCTACGACAGCGAAATGATCCCGAACTCCGTCATCTACCCACTTTGAGAACAGACATGAACGAACAGCTTTGGACCGACGCCGCACTCGTCGACGATGTGCCGGCCGACGACGTCGTCGGCATGGTGATCGACGGGCGCGACATCGCGCTCTACAGCGTGGATGGCGAGATCTACGCAACCGACAACATCTGCACGCACGGTCATGCGCGTTTGTGCGAAGGCTTTCTCGAGGGGCACGAGATCGAGTGCCCCTTGCACCAAGGCAAGTTCGACGTCCGCAACGGGCGGCCAACGTGCGCGCCGGTGACCGAAGCGATCCGGTCCTACCCGGTCAAGATCGAAGCCGGACGGGTGTTTCTCTCGCTGACATGACCACCGAGACCATCGCCATCGTGGGCGCCGGCCAGGCCGGTGGCTGGGCGGCGCAGACGCTGCGCAACGAGGGGTTCAAGGGCAAGGTGCTCTTGGTCGGCAACGAGGCGCATCGGCCCTACGAACGCCCACCCTTGTCCAAGGCGGTGCTCTCGGGAGAAGCGCCCGCGGACAGCACCTACCTGGTGAAAGCGGAGGCCTTCGATGGTCTCTGTATCGACTGGCGGCCGAACGTCAGCGCAACCTTCATCGACAAGTCCACGAAGCTGCTTCACCTGTCGCAGGGGGAGTCCGTTCGCTACGACAAGCTGATCCTGTGCAACGGCGGCCGGGCGCGGCGGTTGAACATTCCCGGCGCGGACCTGCCCGGCGTCTTCACTCTGCGCAGCATCGAGGATGCAAAGGCACTCGGCGCTGCGCTGTCGGCAGGCAAGCACCTGCTCGTGGTGGGCGGCGGCTGGATCGGGCTCGAAGTCGCCGCGACCGCGAGGAAGAAGGGCATGGACGTGACCGTGGTCGAAGCGATGGGCCGCCTGTGCGAGCGCACCGTTCCGCCGGAAATCTCGAACTACCTGCATCAACTGCATACCGATCACGGCGTCGATATCGAACTCGGCACCGGCATCGAACAGTTGGCGCCCGCGCTGCAAGGCGGCCTGACGGCCACGTTCACCGATGGGCGCCAGCTCGTGTGCGACGCGGTCCTGATCGGCGTCGGCCTGATCGCCAATGACGAACTCGCGCGCGAAGCAGGATTGGACTGCGACGGCGGCGTGCGGGTCGATTCACAATGCCGTTCGTCGGATGCCGACATCCTCGCTGCGGGCGACGTCGCGACATGGCATTGCGAATGGGCCGGCCGACGGATGCGGCTCGAGTCATGGCAGAACGCCCAGGAGCAAGGGATCGCCGCCGCACGATCCGCACTCGGCATCACGGTGAATCACCAGCCCGTGCCCTGGTTCTGGTCGGACCAGTACGACATCAATCTCCAGATCTTCGGCATGCCTTCGCCTGCTCACCGCGTGGTGGTGCGTGGCGATCAAGGCTCGAAGAGCTTCGTGATGTTCTTCCTCGATGGGGACAAGGTTGTCGCGGCCCTGGGGCCCAATGCGGCCAAGGATTTGCGATTTGCGCGGCGCCTGATCGAGCGGCGCACCAGCGTCGATGTTGATCGACTTGCAGACACCGGGGTGCCGCTCGCGAAGCTTTGAGCGGCTACTCCCTTCGCGCGTTGTTCTTCATCAGGAAGAAGGTCAGCGCAGCGATCACGAGCGCCAGCCCCGCGCCGAACGCAGCGATGTCGCTGCCGCCTTCCCAAGCGACGACCTCGCGCAGGAACAGAACCGACAGGACGGCGATGACAACGCTCACCAGGTTTCCCTTGAGGTCCTCGAGGTTGTGGACTTCGAGCCATTTCGGCAGCGGCAGCTTGTCATCGATGAACAATGAATAAAGGCCGATGCTGATGAGGTAGACCGCGATCCCGATGAGGAAGACGTCAACGGCCTCGACGATGCCCACCGCGAAAATCTTGACCGCCTTGGCCGAGACCGAACCGTTGTGGGTCGCCTCGACGAAAGTCGCGCAAAGCGCGACCGCTTCGTACAGGATCAGCGCGAGTGAGCCCAGAAACGTTCCGATGACGGGAATGATCATGATGTATCGGCTCGAGGCCAGGACTCGTCGCATCATCTGAAGAACTCCTCTTTATGTCCTCGGCGTGGATCCGCGATGCGGCCCATTGTGATGGCAAATCGGACTTGCCAGTTAGACAGGCGAGTGATCTCCGAGGCGTGCATAGAATGCAAAAAAATTCTGCGCACAGGGAGAAATAGGTGATTCAGCACTTCGCCATCGGACATGGCATGGCTGGCCGGAAGCTTCTATCGAAGCTTCGATCAGCGTTCCAACGCAGCCCGCGAACGACGGAATTCGCGGCGCCTGTTGACTCAATCAATTTGACAATTCACAAGGATCGTCGTGGAGCCTGCTCGCTCGCGGTCTTCCTTGTTTGTGGGCCGGACTTGCGCTCAGCGCTTGCTCGTCGACGACCCGCGCACCACCCCATGTTCATTTGGAGGAAAAGATCATGTCCAGTCCAGGTCCCGCGGCGGCACTACGCCCTGATGCGCCCGAGGTGCTGCGTCGGTTGTTGGCGCTGATTGACACCTTGCATCAACCGGGGGACTTGACGATTGAACGGGTGGCGCATTTCAGCGGAATCGCCATGACTCCGTTTTCTGACAAGCCCACAAACGACACGTATGTGATATCCCAGCCGCTCACGGAGATGTGGCGGTACAGCTACAACTGGGGACCGAATCGCGCAACGCATCTTCCCGGCCTGGGCTTTGGGTTCTACGAAACCGAGAAATATCGCGGTCAAGATCCACCCATGACGGGAATCTGCCAACTCGACGTGGCGCAGTTTCACGAGGCACTGTTCAAGATGGGTTATCGGCATGTCGGCAATACGCGTCGCGAAAGCGCGGCCCGCCAATACCAACGCAGACTGACAAAGGTCGAGATTGGAATCTTCGGCGAAAGTGGCGAAAGCCTCGAAAAGATCTCGCACGGTTGCGTCAGCAGAGTCTCTATCGGTTTCCTCGTTGAATACATGGATCTGGGGGCGATGTAGTGAGCGTCATCAGCCCCCAGCTCGAGCGGGTGATTCGCGAGGTTGGCGACCCGACGTCGGCGGCCTATCGAAATCTGCGCGCCGTCATTGAAGAGTCGCCGGTGCTGATGCAGCAGATGAACGAAGCTGTCGCACAAGGTCATCTGAAACATTTCGCGCTGATGTTTGCAAGCGAGAACGCTGGGGCCAGCTACAGCCCCGACACACAAACCGTCAACCTCAGGCAAAGCAATCTTTCGGATTTCGATGGCCGCAACGCGCTGACCTTCCTCATGGGCCATGAACTCCAGCATGGCATCAACCGTGAGCGTACCAGCAAGGTCTCCAAAGGTTCGACCAGAACGTCCGGCGTGTGCTGGAAAGCGGCCAGCCGGTCCACGACTACAGCCCGGCGTTGGACCAGATGCTCTCGATCAACCGCAGCGATGAGGCCAGCGCGCACATTGCCGGTTGGAACGCGTTGGTCAGCCGAGTGAAGCGTGGCAATCCAGAAGCCGACTTGTCCGACGTCGGCAACTTGGCGAGAGAGGTCAGCTACGTCACCGACTTTGTCGAGAAAAAGCAGATCGCTGGCTCGCCGGCGCTATAGCTTGTTTTCTGATCCTCTCACTGCCGCGGATAGGCCTTGCGCCCCTTCGCCTCCGCAACCTGCAGTTCCTTCGCCGTCATGACGTAAGCCGTGTTGTTGACCAGCCGACGAACAGCCAGGTCGATGAAGGCCTTGACACGCGCGGGCTGGGCGGTGCGGCTTCCGTAGTAGACGAAGGTGCTGGAGTAGTCGGCCACGTGCGCGGTCAACAACGGCACCAGGCGCCCGGCTCGAATGTGCGATGCGGCCGTGACGCCGGTCACCAACCCGAGGACATGCCCGGCCAGCACGGCCTCGGTCTCCAGTGCTTCATCGTTGACGCACAACGCGGGAACCACCGGGTACTCGACCATGCCGTCGTCGACCTTCACAAACCAGGGAAGAACCCGGCCCGTGCTCGAATGGCGAAAGGCGCTGCAGCGATGCGCGGCGAGCGCGTTGAGGTTGTCCGGCGCCCCATGACGGGAAAGGTACGCCGGCGCTCCGCAGATGATGAGTTGCAAGGGAAACAGCTTGCGTGCGATGACGCCCTCGGCAGGAGAAGGCCCGACACGAAATCCCACATCGACGCGGTCTTCCACCCAGTTGCCGATCCGGTCGTCCAGTTGCACGTCAGGCTGCACTTCCGGATGCATGCGGCAGAACTCGTCGAGCACGGGCCACAGCACCGGCGCAAAGGTCGAACGCGGTCCGACGATGCGCAGCGGCCCCGCGATCTCGTCCTTGGCCTGGCGCGCCATGTGGAGCGCACGTTGCAGCCCGAAGAGCGAAGGTTGCGCGGCTTCGAGAAACTGTCGCCCTTCATCGGTGAGCGACAGGCTGCGCGTCGTGCGGTGAAACAGCCGCACGCCGAGGTGCTGCTCCAGTTGTGCCAACGCCTGGCTCGCCGCCTGCGGCGTCATGCCCTGTGCGGCTGCAGCCTGCCGCAGGCTGCCCAGTTCGGCAGTCTTGGCAAACGTCGCGATGGAACGCAGTTCGTTGATCGGCATGGGGGCCCCTTTTCTCCTTCGATTATCAACAGCAGCTTGACAGTCCTTCAAGCCTGAAGGGTCTATTCGGCGCTAACACGCAGCCATAAAGTTCTGTGGAAGATGGGCTCTTCGAGCCGGCTATTCCCTGCAATGAAGCGATCAAGGAGCGGAACGCAACATGACAACGCCCGATGAATTCACGATTTCCCGACGCGGCCTGTTGAAGGCCGGTGCGGCATCCGCATCGGTGCCGGCAATGGCCGCCGCGTCGGCAGCCACGCCGACCCACGCCTCGAAAGGGCCGGGGCCCTCGACCGTGACGCTGAGCGTCAACGGCAAGACCCACCGCCTCGTGCTCGACACTCGCACGACATTGCTCGATGCGTTGCGCGAGCATCTGCACCTTACCGGCACCAAGAAGGGTTGCGACCACGGGCAATGCGGCGCGTGCACGGTGATCGTCGACGGCCGGCGGATCAATTCGTGCCTGACGCTCGCGGTCATGCATGAAGGGGCCAAGGTGACCACGATCGAAGGTCTTGGAACGCCCGGCAACCTCCACCCGCTGCAGGCAGCGTTCGTGAAGCATGACGGCTTCCAGTGCGGCTACTGCACGCCGGGACAGATCTGCTCGGCAGTCGGCATGCTCGACGAGGTCGCCCACGGCGTGCCGAGCCATGTCACCGCCGATCTGACGGGCACACCCCGGCTCACGCCCGCCGAACTCCGCGAACGCATGAGCGGCAACATCTGCCGCTGCGGCGCCTACAGCAACATCGTCGAAGCGATTTCCGAAGTAGCGGAGGTGAAGACATGAAGGCCTTCACCTTCGAACGCGCGACATCGCCCGCGCAGGCCGTCGCAGCCGCCGCGCGCACGCCCGACGCACGCTTCATCGCCGGCGGCACCAACCTGCTGGATCTCATGAAGCTGGAGATCGAGACACCCGGCCATCTGATCGACGTGAATGGCCTCGGCTTCGACAAGATCGAGAGCACACCCGACGGCGGACTGCGCATCGGTGCGCTGGTGCGCAACACGGACCTTGCCGCCGACGCCCGCGTGCGGCGCGACTACAGCCTGCTGTCGCGCGCATTGCTCGCGGGCGCGTCCAGTCAGTTGCGCAACAAGGCGACGACCGCGGGCAACCTGCTGCAGAGAACACGCTGCCCCTACTTCTACGACACCAACCAGGCCTGCAACAAGCGCCAGCCCGGCAGCGGCTGCGCGGCGATCGGCGGATTCAGCCGACAGCATGCGGTGGTCGGTGCCAGCGACGCATGCATTGCGACGCATCCCAGCGACATGGCCGTCGCCATGCGCGCGCTCGATGCGAGTGTCGAGACGATGCGCCCGAACGGCTCGCGCCGGGTCATTCCGATCGCGGACTTCCACAAGCTTCCCGGTGCGACGCCGCATGTCGAGACGACGCTTCTGCCGGGTGAGTTGATCACGGCGGTCAAGCTGCCGAGCCCCGTGGGCGGCCGGCACATTTATCACAAGGTGCGCGACCGGGCGTCCTATGCGTTTGCGCTGGTGTCGGTCGCCGCCATCGTGCAGCGGGACGGCACCGGCCGCGTGGCGCTGGGCGGGGTCGCCCACAAGCCCTGGCGGGTCGAAGCGGCAGAGCACGAATTGCCCCGCGGAGCCAAGACGACCACGACCGTGCTGCTTGCCGACGCCAAACCCACTGAACAGAACGCGTTCAAGGTGACGCTGGTCGAGCGCACGCTCGAAGCGGTGCTGATCGATGCGAGGAGCTGAGCGATGAGATTCGACACACCCGCCACCACGAATCCGATCGACCAGCTGAAGGTGGTCGGCCGGCCCACGGACCGCGTCGACGGCCCCCTGAAGACCACGGGCACCGCGCCCTACGCCTACGAGCGCCATGACGTTGCGCCGAACGCGGCGTACGGCTACATCCTCGGCGCCGGCATCTCGAAGGGCCGCATCATGTCGATCGACCAGAGCCGCGCCAAGGCGGCGCCTGGCGTGATCGCCATCATCACGGCCGAGAACGCCGGCAAGCTGGGCAAGGGCAACTTCAACACCGCCAAACTGCTCGGTGGCCCGACCGTCGAGCACTACCACCAGGCCATTGCGCTCGTGGTCGCCGAGACCTTCGAGCAAGCGCGCGCGGCCGCGCAATTGCTGCGCGTCGAATACGACCGCGGGGACGGCGCTTTCGATCTCGCCGCGGCGAAGGTTTCGACGGAACGGCGTACCGCGGATCGCGACAGCAAGGTCGGGGACTTTGCCGATGCGTTCGCCAAGGCCGAAGTGCAATTGGACGAGACCTACTCCACGCCCGACCAATCGCACGCCATGATGGAGCCGCACGCGACGACCGCGTCATGGAGCGGAGACAGGCTCACCATCTGGACATCGAACCAGATGATCGCGTGGACCACGGCCGACTTGGCGACGACGCTGGGCATCCCCAAGGAAAACATCCACCTCATGTCGCCGTACATCGGCGGCGGGTTTGGCTCGAAGCTGTTCCTGCGTGCCGACACGGTGCTGGCCGCCCTCGGCGCGCGCGCCGCCCACCGCCCCGTGAAGGTTGCCTTGCAACGGCCGCTCATGGCGAACAACACCACCCATCGCCCGGCGACGATCCAGCGCATCCGGCTCGGCGCCACACGGGAAGGCAAGTTCACGGCCATTGGCCACGAGAGCTGGTCCGGCAACCTGACCGGCGGCAAGCCCGAGAACGCGGTGCAACAGACCCAGTTGCTCTATGCGGGCGAGAACCGCCTGACCGGGACCCGGCTCGCGTTGCTCGATCTGCCCGAAGGCAATGCGATGCGCGCGCCGGGCGAAGCGCCGGGGCTGATGGCGCTGGAGATCGCAATCGACGAGATGGCCGAGCGGCTCAACATGGACCCGGTGGACTTCCGTGCGCTGAACGACACACAGGTCGATCCTGCCAACGCGGACCGGCGGTTTTCGCAACGACATTTGATCGAGTGCATGCGCACCGGCGCGCAGCGGTTCGGCTGGGCACAGCGCAGCGTGAGGCCGGCGCAGAGGCGCGAAGGCCGCTGGTGGATCGGCGTCGGGATGGCGGCGGCCTTTCGCAACAACCAGGTCACGAAGTCGGGCGCGCGAGTGCGCGTCGATGGACGCGGCATCGTGACCGTGGAAACCGACATGACCGACATCGGCACGGGCAGCTACACGATCATTGCGCAGACCGCGGCGGAGATGATGGGCGTGTCGCTCGACCGGGTGGTCGTGCGTCTCGGCGACTCCTCCTTTCCGGTGTCGTCGGGCTCCGGCGGGCAATGGGGTGCCAACTGCTCCACAGCCGGTGTGTATGCCGCCTGCGTCAAGCTGCGCGAAGCCATGGCTCAGCGCGTGGGCCTCGACGCGGCCAGCGCCACTTTTGCGGACGGCATGGTGCAAGCGGGCGGGCGCGGCGTGAAGCTCGCGGAGGTGGCCGGCGAGAGCGGCATCGTGGCGGAGGATTCGATCGAATTCGCCGAGCTGAACAAGCGCTACCAGCAATCCACCTTTGGCGCGCACTTCGTCGAAGTGGCCGTGGACGCCTACACCGCGGAAGTCCGCGTGCGGCGGATGCTGGCCGTGTGCGCGTCGGGCCGCATCCTCAACCCCAAGACGGCGCGAAGCCAGGTGATCGGCGCCATGACCATGGGCGTGGGCGGCGCGCTCATGGAAGAGCTGGCAGTGGACAAGCGTCAGGGCTACTTCGTCAACCACGACCTGGCCGGCTACGAGGTGCCCGTGCATGCTGACATTCCGCACCAGGAAGTGATCTTTCTGGACGAGACGGACCCTGTCTCCTCGCCGATGAAAGCCAAGGGCGTGGGCGAACTCGGCATCTGCGGCGTGGGCGCGGCGGTTGCCAATGCGATCTACAACGCGACCGGTGTGCGCGTGCGGAACTACCCGATCACGCTCGACAAGCTGCTTGGGCGGATGCCTTCGCTGGCGAGCTGAGCAAAAAAGGAGCAAAGGCATGAAAGAAGGACTCACCCCCGCCACAGAGCTGGCGAAGAAGGCGAAGAGGCCGTTCCCAGGTTCGTCTGCCGAATACGACGCCGCGCGGCAGGCGCTGTTGGCGGAAGAGATCGAGTTTCGTCGCCACATGACACGCATGGTCGAGCAACGCCAGGCGCTGCCGCCTGGGCCCGTGATCGAGAAGAACTACCGCTTCAAGGACGAACAGGCCTTCGAGGTGGGGCTGATCGATCTTTTTGGCGACAAGGACACGCTCGTCACCTACTTCTGGATGTACGGGCCGCAGCGCGAGCGGCCATGTCCGATGTGCACCAACTTGCTCGGCCCGCTGAACGGCAATGCGGCCGACATCAAGCAGCGCGTGGCACTCAAGGTGCTCGGGCGTTCGCCGGTCGAGCGGCAATACGCCTTCGCACAGGAGCGGGGCTGGCGTGACCTGAACTTCGTGCAGACCGTAGGCGACGACTATGCGAAGGACATTGGCGTCCTGCAGCCGGATGGAAGCGAATACCCGGCGTTGATTGTGTTCAAGCGTGAAGGCGACAAGGTCCGGCTGTTCTGGGCGGGTGAGATGACCGGCGAAATGGCCGATCCCGGCCAGGATCCGCGCGGCGCGCCTGACATCGCTCCGCTCTGGTTGATCCTGGATTTGACGCCGGGCGGGCGCGGCACGGATTGGTATCCGAAGTTGCAGTACTGAACCACCCGGGGCTTCAGCGCGCGGCGTCGCCGTGTGGAGAGGTCGGCGTCATGTCGGGCCACACCTGTGCCGCGGCCGCCAGGAACGCGCAGACCAGCGGATCGTTGAGCCGGCTGGTGAGATGGGTCACGAAGAGCGGGAACTCGGCGGACGCGATGGGCGACGTGGCCAGCACGCCATGGGCCAGCCCCTGCGTGACATGCTCCTCGCGCATCAACATCAGGCCCACGCCGGCCTCCAGCATCGCGCGCCCCAGGCTGGCGTTATCGAAGCGCGCGACGGTATTGAGCTCGAGGCCGCGCTCGTCGAAGAGTTGCTTCAGCATCGTCGAATAGGCCAGGCTGCTGTCCGTCGGGCAGATCCACGGCAGCGCGGCCAGCTCCGACCAGTTCGCTCGCTCGATCTGCTCTTTCCACGCCGCAGGCCCCGCCACCCGAAACGGAATGGTCGTGAGCTGGTAGTAGGTGAAGGCGGCCACCGTGGGTCGCCCGAGCAGGAGGCCGATGTCGAACTCGCCGGTCTTCAGTCCTTCCTGGGTCCCCGAGGACGGGCGCGCGCGCAAGTCGACGCTGATCAGCGGGTGCGCTGCGCGCAGGGCGGCGATGACTTCGCCGATGCGGCTCGACGCCGGGTCGCTCGTCGAACCCAAGACGAGGTGCCCTTCGATCTTGCCGTGGATCTCGCGCGCAAAGGACGTGAACAACGTGGCCTCGTTGAGCAGTGCCTTCGCCTTGCCCAGCAGGAGTTGGCCCGCGCGCGTGAGTTCGAGGCTGCGATTGGTGCGGATGAACAGCTGTGTGCCCAGGTTTTCCTCGACCGCGCGCACATGGGCGCTGGCGGCCGACTGGCTGACGTGCAGACGCTCTGCGGCCCGGGTGAGGTGCTGCTCCTCGGCGACCGCGACGAAGGTCCGCAGCTGCACGAGATCGATCAGCATGTCGCTTCCTGTTGAACCATGTTGTCTCCTGGGTCAATGCTACCCCTGAGAGCTTTCGGGCAGGGATCGTTCGCAATTCGAGCATACGGAGTCCCGAAAAAAGCCATGGACCTGTGGAGGTGCTGCTTCCTAAACTGACTCCCACACAGAGAGATCCGGCGCCTCGCCGGCTCGAATCGGAGACAACATTGACAGCCTTCAACAGTCCGCAGCGTTCCGCGAATCCGCCCGAGGACTTTGCGGCGGTGCTGAGCCGCTTCGCATGCAGCCTCTCGCTCGACAAGCTTGCCGCTCCGGTGATTGCCGCGGCGAAGATGAACCTGCTCGACACGCTGGCCTGTGCGGCGGCGGGTTCGAGCGCGCAGGCAGTGGCCGAGACGCGCGAGCTTGCTTTGGAGTGGGGTGGCGCGCAGCAGGCGACCATTCTGGGTTTCGGCGACAAGGTGCCGGCGCACCATGCGGCGTGGGTCAACGGCACGATGGCGCATGCGCGTGACTACGACGACACGCACGATGCAGCCGTTCTCCACGCGGGTGTGTCCGTCGTCCCGGCAGCGCTGGCGGCTGCGGAGCTTCGCGGTGGCGTGAGCGGCGCGGATCTCATCGCGGCGATTGCTGCGGGCCTGGAGACGATCTGCCGGCTGGGTGTTGCGACGCGCATCGGCATCGTCGAGAGCGGGTACATGTACACGTCGCTGTTCGGTCACTTTGCGGCGACCGTTGCCGCCGGTCGCGTGCTGGGACTGGATGCGACGCAGATGGTCAATGCGCTGGGCATCGCCTATTCGCAAGTGGCCGGCAATCACCAGGTGACGCGCGACGGCGCGCTCACCAAGCGCATGCAGCCCGGGTTCGCAGCGCAGGCAGCGCTGGTATCCGTGCAATTGGCTCAACGGAATGTGCGCGGCGCGCAAGCCACCTTCGAAGGAGCGGACGGCTTCCTGCGCGTGTACCTGCACGATCGTTGCGACCGCGAGGTATTGCGCGACGGGCTGGGCGAACGCTACGAGTTCACGCAGCTGAGCTACAAGCCCTACCCCTGCTGCCGGCTGAATCACACCGCCATCGACGCTGCGTTCGCGCTGCGTTCCGTTCGGGGCGTGAGCGCCGACCAGATCGAGCGCGTTCGCGTCGGCGTCAATCACCAAACCCATGAAGCCGTGTGCACACCGATCGACGTCCGCAAGACACCGCGATCCGTCGTCCACGCGCAATTCAGCTTGCCCTACACGGTGGCCGCCGCGTTCGTCGACGGTAGTGTCCGGCTGGGGCACTTCGACGCTGCAACGATCGGCCGCAAAGAAATCCTCGCGCTGGCACAGCGTGTCGACCCCTATGTGGACGCGGACATCGAGCGCGAGTGGGGCCGCAATGTGTCCCCTGCGCTCATGCGTGTCGATATGCGCGACGGCTCGACCCACGCCCTGCGTGTCGACCAGCCGCTCGGCCATCCAGACCGTCCCATGACGAGCGCGGCGATGGATGCGAAGGCAGCGGACTGCTTTCGTGCCGCAGCCATTCCCTTGCCCGTCGATGCCGCAGGACGCTTGCGCGGACTCGTCGACGGCCTGGAGCGCTGCGAGGACGTCCGCGTGCTCGCACAAGTCCTGGTGCCCGAAGGAGACAAGCCATGAATTCCATGAATCGATTGACACGCCGGGTCGCACTCGTGGCCTGCGCAGCCGCTTTCCTTGCTCCCGCCCTCGACGCACAAGCGGCGTCGGGCACTTGGCCCGAGCGGCCTATCAAGCTCATCGTTCCATTCGCCCCGGGCGGCAGCAACGACAACATTGCCCGTGTGGTCGCGGCCAAGCTCGGCGGCCGACTCGACCAACCCGTCATCGTCGAGAACCGCGGTGGCGCGGGCGGCACCATGGGCACGGACTACGTTGTCAAGGCACCGGCCGATGGCTACACGCTGCTTTTCGCGTCGAGCTCCATCACGACAAATGCCGCCGTCGGCAAGAAGCTGAACTACGACCCGCTGAAGGACCTCGCACCCATCGGCGAGATCGGCGCCGGCCCCTTCGTCGTGGTGGTTGCCAATGACGTCAAGGCGAAGACCTTCGCCGAGTTCGTCGATCTGGCTCGCGCCAAGCCCAAGAGCATCAGCTACGGCTCGGCAGGCATCGGCGGAATCAATCACCTCGGGACCGAACTGCTGGCGTCGACTGCCAAGATCGAACTCGTGCATGTGCCCTACAAGGGCATCGCGCCGGCCTTCACCGACCTGATGGCCGGCACCCTGCAGATGCTGTTGCCGAGTCTTGCATCGGCCGTGCCCTATATCCACGAAGGAAAGATGCGCGGACTGGCGGTGACCAGCGCACAACGTTCCGCGCTGGCGCCCGAGCTTCCCACCGTGGCCGAGGCCGGCCTGCCGGGCTTCCATCTCGAAGTGTGGTGGGGCCTTGCGGGCCCGGCGAAATTGCCGGCGCCGGTGGTGAAGCGACTGAACGACGAGCTGAACGCGGTGCTGGCCTTGCCCGACGTCAGCGCCCTTCTCGCGCGTGAGGCTGCCTCGGCGCAGCCGGGGACGCCCGAGGCCTTCGGCAAGGTGATCCGCGAAGACTTCGTCCGCTGGAGCCGATTGATCAAGGACGCGCACATCCAGGCCGAATGACGGAACAAGCCATGTCTCGAACCATTGCCCTCGACAGCCTTCGCTTCGCCGACTACCTGCGGCCGCACGACGTGATCGGCTGGCCACAAGGCCCCGGCGAACCGCTCGCACTCACGGAAGCGCTGGTGGCCCAGCGCGCCAATCTCGTGAAGCCCGAGCTCTTCTTCGGCCTGTCCGCATCCGACACGCTGCGGCCGGAACTCGGCGATCACTTCGCCTTCCGCGCCCTCAATGGTGCGGGCGGCAGCCGGCGTGTCACGTCGATGGCGGAGATCTTTCCGTGTCATGTCAGTTCGATTCCATCGCTGCTGCGCAACGCGACACTCCGTCTGGACGTGATGCTGATCCAGGTCAGGGCGCTGCCGGCCGGCGGCTTCAGCCTCGGCATCGTTTCCGACTTCACCCAGGCCATGATCCAGCGGGCTCGCGTGGTAGTCGCCCTGGTGAATCCTGCGTTGCCGGCGCTTGCGGGCGACGCGTGCGTGGACGGCGCCGACATCGACCTCTTCGTGGAGAGCGATGACCGGATCATCGACATGCCCGACCCTGAGCCCTCCGACGTGGAAAACGCAGTGGCCGGGCAGGTCGCTGCGCTCATCCCGGACCGGGCGACCATCCAACTCGGCGTCGGTACGCTGCCGGCGGCCGTTGCGCGCGCACTCGCCGGGCATCGTGAACTCGGGGTGCACAGCGGCGTCGTTTCGGACGTCCTGGTAGACCTGGTCGAGCAAGGCGTGGTCACGAATGCTCACAAAGGGCGTGACGCCGGGCGCACCGTGACCGGCGGCCTGTTCGGAACGCAGCGGCTGCGCGACTTTGCCGAGCGCAGCGGGCTGATCGAGATGCGCAACGCCGAATACACGCACCACATCGCCGTCACCTCCTCCCTCTCGCAGTTCCACACCATCAATTCGGCGATCGAGATCGATCTCACCGGGCAGGCCAATGCCGAGATCGCGGGTGGCCGGTATCTGGGCGCAGTGGGTGGCCAGGTCGACTTCGTGCGCGGTGGCGTGGCGTCTCCCGGCGGGCGGTCGATCATTGCCTTTCCTTCAACCACGCCGGACGGCAAGCACTCGCGCATCGTCGCCTCGCTCGACGGCCGCCCCGTGACGACGGCGCGCAGCGATGTCGACGTCATCGTGACGGAATACGGTGCGGCCCACTTGCGCGGCTGTTCGCTGCAGGAGCGCGCGCGCCGGCTGGCTGCCATCGCCCACCCCGACCATCGCGACGCGCTGCTTCGCGGCTCGGCCAAGGAACAAGCATGAATCAAGACCTCTTTCTCGACGACCTGGGTGAAGGCGTCTTCCAGATCCGCCTGGAGCGACCCGAACGCATGAACGCGCTCGGCGTTGCGACGGTCACGGCCTTGCATCAAGCGGTGGACGAAGCTGCGGAGAAGCATGCGCGAGTCCTTCTGTTGCGCGGCAGCGGCCGCGCGTTCTGCGCGGGTGCCGACCTGAAGGAACGCAAGGGGATGGACCTGGCCGCACGCATGGCGCACAACGCCGGGATCAACGCTGCGGTCAACGCCGTCGCGGCATCGCGTTGCGTGACCATCGCAGTCCTCAATGGCCTCGCGCTCGGCGGTGGCCTGGAACTCGCACTGGCATGCGACCTGCGGATCGCCGCAGCCGGCGTCACCCTTGGATTGACGGAAAGCCGCGTCGGCGCATTTCCCGGCGCGGGCGGCACGCAGCGGCTGCCGCGGGTCGTCGGCGTGAGCCGCGCACTGCAGATGATGCTCAGCGGCGAACCGGTCACCAGCGAGTACGCGCTGAACATTGGCCTGATCAACGAAGTGGTCGCGCCCGAGGGGCTCGATGACCGCGCAGCGACGTTCGCCAGGTTGCTCGCGACCCGGTCGGCCCCTGCCCTCTCCGCCATCAAGCAACTGGTCTACGGGGGCATCGAGGTGCCGCTCGCCGAGGGCCTTCGCCTCGAACGCGCGGCGCTCCCGGAAATCCTCGGCTCGGCCGACTACGCCGAGGGCCTCGCGGCTTTCGCAGAGCGGCGGCCGCCGCGCTTCACCGGTGTCGCGTGACGAGCGACGCCAGCCATCCATTCACCAAAGGAATCATGAAATGAGCAACCAGAGACTTCTACTCACCGAGGAACAACGCGCACTGATCGGCACCGTCCGCTCGCTCGCCAAGGACAAGGATTTCCGCGGAAATTCGATCAAGTACCTCGATGGCACCTATCCCTGGGACAACCTCAACGCACTGGCGAAGATCGGCATCCTGGGCATGTCGATCCCCGAGGAGTACGGCGGCTCCAACCTGCCGGTGTTCGACACCGCGCTGGTCATGGAGGAAGTCGCCAAGCACTGCTACAACACCGCGATGGGATTGATGGGCATGGTGGGCGTGCAGGTGCGCGTCATCACCACCTATGCGCCGGAAAGCATGAAGCGCGACATCCTGCCGAAGGTGTGCTCGGGCGAAGCCCACCTGGCCGTCTGCATGACCGAGCCTCATGCCGGCACCGATGTTCCGAACTACAAGACGAACACCGTCATCAAGGGCGATCGCGCCGTGGTCAATGGCGTGAAGACACTGATCAGCCGCGCCAACGAAGCCGAGTGGTTCGTGGTCTTCACGCGCATCAACGGCACGCCCGGACGCGATGGCATCGGTTGCGTGCTCGTGAACCGCAACACGCCCGGCTTCGAAGTGACGGCGCGCTATCACACCATGGGCGGCGAATACCTCGCGGAGATCCAGTTCAACAATTGCGAAGTTCCGGTGGAGAACGTGGTCCTGCGCGAAGGCGGGTTCAAGAAGCTGCTGTCCGCGTTCAATACGCAGCGCTGCCTGAACCCCAGTGTGTCGCTGGGCATGGCCGAGGCTGCCTTCGAGGAAGCCATCACCTACGTGCGCGAGCGGCAGATCCGTGGGCACGCCGTCTCCGAATTCCAGGGTATCCAGTGGAAGCTCGCCGAGATGTACCGTGACATCGAGGCGGGCCGCAGCTTGTTGTACCGCGCGTGCCTCACGGCGAACCCGTTTCCGGACCCGCACGATGCCGCCATCGCCAAGATGTTCGTCAACGAGATGGCGATCCGGGTCAGCAGCGAAGCGCTCCAGGTGCACGGTGGCTACGGGTTTTGCGACGACTACCCGATCTCGCGCATCTACCGCGGGGTTCGCTACGGGACGCTGGGCGGCGGCGCCACCGAAGCGCTCAAGGACCTGGTCGGCAAGAAGCTCGTCAACGACTTCGACCCGGTGGACGGCTTTCTCTCCATGGGCACCTTCTGATCATGCGCTCGCTGCTCTTCGTACCGGGCCACGACGCGCGCAAGCTCGCCAAGGGGCTTGACTGCGGCGCCGATGCGCTGATCCTCGACCTCGAGGATGCGGTGCCCGAATCCGAGAAGTCGCGGGCCCGTGGCATCTGTGCAGAGTTCGTGCAGGCGCATCACGAGCGGCTTCCCCTGTTCGTGCGCGTCAACGCGTTGTCGACGGGCCTCACGCTCGACGACCTCGCCACGGTGGTCCGCGCTCGGCCCTACGGAATCATGCTTCCCAAGTGCGAAAGCGGTCGGGACGTAGCCCTCGTATCGGCATACCTTTCGGCACTTGAAGTGCGTGAAGGCCTGCAAGCGGGGTCATTGCGCATCCTGCCCATCGTGACCGAGAGCGCATCCGCCCTGCTCGACATGGGCAGCTACGCGAAGGAAGCCGGCGCGCGTCTGTGCGGAATGATGTGGGGTGGCGAGGACTTGGCGGCCGACATCGGCACCATCGCCAATCGCGACGCGCAGAGTCGCTACACCGCACCCTTCGAGTTGGCGAGGTCGCTGACGCTGATGGGCGCGACAGCCGCGCAGGTGGCCGCGGTCGATGCCGTCTACACCAACTTCCGCGATGCCGAAGGGCTTCGGGCCGAAGCCGCTGAAGCACTGCGCGACGGCTTCTCCGCCAAGGCGGCGATCCATCCCGAACAGGTCGGGCCAATCAACGAGGCTTTCACACCGTCGGCCGATGCCATCGACTGGGCGAAACGCGTGGTCGATGCATTCGACCAACTGCCCAACGCCGCTGCCGTCGCCTCGATCGACGGAAAGATGCTCGATCGCCCTCACTACCGCTCGGCGCAGCGGGTCCTTGCACGCGCACGCTGACCCCTCCTCAACCCTCGACAAATCCTGGAGGACTCATGCCCTCGACTTACCCGCTTTCCGGCCTCACCGTCATCGACCTTTCGCACGTCTACAACGGACCTTACGCCACCTTCCTCATGGCCATGGCGGGCGCCAACGTCATCAAGGTCGAGCCCTTCCAGGGCGAGCACCTGCGCAGCCGCGGCGACATGGGCGGCGCGGCCTTGCCCTTCGCCATGCTCAACTCCAACAAGCAACCGGTGACGCTGAATCTCAAGTCGGAACAGGGCCGCGAACTGCTGCGCGAGATGGTCGCGCGGGCCGACATCCTGGTCGAGAACTTCGCCCCCGGCGTGATGGACCGCCTGGGCGTCGGCGCCGCGGCCCTGCACGAGATCAATCCTCGCCTCATCTACGGTTCGAGCTCGGGCTACGGCAAGTCCGGACCCTACCGGGACTACCCCGCCATGGACCTGGTGATGCAGGCGATGTGCGGCGTCATCGATTCAACCGGCTTTCCCGACCAGCCGCCGGTCAAGTCCGGCGCAGCCATCTGCGATTTCATGGCGGGCATCCACCTCTACGGCGCGATCATGACCGCCCTCTACGAGCGCGAGCGCAGCGGCAAGGGCCGCGTGGTGGAAGTGTCGATGCAGGACGCAACCTATGCGTCGCTCGCGTCGAACCTGGGCATGCTGCACGCCCGGGGCGATGCGGCGCCGGCACGCACGGGCAACCGGCACGGCGGACTGGGGATCTCGCCCTACAACGTCTACGAGACGACCGATGGCTACGTGGTGCTGAATGCGCCGGGTGACCATCACTTCCGCGCAATCCTGGACGTGATGGGCCGATCGGACCTCAAGGATGATCCCCGCTTCTTCACCCGTACATCGCGCGTGGAACATACCGACGACGTCGATGCGCTGATCGAAGGCTGGACCCGGGCGCTCAGCAAGTACGAAGTTGCCGAGCGCATGCTGGCTGCCAAGGTCCCCTGTGCGCCGGTGCGCGAACTGGCCGAGGTGATGCGCGACGAGAACATGCACGCGCGCGGCAGCCTGCAGTGGGTCGAGCACCCCGACCTGGGAAAGGTGGTGCTGCCGAACTCGCCGCTCGTGTTCGAAGGCAGCGATCGCCGGCCGATCGAGCCCAGCCTTCCGCTGGGCGCCAGCAACCGTGCGGTCTTCGGTCTGTGGCTCGGCCATTCGCAAGAGGAACTTGCCGTGCTCGAGGAGGCGGGTGTCATCGGCGCGTCCTAGCCGTCCTTGCACGGCAATGGCGTGGGCAAGATCAATGATTGTGACGAGGCTGTGTGTCGGCCACACCGCGATACTTGACCGCCAACTCCATGCAGGCGCCCGAGTCGAGCTGCCCGACTGTCGCGCGATAGATCTCCTGCCATGGCGTCTGGCTCGACCGGATCGACGGTATCCCTTCGCCCTTGCGGCGCGCGATCTCCTCGGCGGACACCAGCATGTTGCATTGTCCGGCGGAGAGGTCGATGCGGACGACATCTCCCGTGCGCAAGTACGCCAGCCCGCCGCCGACGGCACTCTCGGGCGAAGCGTTGAGAATCGACGGACTGTCCGAAGTCCCCGACTGCCTCCCGTCTCCCAACGTGGGAAGGCTGGTGATTCCGCGCTTGAGCAGCGCATCCGGCGGCTGCATGTTCACGACTTCAGCCGACCCAGGCCAGCCGACGGGCCCTGCACCGCGTATCACGAGGATGCAGTTCTCATCGACGGCGAGCGCAGGGTCATTGATTCGTGTGTGATAGTCGTCCGAGTCCTCGAACACGATGGCCCGGCATTCGAACTTTCCCTCCGCGCCCGGACGGCTCAGGTAGCGTGCGCGAAACTCTTCGGAAATCACGCTGGTCTTCATGATCGCAAAGTCGAACAGATTGCCGCCGAGCACGAGAAAGCCTGCCTGATTCTTGAGAGGACGCGCGAACTCGCGAATCACCTCCCGATTCGCGCTCTGTCGACCTTCGAGATTCTGTTCCATCGTCTTGCCTGTGACAGTCGGACGCGCGCCGCGCAACATGCCCGCCTGCTGGAGTTCCCACATCACGGCCGGGACGCCTCCCGCGCGATGAAAGGCCTCGCCCAGGTACTTGCCCGCCGGTTGCATGTTCAACAGCAGCGGCACATCGAAGCCGAACTCGGTCCAGTCACTCGGACGCAGTTCCACGCCCGCATGACGCGCCATGGCCATGAGATGCGGCAGCGCGTTGGTGGAGCCGCCGATCGCGGAGTTGACAACGATCGCATCGAGAAATGCATCCCGCGTGAGGATCGACGAGGGCCGCTTGTCCTCGAAAGCCAGCTCGACAATGCGGCGCCCGGTTTCATAGGCGATTTGCCCTCGTTCCCGGTACGGCGCGGGAATCGCGGCGCAGCCCGTCAATGACAGGCCAAGCGCCTCCGCCAGCGCATTCATGGTCGAGGCGGTTCCCATGGTGTTGCAGTGCCCCACCGAAGGCGCCGACGCTGTGGCGATGTCCATGAACTTGGCCTCGTCGATCTGGCCGGCGGCCAGCAGTCTTCGACTCTTCCAGATCGCCGCCCCGGAGCCCACGAGTTCTCCTTCGAACCAGCCGTCCAGCATCGGGCCGCCGGACAGCACGATCGTGGGAATGTCCACGGTCGCCGCGGCCATGACCTGCGACGGCGTCGACTTGTCGCAACCCGTCGTCAGCACGACGGCATCGATCGGGTAGCCGTGCAGGATCTCGACCAACGCCATGTAGGCCAGGTTGCGGTCGATGGCCGCCGTCGGCCGCCTGCAATTCTCGAAGGTCGGATGGACGGGAAATTCCATCGGAATGCCTCCGGCGTCGCGGATGCCGTCACGCACGCGCTTTGCCAGTTCCAGATGAACGCGATTGCACGGATTCAGATCGCTTCCGGATTGCGCGATTCCGACAATGGGCCTGCCGGAGCGCAGTTCCGCCGGCGTGACGCCGTAGTTCATGAAGCGCTCGAGATAGAGCGCCGTCATGTCGATGTGATCGGGATTGGCGAACCAGTCTTGCGATCGAAACCGGCGAGTGGGGCGGGTACCTTCTGTCATGCGCCGTGCCAGCCTGCGTCCACGTAGTACTCGCGGCCGGAGCATCGGGCCGCATCGTCCGACGCAAGAAAGAGCGCCATCGCCGCAACGTGCCCAGGGTCGACTCTTTGCTGCAGACACTGCGCCGCCACGACCTTCGCCTCACTTTCCGGCGATTGCCAAAGCTTCATCTGACGGGGCGTGCGCACTGCACCCGGAACAATGCAGTTGACGCGGATGTTGAAGCTGCCCAGATCGCGTGCCAACCCCTTGGTCAGTCCCTCGATGCCCGCCTTGGCGGTCATGTAGATCGACAGACTGGCCAGCGCGAGGTGCCACGAGATCGAGCCGAGGTTCAGGATCACGCCGCCGCCCGCTGCACGCATTCCGCTCGAGACAGCCTGCGCGCAGAAGAACTGGTGCCGCAAGTTGACGGCGATCCGCTGGTCCCAGTAGTCCGTCGTGACGCCGTCGATTTCGTGCCGGTCGTCATTCGCCGCATTGTTGATGAGGACGTTGATGGGTCCCCCCGAGGCCTCGATCGCCGCGAAGGTCGCCTGGACGGCCTGGATGTCGGTCAGATCACATCGGTGAAAGACAGGCGGATGCGCGGCGTCGCCGAGTCTCGATTGAAGCGCACGGCCTTCCGAGTCGGCAATGTCCAGAAAGAACACTTGGGCACCTTGCCGAGCGAAGGCCTCGACCATGGCCGCACCGATGCCGGAACCCCCGCCGGTGATGACGACTCGCTTGCCGGCGAGGCTCGGATAGATGGCAGACATTGATGAGTCCTTTTTGTTGATTCGGGTCGTGCCTCAGGAAACGGCAATGCCGCGGGAGGACAGATTCCGGTAAAGCGCCCGGACCCCGAAGGTCCAGGGCGCGATGGCGTCGGAGCGTTGCACGTGATTGATCAATGCGCCCAGCGACGGCGTGGAGATCGTCACGCGGTCCCCGAGGCGGTGGGTGAAGCCCTTGCCCTTGGCGCCTCGGTCCTGGATGGGGGAGAACATCGTGCCGAGAAACAGGAAGAAGCCGTCCGGATACTGGTGGTGGCCACCGCATGTCTGCCGCACCAGATCAGCGGGGTCGCGGCTGATCTCGGCCATGCGGCTGGATCCTTCCAGCTTGAAGCCGTCGTCCTGCCCTTCGATGGTCAGGCTCACGGTGGCCGCGCGGATCGTGTTCAGCGTGAAGTTCTCGTCGAAGAGACGCAGGAACGGTCCAATGGCGCAGGAGCCGTTGTTGTCCTTGGCCTTGCCCAGCAGCAGGGCACTGCGGCCTTCGATGTCCCGAAGATTGACATCGTTGCCCAGCGTCGCGCCGACGATTTGCGCGTGGCTGTTGACCGCCAGCACGATCTCGGGCTCAGGGTTGTTCCACGACGAACTCGGGTGCAATCCGACGTCTCCGCCGAATCCGACCGCCGACATGGGTTGCGCTTTCGAGAACACTTCGGCGTCCGGGCCGATTCCGACCTCCATGTACTGCGACCAAGTGCCCTGGCGCATGAGTTCACACTTGAGTGTTTCCGCTTCTGGCGAGCCTGGCCGAATGGCCGACAAGTCCGATCCGATGGTGCGCTGAATGTCGTCACGAATCTGCGCGGCTCTCGCGGCATCGCCGCCGGCCTGCTCCTCGATGACGCGCTCCAGCAGGCTCACGGCGAAGGTGACGCCACATGCCTTGATGGCCTGCAGGTCACATGGGGCCAGGACTCTCTGGGCGCCGGGGTCCAACCAACTGGCGGCATCGCCCAGGGGTTCACCCGGACAGGTGCGGGCGAAATCCAGAAGGTCTTCTCGCTCCAGCAGATCCGACACCGTGGGCGCCGAGCTGGTGATGTCAAAGACCTGGCCGGCGCGAACCACGACGACGCAAGGGCCGTTGACGTTGGCTTCACGCCAGACGCGGCCGACCAACAAGGCGCGAGAAACGTCGGCGGGAAGAAATGAGGAAGTGAAAGTTGATGGCATTCGAAAACTCGGAATCAGCGACAGGAACCCGTGGTGTCAGCGCGCCGCCCAGAGCATGCCGCGCTCGAAGATCGTGCGCATCTGCGGCACCTCGAACTCCTTGGCGACATGGCCGAGCGCGCTATAGAACACCCGCCCTTCTCCGTGTCGGCGTTTCCATGCCACCGGCATCACCACGCCATCGATCCATGGCGCGTGTTCGCCGGTGAACGTCGTCGTCGCCAGCACCTCGTTCGAGGGGTCGACGTGCATGTAGTACTGCTCCGAGTGGTAGTCAAAGTCGCCGATACCCTTCATCACCGGATCGTCCGGCTTGGTGATGTTGACGCGGAAGTCGATGACGTTTCCGGGATGGGCGACCCATTGACCCCCTGTCATGAACTGGTAGTCGACCGCCTCGCGAAAGGCGTCGCACATCCCGCCATGAAAGCCCGCGAGGCCGACGCCTTCGCGCACTGCACCGGTCAGGTTGGCGAGTTCGTCCTTTTCGACCTTGGCCATCGTGATGATCGGAACGATCAAGCTCAGGTCTGCGATGGCAGGGTCCGCAAAGGCCTTCGTCGACGTTTCGACACGGACCCTGAAACCGTGCGCCGCCAGCATGTCCGAGACGATCTTCGCGCCCTGCTCGGGCTCGTGCCCACTCCAGCCGCCCCACACGATCATGGCTTCACGCATTTGATTTACCTTTTCAATTCACTGAGGCGTTCAGCCCAGGGCGCCGGCCGAGAATGCGGTCGGCAAGATTTGCGGCCGCTCGGGCCGGGTCTCGATGCTCACGTGGCGGCCGAGCCGGGACGAAGTCTCGAACGCCTCCATCACTTCGAGGACATGCAGGGCCAGTTGGCCTGACGCACGGTGCGGACGGTTGGTTCGAATGGCATGCGCCATGTCGGCCACTCCGATGCTTCGATAGTTCCCGTCTCCGTAGGCATGTCCGATGGGTTGGTCAGCCCACTCCTGTCCGGCTTGGGCGAGCTGGATCGTGCCGCCGAAGTAGTTCGGATCCGGCACGATCATGCTGGCCTCGGTGCCGTAAAGCTCGATGGGTACATGGCGGTGCTTCGGCACGTCGAAGCTGGTGGCGATGGAAACGATGGCGCCCGACGCAAATTCCATGGTGCCGGCGACATGGGTGGCCACTTCAACGTCGATCCTGGTGCCCTTGAGCGGCTCGCTGGTGATGAGGCGCTCGCTGCGCACACGCGAGGTCGACCCGGAGACGCGCGCGACAGGCCCGATGAGGTTGACCAACGCCGTGATGTAGTACGGCCCCATGTCGAGCATCGGACCGCCACCCGCGGCGTAGTAGAAGGCGGGATTCGGATGCCAACGCTCGTGACCGGGACACATGAAAGTCGCCGTGCCAGCCACGGGCTGGCCGATCGCCCCTTCGTCGACAAGCTTGCGACAGGTCTGATGCGCCCCGCCCAGAAAGGTGTCAGGCGCACAACCCACGCGAAGGCCCCGCTTGTCGGCAGCTTCGAGCAGCGTTCGTGCGTGGGATGTCGTGAGAGCCAACGGCTTCTCGGAATGGACATGCTTCCCGGCGGCCAGCGCCATCAGGCCGACCTCGACGTGCGCCGCTGGAATCGTCAGGTTGACAATGATCTCGATCGCGGGGTCGCGCAACAGTTCATCGACCGAGAAAGCCTTGAGCCCGAACTGTGAAGCACGCGCCTGCGCTGCCTCTGGCTTCATGTCGGCAACGCCTCGGATATCGAGGATCGGAAACTTCGTTGCGGCTTTCAAGTAAGCCTCGCTGATGTTCCCGCAGCCGATGAAGCCAATACCTACCTTGTCCATGAATGATCTTTCAGTGAATCTGTCAGTCGGTTGACGGCGTCGGGAAGGACGAATACTTCCTCACGATGCCGGCGAGTTCATCGTTCACCTTGCACTGTTTCAGCGAGAACGAAGAGAGGACCTGATCAATCTGCGACTCCGACAAGTCCTTGAACAGACTGGCGTAAGTCCGCTGCATCAGGGCGCTCGTGTAGAAGCAAAGCACCGCCGAACTGAAGCACGTACGGTTGTAGTTCTTCGTGATGCTGTCGTCGCCGATGACCTCGTAGATCTGCTCCGCCAACCTTGCGGTTTCCTGCTTGACGGGCGTCGGGGGCATCCACGCCATCCAGTCGTCAGCGCCCAACTGCTCCTTCTTCCGGATGAAGTCCCCGACCCGCTGCCTGTACTCCGACTCGGGGTCGAGAGTGACCAGGCCCATGACGCCGACGTCCTTGTAGGTCCAGGTGGTCCAATGCGCGCCATGGCGCTCGAAGATGCCGATCTGGTCGTCCATGGCACGAAGTCGGTCCGGCACGCCCTCCGACCCTCCGTTGTAGACCGACCCGAACTCTCCGACCCACAAGGGGACGCCGTGCTTCTTCGTGAACACGGTCCCTTCGTGACTCTGGAACACGGCCTCTTGCTTCGCCAGGTCCCAGTGCTCCGGGCCATCGCTTCGGAGGGGTCCCGCGTTGATCGTTCCGGGATACTGACCTGGACCGAAGCCCGCGATGGTGTAGTTGTGGCTGCTGTAGACAAGGTTCTCCGCGAACGGCGCTTCCAGCCCGGCGAACAGGTAGGAATATCGATCGCCTTCCAGAAAAATGATGTGCTTGGGATCGATCTCCCTCACTGCGGCAACGGCCCGTCGATAGACGACGTTCATCAGATCCCAGTCCGGACGATAGTTCTTCTGGACATTCCAGGGCACGTCGCCAAACTGGTTGTTCACGCAAGGCTCGTTCATCAGGTTGAATCCCGCGACGACGGCTTCGTCCTTGTATCGCCTGGCGATCTCCTTCCACAGGGCAATGAACCTGTCCTGGTAGTGCGGGTTGTGCCAGAACAGGCTGTGCCTGTTGGCGTTGTCCGAATGCCAATGCACGTTCTGCCAACCCTGAACAGCGTGAAGGTCGAGGATGGCGTAGAGGCCGTGCTTCTCGCACCACCGGAGCACCTGCGTCAGCCGTTGGAAGCCGGCCTCCTTGTAGGCGAAGGGTTGATGGTCGTCTTCGAAATGCCTGTAGTTCAGGGGGAGCCTGACCACCGTGGTGCCAAGGCTCTTGAGGTATTCGATGTCCGCTTCATTGAAGAAGTGGTCGTGAAATCGCTCGAAGAAGAATTCGGCCTTCGATTTCCCCAGAACCTCGGCCATCTCGACGCGTAGCGTGTGCTCCGCGCCGGAGAACCCATTGATGAAGTCCTCCATGTTCATCCAGCCGCCGACACAAGTACCCCTGAGCCGCACGCTCTTGCCTCGCGCGTCGACGATCTGGTTGGCCTTTACGTTGAGAAAATCCATTGCCCTGCTCCTGTTGCATCAATTGATTCGTTGCTCGGTCGCCGCGTCGAACAGATGCGCGTGTTCGCTCTGTGCGGCGATCCGGATGACTTCGCCGGGGCCCGCGGTGATGCGCTCGCGGAAGACCGCGGTGATCGCCTGTCCACCAAGCTGTGCCATCACCTGGGTCTCGGAGCCGGTCGGCTCGACCACCTCCACAGTGATCGGGAAACCTGCGCTGTCGAGCGCAAAGTGCTCAGGCCGGATGCCGTAGACCGCCGGCAGTCCCGGCGTCGCTGTCGGTGCATTCGAGAAAGGCAAGGTCAGGCCACCGGACCCATCGACCACAAACCCTTCTCGCTCCACCTTGCCCTTGATGAGGTTCATCGCAGGACTGCCGATGAAGCCGGCAACGAACAAGTTGCTCGGACGGTCGTACAAGTCCAGTGGGGCGCCCACCTGCTCCACGACACCGTCGTGCAAGACCACGATCTTGTCGGCCATGGTCATGGCCTCGACCTGGTCGTGGGTCACGTAGACGATGGTGGTTCCCAGGCGCTGGTGCAGCGCCTTGATCTCGGTGCGCATTTGCACCCGCAGCTTGGCGTCGAGGTTGGACAGCGGCTCGTCGAACAGAAACACCTTGGGGTCGCGAACAATCGCCCGGCCCATTGCGACGCGCTGACGCTGGCCACCGGAGAGTTCCTTCGGCAGGCGACCCAGCAACGGCTCCAGACTGAGGATCTTCGCCGCACGCGCCACCTTCGGTTCAATCTCGCTCTTCTTCGCGCCGCCCATCTTGAGCGAGAAGGCCATGTTCTGCTCGACCGTCATGTGCGGATAGAGCGCGTAGCTCTGGAACACCATCGCGATGTCGCGTTCCTTCGGTGCGACATCGTTGACCACCTTCTCGCCGATGCGGATCTCGCCACCCGAAATATCCTCGAGCCCGGCAATCATCCGCAGCAGCGTCGATTTTCCGCAGCCCGAGGGGCCGACGAGGATCACGAACTCGCCGTCATCGATTTCGACATCGACGCCGCGGATGACGGACACCGGGCCATAGTCCTTCTGGACTTTTCTGATACTGACCGAAGACATGATTGATCCTTATCCTTTGACAGAGCCGGAGGTCAGGCCGGCCACGATGTGCTTTTGCGCGGCAAAGAACATGATCACGGCGGGAAGAATCGTGAGCGTGATGAATGCCAGCACAAGGTTCCAGTCGGTCGAGTACTCGCCCTGGTACGCCATGATTCCGAGAGGCCACGTATAGAGCGTCTCTCGGTTGAAGACCACCAAGGGCAGCAGGTAGGAGTTCCAGCTGTGCACGAAGACGATCACCGACACCGTCGCGAGGATGGGCCTCGACAGGGGCAGCACGATGTGCCAGAAAAACCTGAAGTAGCCGCAGCCGTCGATCAATGCCGCCTCGAACAATTCCGCCGGCAGTTGCTTGAAGTAGTTGCGGAACAGCAGGATGCTCGACGCCAGTCCAAAAGCAACCTGGGGCAAGACGACGCCCCAGTAGTTGTCCAGCAGGCCCAGGTCCCGGATCTGGATGAACAGCGGCAGGATCGCGGTCGCAGCGGGGAACATCAACCCGAGAAGAAGGTAGTTGACGAGGAAGGTCGAGCCGAAGAACTGGATGTGCACGAACACGAACGCCGCCATCGCCGAGACCATGACCGTCAAGATGACTGTCAGCACCGCGATCACCGCGGAGTTACCCATCAGTTGCCAGTAGCGACTCCCGCCCAGGATGTCCCAGTAGTTTCGCCACTCCCATTGCGCCGGAAACCCGAAGGGATTGACGCGCAGGTCGCCGAGCGTCTTGAATCCGCCCAGGACGGTTGCGACCAGTGGGATCAGCACCAGGCCGGCGACAAGGAACAGCGCTGCGTAGCGAACGACCGGCGACATGGACGCAGACTTCGGCGCAGATGAATCGTGACTAGTCATGGCGCATCAGAACCCGCTTGTAGCCAAAGGCGAAGACCACGCAGATCAGGAACAGGACAACACCGACGGCACTGCCGAATCCGATCTCCATGCGCGTGACACCGTAGTTGTAGAGGAAGGTCACCATGGTCTGCGTGCTGTCGGACGGGCCACCCTTCGTCAGCGGCATGATGAGATCGAACAACTGGATCGATCCCAGGATCGCGAAGAACACCGACAGCCTGATCGTCGAACCAAGCAACGGAACCGTGATTCGGCTGAAGATTTGCCAGCGTGACGCGCCGTCGATACGTGCGGCCTCGTAAAGGCTGCGATCGATCTGCTGCAATCCGGCGATGTAAAGGATCATGTGGAAGCCGAAGTACTTCCAGATCACGACAACCATGATGGCGTACATGGCGAGGTCGGGCTCGGACAGCACGTAAGGCGCCGTCGCTCCGAACGATTCCCAGATCTTGGCCAGCAAGCCGTAGTCGCCGTCGTAGACAAAGCGCCAGATCAGGCCGGCCGCGATCTCCGCCAGGATGTACGGCAGGAAGAAGATCAACCTGAACGTGGTCGTGCCGCGCACCCGATCGGCGAGCAATACCGCCATCGCCAGCGCCAATGGCAACTGCACGGCCAAGGACCCCACGATGATCAGCAGGTTGTTGCCGAGGGCCGTGTGGAACGCAGGGTTCTTGAAGAGGTCCACGAAATTCCGCAAGCCGACGAAATTCGTGGGGACACCGTAGCCGTTCCAACTGAAGAAGCTGTACCAGCCGGCAGCCCCCATCGGGAAGGCGACGAACAAGGTGAACAACAAGATCGCCGGCGGCAGAAAGAACAGCACCACCGTCGTTGTGCCGCCGACTCGTTTGGATGGCTTGCGACGCCAGGCCCGCGACCAGCCTGTCGGGGCGGCCGCCACGGCACCTGCACTGTGATCGATCGTCGTCACGATTGCTCCTTCCCTGTCTACGCGTATCGAGTGCCGGCGCCTGAGTCGCGGTCGTGTGGGTCGTGTGGATCGATCAGTTGGTGCTGTTGGCGCGCTGCCAGGCGGCTTGCACGGCAGCCGCTGCATCTGCCGGCTTCATCTTCCCCGTGGCGAGGTCGACCGACACGTCATTGACGACCGCACCGACCGACGGGCCAAGCATCTGGTCGTAATAGATCTGGTGGTAATGGGACTTCGCAACGTTGTCTGCCAATTGGCGAAGAATGGGGTTGGCGATGGCATCCTGCGTTCCATTCACCACGGGGATGTAGGAGCCGCGTTCAGCCGGCACCCGTTGATTCTTTGCCTCCGAGAGGAAGCGCAGGAATTCGACGGCCTCCTTCGGAGAGCCCTTGGTGACAAGCCAGCCGTTCATTCCGCCCAAGGTGTCGCTCGGGTCGCCCTTGCCTCCCGCAACGACCGGGAACGGAAACCATCCCAGCTTGTCCTCGGGAATGCCGAGCTTGTTTGCAGAGTTCGCCTTCATCGAGCCGAGCATCGCGTTCAGCATCAGGACCATTGCACCCTTGCCGTCGCCGAACTGACCGGACGACTGCGGAAAAGTGCTGCCGAGGTAGCCCGGCTGAAAGGGCTTCAGATCCGTGAGTTGCTGGAACAACGTGCCCGCCTGCACGAAGGTATCGCTCGCAAAGCCCTTGCCCTCGCCTTGCATGGCAGCGTCGAACGCGCCCTTGCCTCCGAGTCGCAGGGCGAGATGCGACCAATAGAAATGCAGCGGCCACTTGTCCCCGCCGCCGACGATGATCGGCGTGGTTCCCGAGTCCTTGATCTTCTTCACTGCGCCGAGCAGGTCGTCCCAGGTCTTGATCGACCCTGCGTCGACACCGGCCTTTGCAAAGAGGTCCTTGTTGTAGAAAAACCCAACCTGGCCCAGCTGAAGCGGCACACCGTAGACCTTGCCGTTGACGGTATAGGCCTGCATGGCGGCTGGCATGAAGCTCTCGCGCCACTTTGCGTCCATGGGCGCCGATATGTCCTCGACGACGCCGGCCTTGATCTGATCCCTCATCGTTCCCCCACCCCAGCTGTACAGGATGTTGGGCCGATCGGGCGATTGCAGGAGCGTTGTCAGCTTCTTCTTGTATGACTCGTTCTCGAGGTACTGGATCTCGACCTTGACACCGGGGTGCGTAGATTCAAAACGGCGCGCAACGTCGTTGTAGAAGGCGCCGACGTCGGGGTTCTGGTCCACGTGGATCAGACGAACGGTCGTGTCGGCGGCAAAGACACCGGCAGAGGACAACCACATCCCCGCGGCAAGCACCGCAGAAGAAACCAACTTGATGTTTCTCATAGTGTCTCCTATTTGTTTGATGGCCAAACAAATGTGCCATCGGGCGGGGGCGAGGTCACTAGGGAATACACTGACAGTGCTGGATTTCCTGGTTGGCGTTACGCTTCCATCTGTTTCCGCCTAGCCGATGACGGCCAAGGATCGCCATGAACCATCTGAAAAATCGAAACGAGAGAGCATTGATTCGACCAGCAGCCGTAAGGCGCGCGAGCACGCCGAAAGAGCAGATGTCGTCGCCAACGCCGGTCAAGGGAGACCAGGCGCTCGTCAAGAGCATCAATCGCATCGCCCTGCTTCGCCTGCTTCGCGAGCACGCTGGCATCTCGCGCGCCGACCTGTCCGAGCGCAGCGGCTTGACGCGATCGACGGTCAGCCTGCTCACCAAGGAACTCATTGACGAAGGGTGGCTGGCCGAGGCGGACGCATTCGTGACCGGCACCGTCGGACGCCGGCCTACGCCCTTGAGCCTCGCCGGGAAGGACATGGTCTTGCTCGGCGTCGATCTTGGACCCGACGCAGTCCAGGTCGTGGCGACATCGATCCATGGGGAAATTCTCGAGGCGAGCCAGGCGGCCCTTCGATCGAAGGATCCGGACGAGGCGTGCCACCAACTCGTCGAGATGGCCACCGCCCTCTCCGCGAAGATGGCACGCGGCGGTTCGCGCCTCCTGGGCATCGGCGTCGGGCTGCATGGCCCGGTCGACAAGCGTTCGGGCATGCTGGAATTTGCGCCGAACATTGGCTGGCGCCATGTCGAGATTGGCCGCCGACTTGGCGCGGAACTCGCACAGGCAGGTCTGGCAGACGTCCCGGTCTACTATCACAACGAAGCCGACCTGGCCGCGGTCGGCGAGACCGAGTTTTGTGAGCGACCGGTCGACGATCCCCTGGTCTACGTCAGCTGCGGCGTTGGCGTCGGCGCAGGCATCATCCTCAACCACGCGCTGTTCACGGGCGCCAGCGGTTCGGCAGGCGAAATCGGCCATACGACCCTTGTGATCGACGGACAGCCCTGCTCATGCGGTCGTCTCGGTTGCGCAGAGGCTTACATCGGGCTCAAGGCCGTCGCAGCAGCAGCAGGCTGCTTTCAGGACGACGCCATTGACCGGCGTGCGCTGCGTGCGCGCATGAGCACCCGCGATCCGGCCACACGGGCCGCTTTCGCGCGAGCTGGCACCTATCTTGGTGTGCTGCTCCAGAACGCCTGGACGACCTTCAACCCGCAGGTGATCGTCCTGGGCGGGGAGACGGTGACCCTCGGCGGTGACACGCTGCTCGATGCGGCCACCGAGGTGCTTTCCCGATACGCTCTAAGGGCCGGCCTGACGGCCCCGCTGGTGAAGACGGCGCGGTACTCCGACCTGGCAACCGCCGTTGGCGGTGCTGCTTATGTCCTGCATGCGATGCTCAATCCTCACCAGCCCGCTCTGCATTCGCATTACGTTGCAAATTAGTTTGATCCTCGCATCAATTACTCATCGGCCGACAAGCTTCTGCCGGTCAGCCGAGTAACGGGCACCCTGGACCGGGACCGTCGACACTGCCGCCTCGATCTCCGTCAGATCTTCCGGCGACAAGACAACCGATGCGGCGCCTGTGTTTTCTTCGAGGCGCTGAAGCTTGGTCGTGCCGGGGATAGGCACGATCCACGGCTTTTGAGCGAGCAACCATGCGAGCGCAAGCTGGGCAGGCGTGACCTGCTTGCGCGATGCGATGCCGGCCAGGACGTCGACCAGCGCACGGTTCGCCTGGCGCGCCTCCGGCGCAAAGCGCGGCACCGTGTTGCGAAAGTCGTTCGCGCTGAACGACGTCTGCGCGTCGATCGCGCCGGTGAGGAATCCCTTTCCAAGCGGGCTGAACGGTACAAAGCCGATGCCCAGTTCCTCGAGCACCGGGAGAATCTCCTTCTCGGGCTCGCGCCACCACAACGAATACTCGCTTTGGAGCGCAGCGACAGGCTGCACGGCGTGCGCACGGCGGATGCTGTCGACGCCGGCTTCCGAGAGACCGAAGTGCTTCACCTTGCCCTCACGGATCAGGTCCTTCACGGTTCCGGCGACCTCTTCAATGGCGACCTGCGGATCGACGCGGTGCTGGTAGAACAGATCGATGCGGTCCGTCCGAAGCCGCTTCAACGCTTCGTCGGCAACGTGCCGGATGCGTTCCGGCCGGCTGTCGAGGCCCTTGCCGGTCTCGCCGTCGCGAAAACCGAACTTGGTCGCGATCACGACCTTGTCGCGCATCGGCTGCAGCGCTTCGCCGACCACACCTTCGTTGATGAAGGGGCCGTAGGCCTCCGCCGTGTCGAAGAACGTGATCCCTCGATCGAAGGCGGCGCGGATGAGCTTGACGGCGTCCGCCGTATCGGTGGCAGGACCGTAGCCGTAGCTCAGGCCCATGCATCCGAGGCCGAGGGCGGAGACCTCCAGGCCACTATTGCCGAGTTGCCGATGCTTCATGACTGGCTCCCGTACTGCGTGTCACTGACTTTCTCGAGCCAGTCGACCGCCTTGCCGTCCGACAACTCGGTGATGGCCATGTGCGTCATGGCGGTGGTCGGCGATGCACCATGCCAATGCTTCTGGCCCGGCGGAATCCAGATCACGTCGCCGTCGGCCGGCCCTTTGGCAGAGGCCTGGGAACCATTGCGTGCGATTTGCAGGGCGTTTTCGCTCTGCTCGTTCTGCGCGACTGCCGAAGCAGCCATCGAAAGGGAAATTGCAGTCATTGCGAGGGATTTCATGAAACGGACTTTAGGCCGCGAACATGGCGGCGACTAGACCGTGCAACCTTGAAAGACTGGCAAGCCGCTGTTGATAGTCCGCTGCGCGGTCTCCCGGCCGGTCCCAGGCGTCCCTATCGCACTGAGGGCGGGGATGCTGCTTGTTGGCGGAGGGCGCCGCGTGCGGCCCTGCTTTCCTTGGCGCTGCAACCGAATTGCGCCTGGTACCAGCGCGAAAGTGCGCTCGGCGCGGAAAAGCCGAGCAGCATCGCGACTTCGGTCAACGGCCGATCGCTCTCGAGAACGTGACGCTTGGCAAGCTCCTTGCGGATCTCGTTGACCATCGATGAGAAGTTCTCGTCCTGCTCCGTCAGCCGGCGCTGAAGCGTGCGGCAAACGACGCCCAGATGCTCGGCCACCTGCTCGATGGTGCAACGTCCGCTGGGCAGAAGCAGCAGGATCGTGCGCCGCACGTCGCTGAGCATGGCGGCCTCCTGCTGCTTGGCCGATGCATCCAGCAACTGCTGCGCGTAGCGCACCATCGCCGGATCGGCCGACGGGTTGCGCGTGTCGAGATCAGCCTTCGCGCAGACGATGCAGTTGTAGTCGTAGTCGAACTCGACGTGCCGACCAAACACCCGCAGATGCGCACTCAGGTCGCGCGGCGCCGGATGTTCGAAGCAAACGCGTCGCGGGTGCCAACCGGCACCGAGGAACTGGCGCATCAACCGCACCATCACGCCGAGCGCCATTTCAATTCTTTGACGGGTGGACTGGTGCGCATTGCCAGCCTTCAACTCCTCGCGAATCACGACCAGACCTTCGCCTTCCTCGATCATGAGCGACAGCGAACCATTGAGCACCGTCTGGTAGCGAATCAGCACATCGAGCGAGTCGCGCAAGGTCGCCTGGTCGCGGATCAGCATTCCGACCGCGCCAAGGTTCGACAACTGGCGTGACTCGGCCATGCACAGACCGAAAGCTTCGTTGCCCGACGCCGTGACGGACGCCTGCAGCAGGTATCCGACGCGCTCGACCGGGATCAGGAGGTCCGGCTCGCGCAGAATGCTCGGACTGAGCCCTGCTTGGGAAAGCATCCGGTCAGGGTCCAGCCCCCCGGCACGGGCGACCTCGCTGTAGTTGGTGAGGCTCGCAGCACGGACCAGTGACGACGACATCGAAACACTCGGTGGGATTTGGCACCAAAGGATAAGTGGCTGTCATGCAATGTCAAGCGGGAGATTGCCGGCGCAACCACACTCCGAAGCATCAACGGCCATTCGACCAACGGAGACAAGCTTCATGATTCAAGAATTCGAAACGGCGCCCGCCGTGGTCCGCGCGACGTCTCTAGGCAACTCGATCCACGTCGAGCCGCTCACTTGCACGATCGGCGCCGAGCTTGGCAACGTCAACCTGGGCGCGGCCGCAGAGGACGACTCGCTGATGGCGGAGATCCGTGCGCTGCTCCTGAAGCACCGTGTCATCTTCTTTCGCGACCAGGACATCACGCGGGCCGAGCACGTCGCCTTTGCGCGTCGCTTCGGCGAACTGGAGGATCACCCGGTGGTGGGCAGCCATCCCGACTATCAGGGGTTGGTCCAGATCTACAAGACGCCGGACAGTCCGCCCGAACGCAACGAGAACTCCTGGCACACCGACGCCACCTGGCGCGACAGGCCGCCCCTTGGCTGTGTGCTGCGCTGCGTCGAATGTCCCCCCGTGGGTGGCGACACGATGTGGGTCAACATGGTCGAGGCCTATCGGCAGTTGCCCGAGGACATCAAGGCAAAGATCGAGCCGCTGCGCGCACGCCACAGCATCGAGGCCAGCTTCGGGGCTGTGATGCCGATCGAGAAGCGCCATGCGCTCAAGGCCCAGTACCCGGACGCCGAACACCCCGTGGTCCGCACCCATCCCGAGACCGGTGAGAAGGTGCTTTTCGTGAATGGCAGCTTCACGACGCATTTCACCAATTTCAATACGCCCGACAACGTGCGTTTCGGGCAGGACAAGGCGCCGGGCGCCAGCCACCTGCTCAACTACCTCGTCAGCCAGGCCTGCATCCCCGAGTACCAGGTCCGCTTCCGCTGGAAGAAGAACAGCGTCGCGTTCTGGGACAACCGCTCCACCCAGCACTACGCGGTGATGGACTACCCGCCTTGCCACCGCAAGATGGAACGCACGGCAATCATCGGCGACGTGCCGTACTGAGCGTCGTGGCGCTTGTCGCCACCTGGGTTTCGCCATTCATTCATCAAGCCGGCCGACGCTGCCTCAGCGTCGGCCGTTGCACTTCTTCGTCCCGATGAACAGATGACGGGACCTTCGATGGTCCTGTCATGAAAAGAAAAGTGCAAGGCACGCAACGTAAAGCGGGAACAAGTGCAAAGCCAGAAGATGCAGTCGTCAGTTCAGAGAATGCACTGATTGAGCTGGTTCAGGCGGCCCGTGTGGACCGATGAACCGCGTCGAACAAGTAAATGATTGGAGACAGCATGACGAGAATCGTCAGATTCCACGAAACCGGCGAGCCCGAGGTACTTCGTCTCGAAGACGTCGACGTGGGTGAACCCGGAGCGGGAGAAGTCCGCATTCGCCACGTGGCCGTGGGCCTCAACTTCGCCGACACCTACTTCCGCCGTGGCACCTACCCGGTTCCATTGCCCAGCGGCATCGGCAACGAGGGCGCTGGTGTGGTCGAGGCCGTCGGAGCCGGCGTGTCCCATCTCGCGGTCGGCGACCGCGTGACCTATACGGGTTTCGTCAACACGCTGGGCGCCTACAGCACGGAGCGGCTGATTTCCGCCGCACTGCTGATCAAGCTGCCGGAAGCCATCAGTTGCGAGACCGCGGCGGCCATGACCATGCGGGGCCTGTCCGCCGCGTACCTGGTGCGCCGGATCTACCCCTTCAAGGCGGGCGATGCGGTGCTGTTGCATGCCGCCGCAGGCGGTGTGGGCCTGATCGTTTCGCAGTGGGCCAAGTTGCTCGGGCTGACGGTGATCGGGACGGTGTCGACGGACGCCAAGGCCGAAGTGGCCCGCGCCCATGGCTGCGATCACACGATCAACTACAGCCATGAGGATGTGGCCAAGCGCGTGCGCGAACTGACGGACGGGGTCGGCGTGTCCGTCGTCTTCGACAGTGTGGGCAAGGCCACATTCATGTCGTCGCTGGACTCCCTCAAGCGACGCGGCCTGATGGTCTGCGTCGGCACCGCCTCCGGCACGATCCCGCCCTTCGATCCGCAGATCCTGGCGCGCAAGGGGTCGCTGTACCTGACCCGCCCAGGCCTGGCCGACTACATCGCCGATCCGACCGAAAAGGCGGAACTGGTCGATGAGCTGTTCGGCCATGTGGCGGCAGGCCGCATCCGCATCGAGATCAATCAGCGCTATGCATTGCAGGACGCCGTGAAGGCGCACCAGGACCTGGAGGCTCGAAAGACCACCGGCTCCTCCATCTTCGTCATTTGAGCGTCCCCCACTTCAAGGTGAACTGCCATGGTTCCAAATCTCTTGAGACTGCGACTCTTCGCAATCATTGCCCTTTCCTGGCTCGCAGCGGTCTCGCCTGCGCTCGCACAACAATGGCCCGACAAGCCGATCCGAATCATCGTGCCCGCGCCTCCGGGCGGCATTTCCGACATGGTGGCTCGAATGCTCGCCGAGCAACTGCGAACGAACCTGGGCCAGACCGTGCTGGTGGACAACAAGCCAGGCGGATCGGCCGTAATCGCCGAGCGGGCTGTGATGGCAGCGCCCCCCGACGGCTACACCTTGATGGTGGGGCCGTCGAGCATCATGTCCGACATACCCTTGACGGTGAAGACGCCCTACGACGTCCTCAAGACATTCACCTATGTGGCTGAAGCCAGCAGCATGATCCACGTGCTCGTGGCCAACGCGGCTTTTCCGCCCAACAATGTCAAGGAGGTGCTGGACTACGCCAAGCGCAATCCTCGGTCCGTCAGCGTGGCGAATCTCAGCATCGGCACACGTTCCAATCTCCTCGGCGAAATGCTCAAGGAAAAAAGCGGCAATGACATGCTGATCGTTCCGTACAAGGGTTCGGCGCCTGCCATGGTCGACCTGATGGGAAACCAGGTTCAACTGACCTTCGAGGTGGTGAGCAACGTCGTCCCGCTCATCAAGAGCGGCAAGGTCAAGGGACTCGCAGTTGCCTCCCCGACGCGCTCGCAGTATCTTCCCAACGTCCCGAGCTTCAGTGAATTGGGATTGCCGGATTTTGTCCTTCCTCATGCGAGCGTCGGTGTCTTCGTCCTGAGCAGTACGCCCAAGCCGCTTCTTGATCGAATCCAAAGCGAAATGACCAAGGCCGTGCACTCGCCCAAGTTCCGCGAAGCGCTGACCGCGCAAGGCTTGGATTTCCCGCAAGAGGCCTCGCTGGACCAGCTTCGGCAAACATTGGCCGAGACCCTGGCCCACAACCAGGCAATCATCAAGAAGCTTGGACTCAGCATCGCCCCTGAGTGAGCCCTCCACCTTGCCAAGGCCGCCATGCCGAGGGTGGCCTGGCTGTCTGAACACCACGCTGGATTTCGAGGTTTGCAATGAAAAGAACTCTGTTTGCACTGGCCGCCCTGGCCGCCGTCGACGCCGCTTCCGCGCAGTCGTCCATCACGGTTTTCGGCATCGTCGACGCTGCGGTCAGCGGCTACAGGAACCAGTCGGAGACGCCGTTCGGTGCAAGCGTCACCAAGACCCAGTCGGCCGTGACGAGTTCGGGCTACACCGGGAGTCGCCTGGGCTTTCGCGGCACGGAAGATCTGGGCGGCGGTCTGGCTGCCAACTTCTGGCTCGAGGCCGGCTTCAATACCGATACCGGCATCGGCGCTGCGAGCGGCGGCGGCCTGAGCTTCAATCGTCGCTCGACGGTGAGCCTGTCGGGCGTCTTCGGCGAAGTGCGCCTCGGTCGCGACTACTCGCCGACCTTCTGGAACGACAACATCTTCGATCCCTTCCTGACCAATGGCGTCGGCACCAACCTGATCGCAACCGCGAACGGCGGCACCGCCTTCGGCGTGCCGAACAGCGGGTTCCAGCTGAATCCGAACTACATACGCGCCAGCAACTCGGTGAGCTACTTCCTGCCGCCGAACCTCGGTGGTTTCTACGGCCAGGTCATGTACGCGTTCAACGAGAAGAACACTTACGACCCGGGCACCCTGACGCCTCCCGGCGCCGCTGCCATCGTCGCCAACCCGACGTTGGCCGCCACGGCCGACAACTTGCGCGTCGGACGCTACGTCGGTGCTCGCGTCGGCTACGCCAACGGGCCGCTGGACGTCGCGCTGGCCTACGGTGAAAGCACGATTGGCTCGAACTACTACGTCGGGTCGACAACCACGCTCAACACCTGGAATCTCGGCGCCTCGTACGACTTCGGCGTGGCCAAGCTGTTCAGTGAATATTCGAACAACAAGCAAGACACCCAACTGGCCGTCAACGCGTTCAACCCTTTCGGCCGCACCAAGCCGGGTGCCAATGGCGCCCTGATCGGCGTGACCGTGCCAATCGGTGCCAGCTTGATCCGCGCTTCGTACGCGGGCGTCCGGTACAACAATCTCCCGGCTGCCTTCTTCGCTTCGCAGCCGAAGGCTGATCAGTTTGCGCTCGGCTACGTGTACAACCTGTCGAAGCGCACCGCGCTCTACGCGACGGCCTCGTACCTCAGCAACAAGAATGGCGCCGCCCTGGCCGTGACCGGCTCGCCGCTCTTCTACACGGGCGCGGTTCCCGGCAGCATCGGCAATGCGGTGCCGAACACGTCCAGGGGGTATGACCTGGGTATCCGTCACGCCTTCTGATCCGAATTTACCCATATTTCCAGTATCATGGAAATATGGAAGAAATTGATGTTGTTCGCTCGCTCGCCGCATTGGCGCAAGGCGCGCGATTGCGCGTGTTCCGCGCGCTGGTCATCGTCGGCCCGCGAGGAATGACGCCCGGCGTCATGGCGGAAGGGTCGGGCCTCCCGCCGGCAACGCTCTCCTTTCATCTCAAGGAACTGACGAATGCGGGCCTGGTAACCCAGGAGCGCCAAGGCCGCCAACTCATCTATCGCGCCTCGTTCGAGCGCATGAATGCGCTGCTGGGGTATCTCACCGAGAACTGCTGCCAGGGCGAAGCCTGCGCCGTGGACGCAGCGAGCGCCTGTTCCTGCTGAACGAAAGCCATCGATGGAACGCATGAATGAGACCAGACCGATCAACGTGCTATTCCTGTGCACCCACAACTCGGCACGCAGCATCCTTGCCGAAGCCACTTTGAACCACCTGGGTCATGGACGCTTTCGAGCCTTCTCGGCCGGCAGCAGCCCGCGTGAGAACCAGCAGCCCAATCCGTTGGCGCTGGAGGTATTGCACAAGGCGGGCATCGCGACGGATGGCTTGCACAGCAAGAGCTGGGACGAGTTCGGCGCACCTGGCGGGCCGCACATGGACCTCGTCATCACCGTGTGCGACAACGCCGCGGGCGAGGTCTGTCCGTACTGGCCAGGGCATCCCGCCGCGGCGCACTGGGGCTATGCGGACCCTTCGGAGGTGCAGGGGGCGCCCGAAGAGAAGCTGGAAGCCTTTCGCCAGACCTTGCATGCCATTCGGCGGCGGATCGAGCTGCTGGTGAACCTGCCGCTGGCCGGCGTCGACAAGACATTGCTCCAGGCGCAGGCACGCGCTTTGGTCGACAAGCCATGAACCTCTGGCGCAATGCATTGGCCGAGCTGCTGGGCACGGCCGGATTGCTGTGCGCGGTGGTGGGCTCGGGCATCATGGCCGAGCGCCTGGCAGGAGGTAACGTCGCCATTGCGCTCCTTGCCAACACCCTGGCCACCGTGTTTGCGCTGTATGTGCTGATCGAAGTGTTCGGCCCGCTCAGTGGTGCGCATTTCAATCCGGCGGTCAGCGCCGTCATGGCGCTGCGCCGGGAACTGCCTGCGACGAGCCTGGGTGTCTATGTCGCAGCCCAGTTGGTGGGCGCGATGCTCGGCGCCTGGTTGGCCAATGCCATGTTCGACTTGCGTGTGCTCCAGTGGAGCACCAGGACGCGCAGCGGCTGGGGGCAATGGCTGGCGGAGCTGGTCGCGACATCAGGCTTGGTGCTGGTGATCCTGCGTGCGCCGGCGCAGAAGGCCGCCGCCTTGGTGGCCTGCTACATCGGCGCAGCCTATTGGTTCACGGCGAGCACCTCGTTCGCCAACCCGGCAGCAGTGTTCGGCCGAATGTTCAGCGATACCTTTGCGGGGATTGCACCCGCGAACGCAATGGGGTTCGTCGCGGCCGAGTTGGCAGGCGCTGCAATCGGTGTCCTGGTCTATCGATTGCTGCGCTGAAAGCAGTCCATTGCCAGGGGGGACACGACGCGCAGAACATCGCGCGCGATGGCCTTCATCCATTGCGTGTCGCTCTTCAGCGCCGATTCCGAAAAGGCCTTGCCGAATGTGGGACGCGCGATCTTTGCGTAGTTCAGCGTGCCGAGGATGATGGTGAGCACGACGAGGGCAGGAACATCGCGGCGAACGAGTCCGGCCGATTGCGCATCGATCAAAAGTGCCAGGCTGCTCAGCAGAAAGCCCTCGAGCGGTCTTGTTTGCGCGACCTTGATCCGCTCGGCGTTGTCGAGCAACTCGCGCGTGACGAGCTTGAATCCCGTCGGCCTGGCCCGCATCCACTGCACCTGAAGCTCCACGAATGCCTGCAAGCGCTCCTCGAGGCTTCCAGCCGATTCGACGCGCCGGCGCATGCGCGCCGTCAGTTCCTCGGCTTGCCTTTCGAGGACCACGCGATACAGCATCTCCTTGCTGGGGAAGTGATGGAGAAGCCCCGGATTGCCGACATCGCATTCGCGCGCGATGGCCGAGAGCGATGCACCCTGAAACCCGTGCTCGGCAAAGTGCTGCTCCGCGCGATCCAGGATGATTTCCTTGCGCGACTTGGGTTTGCCTGGCATCTAGCGCGCGACCTGCGTGGCAGCGATTTGCTGCTGAAGCTGTGAATGAAAGCGCGGTGCGATGTATTCGAAAGTGCCGAAGGTGAGCACTTCGTTTGCGCCGGATGCGAGGCCCGACTGGATCGACTCTGCCAGTGCGTAGTCTTCCGCGAGGGTGCGCCGGTACAACGCGACGTTGGCCTCCCAGTGCGCCGTTGCCTTCTCCGAGGCCGGCGCTTCCGGAATCAAGGTGAGCTCGTGCACGCGCGTGCGGGTCGCGCCGAGCGGCTCGAGGCAACTGAGCTGCGCGTGGTCGGGCTGGACCAGGAGGGTCGTGTTCGGGAAGAAGAAGTAGATCAGGTTGCCGTACCTTCTCGGGTCGAAGCCGGTGACCTCGGGCTTCTCTTCCGGGAACCTCTCCTTGATGAGGTAGAGGCGCCGATGAAGGTCGAACTCGTCGACGATCTGCATGTTGTTCACGAACATGTGGGCGATGGTCTGGCGATGGGCGACCTTGAAGTGATAGGCCTCGAACGAGCCATCGATCAGCAGCTTCCAGTTCGCTTCGACTTCGTAGGATCGCGGCGCGAACGCGACGGGCGTCCTGAGGCCTGCGAGCGACTCGAGGTTGTCCATCAGCGGTCCCAGATGTTCGCCGGGATCGCTTTGCGACATCGACGGATCGAGGATGACCCAGACGAGCCCCGCGCGCTCGACCGTTGCCAACTTGCGCAGTCCGGACTCTTCCTGCTTGAGGCAAGGAAAGCCGAAGGATTCGGGGACGCCGCGAAGCGCGCCATTGGGCTGATAGGTCCACGCGTGATACGGACAGACGAACGCACGCGCTTCGCTGCCACTGCCCTCGGGCACCACGCGCGCGCCCCGATGGCGGCAGACGTTCACGAAGGCCTGCACTCGCCCGCTTTCCTGGCGAACCAGCAGAAGCGGGACACCGAAGTGCGTCAGCGAAAGCCACGCGCCAGGCGATGGCAGCGACGAGCTGGCGGCCACGGGATGCGGGTGCTGGCGCAGCAGGCGCAGCTCCTCGCTCGCGACGGCCTCGCTGGTGTACTGGCTCACCTGGACCTGGTCGCCGTGCGCATCGGCGGCAGCCCTTCCGGCCTGCATGGCGACGGTCGCTCTGCGGTGAAGATCGGCGGCAAAGTCTTCGCTCATCCTGGGTCTTTCGGTTCGACGGGAGGTGGGTCCGCTCGCGGGCGACCGGCCACAGTCTACCGACTGACCAGTCGGTACGTCAATGCGGCCGGGGTCAGACCCGAGTGCCCAGGTCGAAGCACCGGCGATTCGTCCAGAGATTGACCAGCGCATCCAGTTCCGTCGCATAGATCGCCACCTGGGGAGGACCCAGGGAGCCATCGCTGCGCGCGCGGCTGCGCATGGACGCGTGCCAGAAGCCATCCGAAAGCTGCCTGTACTGGCCCAGGAATTCGCAGCCAAGGGGCGCAGCCAGCGAAAAAGCACAGCGCCGAAGGAGGATGCCGTCACTCCGCGATCCTTCCACCCCTCTTGTCGACACGAGCATATGCACCCCGTCGTCCTGCAGAACGCTTTCCTTCGGGATCTGGGTCAGCAGTTCCGGTGACCCGATTGAGTGTGGTTTGTCCATAGCAGCGTTATCGGCGGCCATGAGACAAGTTGTAGGCGATGTGTCACAAAAATGTGCAAGCGCCCCGGCGGCTTGCCATCTCGCCCTGCGGCTCGGAGAATTCCTTTCCCGCGCGGCACTCCAGCTGCCAGAGGATTTGATGAACCTCGACCCTGTCCCTCCCGTTGCGCTGGTGGTGGACGACGAGCCGGTGGCCCGCCTGATGGTGAAGCTGACGCTGGAAGGACTCGGCTGCTCGCCTGTCCTCGAGGCCGCCGACGGGTTCGCGGCGCAGCAGGTTCTGCGCGAGCGCCCGGACGTCGCCCTGGTGCTGACGGACATCATGATGCCGCGGATGGACGGCCTTGAACTGCTGCGCTGGGGACGCGAGGCCGCGCCGAATGCCATGTGGATCGTCCTGTCGGGGCTGGAGACCTTCGACACGGCAGTGGCCGCGATCCGTCTGGGGGCGTTCGACTTCCTTCCGAAGTCGCCGCGTTCGGAAGAGATGGAGGTGGCGGTGCGCAATGCGCTCGAGCGACGGCAACTGCTGGCGGAACGCGAGCACCTTCACCGGGAACTGCAGCGCAAGGTCACCGAACTCGAGCAGACCTCCGAAGTGCTTCGCCGCGATCTCGAGCGCGCGGAGGTCATCCAGCGTGCCCTGCTACCGCGCAGCCCGCCCCCCATGGAGGGCTATTGCATCCAGGCGGTCTACCGGCCAGGGCAGCATGTGGGCGGCGATCTCTACGACGTGGTCCGGCTGGGCGATCAGCACCTCGCCTTCTACCTGGCCGATGCCACTGGCCACGGGGTGACGTCGGCCATGCTCTCGGTGCTGTTCAAGCAGCGGCTTGTCCTGGTGGATCCGGCGACGGGCCTCCCACTGCCGCCGGCGCAGGTATTGGCCGCGGTGAATCGCTCGATCTGCGAGGCGCACGCCGCGCCGGGCCTGTTCCTGACGGCCGTCTTCGGCTTGCTCGATACGTCCGACTCGAGCCTCACCCTGGCTTCGGCGGGCCATCCGCCGGTGCTGCACGCACGCGACGGTCGCGAAACGCGCCTGATCCGCCGCACGGGGCCCGCGCTCGGGTTGGCGCCTGACGCGCACTTCCAGCAAGAGCGTCTCCAGCTGCTGGCGGGCGACCGGATCCTCCTCTACACCGACGGGCTCCTGCCCTCCGGGTCCGAGCGCGAACTGGAACTGCTGCAGGAGGTTCTCGCCAAACCGCTCGCCAGCGCGCAGGAAATGATGGTTCACCTGCATGCCGATGCGCCGGCGGGTGCGGACCGGGATGACGTGACCATCCTGCTCATCGACGCGCACGCCGGCACCTCGTGGTTCGACAACGGCGCCGAACTCCCTGCGGCGATCGCCGTGGCATCCGGCGCGCCGCGGCGCGAGAGTGAGGCGGTCTTCTATGGCGAAACAGAGCAGGCCGCCTACCTTGCGCTGCGCGGCCGGGCCAGCTGGATGCATTGCGATGCCTTCCACGAAACCGCCGTGGCCGTACTGGGCGGGGGACGCCCCCTGGTGCTGGACCTTTCCGGCTGCGAATACATGGACAGCACCTGCCTCGGCACCGTGCACGAGTTGGTCGCCCGAGGCGGCGTGGTGGTCGCGGGCGTGACGCCGGCCGTGCGCGCCCTGTTCGAGGAACTGAGCATGCAGCAGGTGCTGGCTGCCGTGCGGGATGACAGCCCCGCCGCGCCCGAACTCTATGCGCTGGGCACGGAGGGCGATCAGGCCTCGGTGCAGAAGCGGATCCTGCGCGCGCACGAGGCCCTCTCCGCGCTGAGCGACCGCAACCGCGAGGAGTTCAAGGACGTCGTGGAGTCGCTCCGTGGCGAACAGGACGCGCCGAGATGACTACTTCCATCCGAGTGCTGCAGCTCGAGGACGACCCGGCCGATGCGCAGCGCATCCGGGAGAGGCTGGAGGACGAGGATCTTGCCTGCGACGTCGTGTGGGTGAGAACCAGGGAGGACTTCGTCGCCGCCCTGCAGCGGCAAGCTTTCGACCTCGTGCTGTCCGACTACGAAATCGGCGGCCTGGAGATGCTGCGGCACGTGCGGCAGTACCACCCGGAGCTTCTGCTGATCGCGATTTCCAGCAGGTTGATGCCCGAGGAAGAGGCGGTGGATTGCATGAGGGCCGGCGCCACGGACTACGTTCTCAAGGAGCGGGTTCGGCGGCTGGGTTTCTCGGTGCGGCGAGCGCTTGAAGAACAACGGCAGAAGACGGCGCTGCGCCGGGCGGAAGAAAACCTGCGAGCCCTGAACGCCGACCTGGAAGCGCGCGTGCACCTGCGCACCGCCGAACTGGAAACGGCCAATGCGTTCCTGAACTCCGTGATCCACACCATCCCCTACCAGGTCATGGTCAAGAACGCCGATGACCTGAAGCTCGTCCGCGTCAACCGCGCCATGGAGCAATTGACGGGGCGCGGCCAGGACGAGTTGCTCGGCAAGACGATTCACGACTTCGTCAATTCCCCGGAGGAAGCCGAATTCTTCGCGGCCAAGGACAAGGAAGCGCTCTCGCTGGGCCGCGAAGTGGACATCCCCGAGGAGACCCTGCATGCACACGATGGCAGCGTGCACATCCTCCACGCGAAAAAGATCCCGATCCTGGACGACACCGGCAAGCCGCGCTACCTCTTGACCATCTCGGAAGACGTGACGGAGAGGAAGAGGAAAGAGCGTGAAATCGAGCGGCTGAACGCGGCCCTGGCACAGCGCAGCTCCGAGGTGGAAGCAGCCAACCGCGCCAAGAGCACTTTCCTCGCCACCATGAGCCACGAGATCAGGACGCCCATGAACGGCATGCTGGGCATGTTGGAACTCCTGAGCCTGACCGAGCTGGACGCCGAGCAGCGCGAGACGCTTGGGCTCGTGCGGGAATCCAGCCGGTCGTTGCTGCGCATCATCGACGACATCCTCGATTTTTCGAAGATCGAGGCCGGCAAGCTGGAGGTCCGCCCCGAGGTCGTGTCGGTCAAGCGCCTGGTCGAGGAGGTGCAGAGCATCTACCTGGGCAATGCCAGCAGCAAGGGCCTGATCGTCCGGCGGATGGTCGATCCGCGCATCAGTCCGGCCTTGCGGGTCGATCCGGTACGCCTGCGCCAGATCCTCAACAACTTCGTGAGCAACGCGATCAAGTTCACCTCCGAGGGCTGGATCGACATCAACGCGCAATGGCTGGGGCGCGCGGAGGGACAGGAAAAACTGCGCTTCGAGGTGAAGGACACCGGCATCGGCATCTCTCCCGAGGACCAGCAGCGGCTGTTCCAGCCCTTCAGCCAGGCTGTCGGTGACGAGGCGCGGCGGCGGCCGGGCGGCACCGGACTGGGGCTGGTCATCTCGCGGCAACTCGCGCACATGATGGGTGGCTCCATCCGCATGGAAAGCGCGCCGGGCACGGGCACGACGATCACCCTGGATTTGACGTTGCCCGTCGCCGAGCTCCCGCCGGGCGGCGATGCCGACCACGGGCGAGCCATTTCGACGGCCGCGGCCATGCGCCGCGTGGCTCCGAGCACTGCGCAGGCCGAGACGGAAGGAACGCTGGTGCTGCTGGTGGATGACCACCCCGTCAACCGCATGCTGATCCTGCGCCAGGTGCGAACGCTGGGCTACGCCGCGCAGACCGCCGACGACGGCGTCCAGGCCCTGGAGATGTGGAAGTCGGGTCGCTTCGGGCTCGTCATCACCGACTGCCACATGCCCCACATGGACGGCTATGAACTGGCGCGCAGCATCCGCAGGCTGGAATCCGAAGATGGACGGAAGCGAGTGCCGATCGTCGCCTGCACCGCCAACGCACTGCAGGGTGAGGCCGAGGCGTGCTTCTCCGCCGGCATGGACGACTTTCTTGTCAAGCCGGTGGAACTGGTGCAGCTGATCGACAAGGTCGATCGATGGCTGCCGCTTCCCCAAGCTCCCTCGCCGTCCGCCGCTTCCGCCGACTCGAGCCCGGAGGCCAGCGCCTCTGCCGGCCCGATCGACCAGGCGCTCCTCGAGGCGAAATGCGGGGGCGATGCGTCGATGGTGAGCGAGGTACTTGCGGCCTTCCGGCGAACGTGCGAGGAGGACTCGATCGGACTTCGGCAGGCGGTGGCCGCCGACGACGTCGCCCAGGTCACCCTGTGCGCCCACCGCATGGCGGGCGCCAGCAAGATGGTCGGTGCGCTCGCATTTGCAGCCGCATGCGAGAGCATCGACCGCGCAAGCCGCACTGACGACTGGGGAGCGGTGCGCGCCGGCATGCCGGTGTTCGAGCGTGAACGGATGCGGTTGGCCGATTATTTCGAGGGTCGCAAGGAAGCCGCCTGACGCGTTGAGGTTTCAGGCAACACGCGCGATCGCACGTTCACGAATGGCGGCGAAATCGTCAGGCACCGGATGCAGGTCGAGGCGGCGGCCGGCCTTGACGATCTGGCTCGGAATATCGTGACCGATCAGCCCCGGCAGGCGCCTTGCCGCATGGGTCAGCAGTGCGAGATCGACGCCTGTGCGGTAGCCCATCAATTCGAGCGCGTGGACGATCTCTTCGCTGCACACGTTGCCGGTCGCGCCGGGCGCGTACGGGCAGCCGCCGATGCCTCCAAGCGAGGCATCGAAGCGGTCAGCGCCAGCGTCGATGGCGGCGATCACGTTCGCCAGGCCGATGCCACGCGTGTTGTGGAAGTGCAGCGTGAGTTCGGTCTTCGGCCAACGCGCGCGGAAGGCTGCGGTGAGGGCCGCGACCTGACCAGGGTAAGCCATCCCGGTGGTGTCGCACAGCGTGACGCCGCGCGCGCCCATGTCTTCGACGAAACGGACGCACCAGTCGAGCACGGTGGTCACGGGCACATCGCCTTCCATCGGGCAACCGAAGGCGCACGAGAGCGAGACGTTGACCGCCACCTTGGCCTGCCGAGCCAAGGCGTTGACCTCCGACAGCGCCGCGAACGATTGCTCGCGCGTCATTCGCAGGTTGGCCAGGTTGTGGCTCTCGCTGGCCGACATCACGAGATTGAGTTCATCGGCGTCCGCATCGATGGCGCGTTCGGCGCCCCGAACGTTGGGCACCAGCGCGCTGTAGACCACGCCCGGCTGCCGCTTGATCTCGCGCAACACGATCTCTGCATCGCGCAAGGCGGGAATCGCCTTCGGCGAAACAAAGGCCGTCACCTCGATCTTCGCCACGCCCGCGTGCGACAGCATGTTGACCAGCGCGATCTTTTCCTGCGTCGGCACGAAGGCCTCTTCGACCTGCAGGCCGTCGCGCGTGCCGACTTCCTGCATGTAGATGCGCCGGCCGGCGCCGTTCCAGAGTGTGTCCTTGTCGTTCATGCGACCACCTTCCTGCCGCGCAGGGCGGCGATGTCCTTTGTTGAAAATCCGAGCTCCCCGAGCACCGCGTCGGTGTCGTCGCCGAGGCGCGGCGCGGAAGAGCGCACCGTGCCCGGCGTGCCGAGCAGCTTGGGCACCACGCCGGGCACCTCGACGACGTAGCCGTCGCGGGTGGTCTGCTTCAGGAGCATGTCGCGCGCCCGATAGTGCGGGTCTTCGGCGATGTCCTGGGCGGTGTAGACCTTGCCGGCCGGTACCTTGGCATCGCCGAGGGTGGCGAGCACCTCGATCACCGGGCGCGTTTGCGTCCAGGCCTCGATCGCCTCGTCGAGCTGCGCGACGCGGGCCACCCGGCCGGCGTTGTTCGCCAGCTCTGCATCGGTGCCCAGGTCGTCGCGGCCGATGACCTGCATCAGCCGTTTGAAGATGCTGTCGCCGTTGCCCGCGATGAGCACGTAGCCGTCGCTGCAGCGGTAGGCGTTCGATGGTGCGATGCCGGGCAATGCGCTGCCAGCCGCTTCCCGCACCGCGCCGAAGGCGCTGTACTCGGGCAACAGGCTCTCCATGACGTTGAACACCGCCTCGTGCAGCGCCACGTCGATCACCTGCCCCTGACCGCCGTTGACCTTGCGGTGGTAGAGGGCCGTGAGGATGCCGATGGTGCCGTGCAGTGCCGCCAGCGTGTCGCCGATGGAGATGCCGCAACGCACCGGCACGCGGCCCGGCTCGCCAGTCAGGTGGCGCAGGCCGCCCATCGCCTCGCCGATCGCGCCGAAGCCCGGCAGGTCGCGGTAGGGGCCTGTCTGGCCATAGCCGGAGATGCGCAGCATCACGAGGCCCGGGTTCAGCTTCGACAGCACGTCGTAGCCCATGCCCCAGCCTTCCAGTGTGCCCGGCCGGAAGTTCTCGATCAGCACATCCGCTTCGGCGATCAGCTGGCGGGCAATGTCCTGGCCTTCGGTGCTGCGCAGGTCGAGCGCGATCGAGCGCTTGTTGCGCGACTGCACCTGCCACCAGACGGAGGTGCCCTCCTTGATCAAGCGCCAGTTGCGCAGCGGATCACCGGTGCCCGGCGCCTCGATCTTGATCACATCGGCACCGAATTCGCCCAGCGTCTTTCCGGCGAAGGGGCCGGCAATCAGTTGGCCCATCTCGATAACGCGTACGCCCTTCAGCGCCGCCGGTGTCAACGGCGAGTTTGATGTGGAGGTTTCGTTCATTGGCTCGTTCCTTGGCTCAAGATGCGTCAGTGTGAGGCTTGGGTCGCGGCCGAGTGGCCCTGCTGCGACGATGACGCGTGCTCTTCCCTGCGCCGCAAGCTCGCGGGCAGCCCGTAGAGCAGGATCGCCGCACACACGAGGCCCAGGCAACCGATGACATACAAGGCCGGCGTGGTGCTGCCGGTGATGTCCTTGATGCGCCCGACCATCACCGGGCTGACGATGCCACCCAGTTGCCCGAGCGTGTTGATCAGCGCAATGCCGCCGGCCGCACCTGCACCGGTCACCAGCTTGGGCGGCAAGGCCCAGAAGGCGGGGATGGATGCGATGACGCCCGCACCCATCACACCCAGGGCCACGACGACCATGGTCGTGCTCTTGTCGAACATGCCGGCCGCGAAGAATCCGATGGCCGACAGCGCGATCAGGCCGGCGACGAACTTGCGGCGCTCGCCGGTCGCGTCCGAGAGCTTGCCGACGACCAGCATCGCGATCGCACCGCACAGGTACGGCACGGCCGTCAGGAAGCCGATGACCGTCGGATTCGTGCTGCCCGACGTGCGAATCAGGTGAGGCGCCCAGAAGTTGAGGCCGTAGGACGCGACCTGGATGAGGAAATAGATCAGCGCGAGTGTGAGGAATCCGGGCGTCTTCAGCGCGCCGAGCAACGAGTGACTGCCGATGCTCTTGTTCTGGTCGGCGATGCGGCTGGACAGGAGCGTTTGCTCGGCCGGCGTGAGCCAACCGGCGTCCTGGATGCGGTCTTTGAGCACATTGAAGACCAGGATGCCGAGCACGACACACGGCAGGCCACCGACCAGGAACAGCCAGTGCCAACCCGCCATGCCCAGTGCGCCGTCCAGATTCGACAACACGAGGCCCGCGACAGGCGCGCCCGCGAGCCCCGCAAAGGCCGATGCGAGGAACAAGGTCGAGGTGATGCGGCCGCGGTAGGCAGTCGGAAACCACAGCGTCAGGTAGAACAACACGCCCGGTGCAAAGCCGGCTTCCATCGCGCCGATGATGAAGCGCAGGACGTAGAACTGCCACTCGTTCTGCACGAACACCATCAGTGCCGTGGCGATGCCCCAGGAAATCATGATGCGGGCGATCCAGCGCCGTGCGCCGACCTTGTAGAGCATCAGGTTGCTGGGCACTTCGAACAGCACGTAGCCCACGACGAACAGGCCGGCGCCGAATCCGTAGGCGGTATCGCTCAGGCCCAGGTCGCTTTGCAGTGCGAACTTGGCGAAGCTGATGTTGATGCGATCGAAGAAAGCGAACAGGTAGCAAATCATGATCAACGGCATGATTCGCCACGCGACCTTGCGCACGATGCTTGATTCGCTGGGTGATGCATCGACGCTGGTGGCGCCGATGCGAGGCTGAGTGATTGAGGTCATGCTTTGTCTCCAGGGGTGCATGAATTCTCGAATCGCTGCCTCACCGAGGGAACGACAAAGCCGCAGCGCCAGCTTTCGTCGATCGCGAAAGCAAGGCGGGGTTTCCCCCTAGGTTGCTTGCCCTCCCGCCGCGCCGCCGGCTAAGGCGCGGCGGTTGCCAGCAACTTCGCGGTGCGCTCGGCACCAGCATCGTTCTTGGCCGCCACCGCCACGTCGTGGGCCCTGGCCCAATAGTCCTTGGCGAGTTCCGGTTTGTCCATGGACGCCTGACCCAGCAGCAGCAAATCCTGATAGATCTTTTCGCTCGCCCCTGCGGCCTTGTCCATCCCCAATGCTTCATGAAGCAGGGGCACCGCAGCAGCGGGGGTCTTCAAGGCGATGTAGGCACTCGATTGCAGACGCAGCGCGTTCGCCTTTTCCAGCGCATCGTCCTTGGCAAGGGCTCCGTGGGCTTGCTGCGCGAATCGCAGCCCCTCCTCGGCGCGCCCGCCGCTCAGCGCCATGTATGCCTTCAGATTGAGGATCTTTCCCCTCACGCTGCAACCGCTGCCGCAGATCACGCCAGCCCGATCGAGCGCTTGTTCGGCGCTCGCACGGTCGCTCGCCTGGACCGCCATCGCGCGCCTCAATGCAGCTTCGGCGCGTCGGTCTGCACTGAACGCAAGGCGGCGCTCGTCCAAGACCAGATCCAATTGCTTCAGCGCCTCGTCCTGGCGACCCATGCCCAGATAGACCATGGATAGATTCAGGCGCGCGGCTGCGATCGCGTCGTCGTCCTCTATCGACTGTCCGACAACGAGTGCTTGCTGGAAAAACGCCAGGGCACGCGGCAGGTCGCCCGCCTTGAAGCGATCCATTCCCTGCGTGTTGAAGCCCTGGGCCTGCACGTATGCCGCCGAGCGCACGGGCGGTGTCGAGCACGCCCCGAGCAGGGCCGCTCCGACGGCGCACAGGCCGCACGCGATCAGTCGGCGCGTGCGCCTCATGGCGCTTCTCCAGGGAGCGGCAGGCCGCCGATGCTGTCGATCGGCAGTGACTGCGGCGTGGTGGCCGTGCCGGTCAGCATGCTGATCGGCCAGGTCTGGCGCGCATTGCTCACCATCTGGTTGGTCTGCGTCGCCGCGGCCTGAACCTGATCGAGCACGGCCGGCAGTCTTTCGGAAGCCTGCGCCGCCATGGCCTGCACGTCGGCGCTGGCCTTCTGCGAGGTTGCGGCGGCCTGCTGCACTTTTTCGATCACCGCAGGCGCTGCTTGCTCCACGACCTCGATGGTGCGACCGGCCCTTTGCAGCGTCGCCGCGGCTCCGCTCTCGATGGTTTTCACGGTCTGCTTCGTCTGATCGATCACCTCGCCCGTCTTCTCGGCGATGGCGGGCATCTTCGAGACAACGTCCTGACCCGCCTTCAGCGTCTGCTGGAAGGACCCGTTCGGATCCGTCAGGCTCTCGGTCAATTTGCGAGCGTCGGCGATGACAGGCATCAACGCCGACTGCAATTCCTGCAAGATCTGGCCGCCATCCTTGCCGCGCTCCAAAGCCAGCACGTCGCCGGGATCCAGCGCTTGCGCGCCGCCGCGCGGAGGCACGAGGTCGATCGTCGGCTGGCCGATCCCGTTCTCCTGAACCAGTCTCGCCCGCGTTCCCTTCGGTAAGTGCGCCATGTAGTCGCGGCCGATGCGCAGTTCGATCCGAGCGCCCTGCTCAGAGGACTGCGTTGTGGGCAGCCCGATGCTCCGAACGCTGCCGATGACGACCCCACGGGTCGTCACCTGCATGCCCTCGGTCATTCCGGCTGCGTCGGGCGCCTCGACATAGAGCCGGTCCTGAGGGCTGAACGACCAGCGCTGCTGATAGGCGTAGTAGGCCAACATTGCGGCGACGAGTACAAGGAGGGCAACAACGCCGACAGCGAAGCGCCTCGAACCAGGCTTGAGCATCGACATCCTCCGGCAGACAACAAATTGGCAGGGGCGGATCGAATCACGCCATGCACTGTAACCGCGCTGATCGATTCTCCAGCCGCGCAGCGCAGCAGGTTCTTTGCGCTGTCGAGTTGCGTCGGCATGCCTGCTCTCCTGCTGCGTCACCGTGCGCCGCTGCTTCAGCGCATCGTGCGACCGACGGGGCCGAGCTGCCGGCTCGTCGCCCGGTAAGCGTCCTCGACCCAGGAACACAGCAGCGGCCGCGTCATCGCGGGCTCGATGATGTCGAGCACGCCAAAGCGTTCGGCCGTGCGCATCGGCGACGAGATCGCGTGATAGTGCGCCTCGAGGTCGAGCCGATGCGCGACCGGATCTTCGGCGGCAGCGATGTCCTTCTTGTAGGCCGCGGCAACGCCGCCCTCCACCGGGATCGAGCCCCAGCGCGCCGAGGGCCACGCATAGCGGTTCGGCAAGGAGGTGCCCGAAGGCCCGTGCAACGGGCTCAACATGGCGCCGGCCAACCCCACACAACGGCGAAGCACGATCGCAAGCCAAGGCACGCCCGACTGCTCGATGGCGTGCATCGCCTGCAACGCCGCCGAGATCGTGCCTTCGCGCTCGGCGTCGGCGCCAGTCATCACGCCCGGCTGGTCGGCCAGATTGACGATCGGCAGGTGGAAGGTGTCGCAGAAATCGACGAAGCGCGCCATCTTCAAGGCCGCCGAGCGTGTCAGCGCGCCGCCCATCACCATCGGATTGTTCGTCATCACGCCGACCGCGTGTCCGTTCAACCGGGCCAGGCAAGTGATCGTCGAGCCGCCGAAATCCGGCGACATCTCGAACAGCGAGCCTTGATCGAAGATGGCCTTGAGGATCTTGCGCGCCTGGAACACCTTGCGCTTGTCCGCCGGAATCGCCTGGTTGAGCCACGGGTCGCAGCGATCGGCCGGATCGTCGCAAACCACGCGCGGCGGTTGCTCCCATACGTTGCCAGGCAGGTACGAAAGAAAGCGCCGCGTCGCCTGCAGGGCTTCCTCTTCGGTATCGACGGCCAAGTTCACCGCGCCGCTGTAGCGGTGCATTGCGTCGTAGCCGCCGAGCGACTCCTTGTCGATGTCGATGCCCAGCGCCTGCTTGACGACGGGCGGACCGCCGGCGAAGACTTGGCTCTTGCCGCGAATCATGATGGCGAGGTGTGCCGCGCCGACCCGCACGGCGCCCAATCCGGCGCAGGCGCCGAGCGCGATGCCGACCACGGGCACGACGCCCAGCAGCTGCGTCATCGGCAGCATCGGGTAGCCCGGGATCTTGGTGTGGCCGAGCTTGTCGAGCAGCTTGACGCTCCCGCCTGCGCTGTCGATCATGCGCACGAGCGGCAGCTTGTATTCCCAGGCGTAGCGGTCGGCGTAGATCCACTTCTCCGACACCGACCCTTCGGACGAGCCGCCCCGGATCGTGAAGTCGTCGGCCGCGACCACCGTGCGCCGTGCGTCGATCTTGCCGATGCCGACGACGGCGTTGCTGGGGGTGAACTGCTCGCGCTTGCGATCCGCGCCGTATTGCACCGATCCGGCCAGCGCGCCGATCTCGTTGAAGCTGCCGGCGTCGAGCAGGTGGTCGATGCGCTCGCGCGCCGTGAGCTTGCCCTGCGCGTGATGGCGCGCGACCTGCTCCTCGCCGCCGAGCGCGTGCGCGATGGCGCGGCGCTGCGCCAGTTCGTCCAGGTCCTCGGCCCATTCGCCCGCTGCGGGCTGCGCCGTCTGTGTCGTCTTTGTCGTCTTTGTCGTCTGTGTCGTCTGTGTCGTGTTCATTTGGAAGTTGCTCCTTGGATACCTTGGGGATGGCCTGCCAGCCACGCATCGCGCAGGTCGTTCTTGGTCACCTTGCCGGCGTGGTTGCGCGGCAGCGCGTCGACGAACTCGATCACGCGCGGTTTCTTGTAGCCGGCGATCTGCTCGGCGCAGTGCCGGGCGAGCGCGTCGGCATCGCTCGTTTCTCCGGGGCGGCGGACCACGAAGGCCGCGATCACCTCGCCCCACTCGGAATCAGGCAGGCCGAGCACTGCCACTTCGGCCACGGCCGGGTGCGTGTGCAGGGCGTCCTCGACCTCGCGGGCATAGACGTTGAAGCCGCCGCTGATCATCATGTCCTTGTTGCGGCCGACGATGTAGAGAAAGCCTTCGTCGTCGAAGCGACCCAGGTCGCCGCTGTAGTACCAGCCGTCGCGGATGGATTCACGCTCCAGGTCGGGACGACGCCAGAACGCGACTTCGCCGATGCCGCGATGCGCGATCGCGATCTCGCCGACTTCGCCTGCCTTCAGGGGATTGCCATCGGCGTCCCGCACGGCGATGTCGACGTTCATCGTCGGCCGCCCGCACGAGGTGACGCGTTCGGAGGGCTGGCCGTCCTGCAGGTGGTCGTGCGGATAGAGCACGCACAGGGGCTGCACGGCCTCGGTCATGCCGTATTGCTGGCGCAGGATCGGGCCCAGCCGGCCCAAGGCCTGATGGACCATGCTTGTCGGCGTGGGCGCCGTGCCGTAGTGCACCCGACGCAGCGCGGACAGGTCTGCCGCGGGGTTGGCGGCGATCACCTCGAGCAGGCGGCCCAGCATGGTGGGCACGACCATCAATTGGCTGATGCGATCGCTGGCGATCTGTGCCACCACTTCTTCGGCATCGAAGCGATCGGCCACGATGTTGCGTGCACCACGCAGGTAGCACGGCAGCAGGTGCACACCGGCCGCGTGGGTGAGCGGGCCGACATGCAGCATCGCGTCGTCGATGCCAAGGCCATATTCCATCGCGGCGAAATGGTTCGCGAGACGTGCCTCGAAGCGCTCGATGCTGTAGGCCACGCCCTTCGGCTGGCCCGTCGTGCCCGACGTGTAGGCGATACGCAGCAGCAGGTTCGCCGGAACCTTCAGCCATGGTGCACGGTCCGCTGCACGCTCGAGCAGCAAGTCGTAGTCGAGCACGTCGGCGTCATGCCAACCCACGCCGATGACGACGCGCAGCGACGGCACGAGCAAGCGAACCTTCTGCACCGATTCGCGGAACTCTGCGCCCGCGATGAGCACCGAAGCGCCCGCATCGTTGAGGATGCCGGCCTGTTCGCGCACCGTGTGACGCGCGTTCAGGGCCACGTAGCCCTGTGCGGCCTTTTCGGCACCGAACTGGGCCTCGATGCTCTCCACCGAGCTGTTCAGCAGCACCGCGAGGCGCTCACCAGGCATCAGCCCCAGGCCGATGAGCGTGTTGGCGAGCTGGTTGCTGCGCCGCTCGATCTGCGTGTAGCTGTAGCTGCGGTCGCGAAAGACCACGGCGGGCCGGTCGCGGAACTGGGTCGCTGCCCAGGACAGGGCGTGCCCTGCGATTCGTTCGGAACTCATGGAAATCAATCCTTTGTGTGTGTTGGAAGGTCGGCTGCCTGCAAATGCCTGATGGCTTCGCGTCGCAGGGCCTCGATCAGGTCCTCGATGGCATCGGCCGCGACATTCGGGTCGCCGGCCTTCAGCGCGTTCACCATCGAGCGCCAAGTGCGCGCCGATTCCTCGCGCCGCGCGGCGCTCGCGAGGCCGAGCATCGAGTAGCGGCGCGTCTGCCGGGCCAGCGAACCCAGGATCTCCGCGAGGCGCTCATTGCGGGAGGCGTCGGCGAGCAGGCGACCGAGTCGATTGCTGATCGCGAGATAGGCGTCGGCCCCGACGGCACCGTTGGCCGCGGCCTCGAGTTCGCACACGCCGGTGTCGATCGCGGTCATGAGGTCGTCATCGCGAGCGGCAAGTCGACGGACCATCGAGCCGACCAGGTCACGGCGAATCTCGAACAGATCGCCCACTTCCTTGATGCTGAGCTGCGTGACGTGCGCGCCGCGATGGGGCTGGATGCGCACCACGGCGTCGCGCTCCAGGATGCGAAGTGCTTCGCGGACGGGGCCGCGGCTGACGTCGAGCTGCTCGGCAATCGCCTCCTCGCGAATGCGATCGCCGGGTGCGTAATCGCCGGTCGCGATCGACAGGGAGATGCGCTCGGCAATCTGCTCGGCGAGTGTCATCAGTTGGCGACCGGCGGATGAAGCGCGCATGGACAGCGCCTCGCCTTCCGCGCCGTAGCTGGTCTGCATGTCAGCGGCGGCCTTCTTCACGGCGCTCATTCCTCTTCGAAGACCGCGATGTCCTGGCCTTCACGCACGGGAGCGCCTTCGGCGATGAGGATCTCGACGACGCGGCCGGCTTCGGGGGCGACGACGGGGATTTCCATCTTCATGGATTCGAGGACCATGAGG